>NZ_DASYTH010000301.1:0-9578 GCF_036002505.1 Actinophytocola sp. | reverse complement strand
AGCGGCCCCTCGATCAAGGATTTCGCCGCGATGCCGACCACTACGATCGGGATCGTCGCGAAGATCACCCACCAGGCGAACTTGTAGTCGTGGTCGTCCCGGGCCTCGCGGTGCGCCAGCCCGCGGAACCAGGCGCCGAGGATCCGGACGATGTCGCGGAAGAAGAAGACGAGCACCGCGGCGATGGCGCCGACCTGGATCACCGCGGTGAATCCGACCACGGCCGGGTCGTCGACCGGGATCTTCAGGAACCCTTCGGTGATCTTCAGGTGCCCGGTCGAGGAGACCGGCAGGAACTCGGTCAGACCTTCGACCACGCCAAGGATTCCAGCATCCAGGATGCTGATCGTCGTGCTCAAGCCAGCACCTCGCAAGCTCGGATGCTGGCGATTCTCGGAACGAGATCGCTCGTTCCTCGGTGACAGAGCAGTACCTGATTGCCCGCTCCGCAAGTTCCGCTCACACTCGACCTCGCCATCTCGGGGCGAGCGCCGGGTCAGCTGCCGACGCCCGCCTTGTCCAGAGCCTCCGCGGCGATCCGCAACGCCGCGATTCCGCGCTCCAGATCTTGCAGGGCGGTCGAAACGGTCAGCGTGGTGACCCCCGCTTCGGCCAGCGCCTGGACCCGCTCGACGATCCGCTCCCTGGGTCCGAGCAGCGACGTGGCGTCCAGGAAGCCCAGCGGAACCTTCGCCGCCGCGCCGGCGTAGTCCTTGGCCAGGTACAGGTCCTGGATCTCCGCGGCCTCCCGCTCGTACCCCATCCGGCAGGCCAGCGCGTTGTAGAAGTTCTGCTGCCGGCTGCCCATCCCGCCGATGTAGAGCGCCGCGTACGGCCGCAGCAGATCCGCCGCCCGCTCCCAGTCGTCGTCGATCACCAGCGGCACGGTCGGCACGACGTCGAAGCCCTCGAGCGTCTTGCCCACCTTCGCCCGGCCGCGCTTGATCAGCTCGAGCTGCTCGCTCGCGTGCTCGGGTGAGTAGAAGATCGCCAGCCAGCCGTCGGCGATCTCCCCGCACAGCTCCATGTTCTTCGGCCCGATCGAGGCCAGGTAGATCGGGATGTTGTCGCGCACCGGGTGGGTGGTGAGCTTGATCGCTTTGCCGGGTCCGTCCGGTAGTGGCAGCGTGAAATGGTTGCCGGCGTAGCTCACCCGTTCCCGGCGCAGCGCCATGCGCACGATGTCCACGTACTCCCGGGTGCGCGCCAGCGGCTTGTCGAACTTGACGCCGTACCAGCCCTCGGACACCTGCGGTCCGGACACGCCGAGGCCGAGCCGGAACCGCCCGCCCGACAGCGTGTCCAGTGTCGCCGCGGTCATCGCCGTCATGGTCGGCTGACGTCCCGGGATCTGCAGGATGGCGCTGCCGACGTCGATCTGCTTGGTCTGCGCGGCCACCCAGGCCAGCACCGACGGTACGTCAGAGCCGTACGCCTCAGCCGCCCAGGCCACCGCGTAGCCGAGCCGGTCGCCCTCCCGGGCCAGCTCCAGGTTGGCCGCGTCGTTCCCCGCTCCCCAGTAGCCCAGGTTCAGTCCGAGTCGCATCCGTAAACCCTACCCCTCGTTGGCCGGCTGCCAACTGCTGTGCGGGCTCAGCGGCGACGACGGTAGGCCGGAGGCCTGCCCGAGGAGTCGCTCCGTGCCAACGTGACCATCTGCCAAGTTGACGCGGGGCCCGAGCCCGCACATTGAATCCAACACCGTGCTACCACTTCGCGCACCGTAGCTGACCTGCCTTTAGGCTCGCTGAACGTGGAGCAACGACACCTCGGTCGCAGCGGGCTGCGGGTGTCCCGGCTGGGTCTGGGCACGATGACCTGGGGCCGGGACACCGACGCCGACGAGGCCGCGAGCCAGCTCGTCGCCTTTCTGGACCTCGGCGGCACGCTGGTGGACACGGCGGACGTCTACTCGGACGGGGAGAGCGAGCGGATCCTCGGCGGCATCCTCGGCGACCTGGTGCCCCGGGACGCGATCGTGCTCGCCACCAAGGCGGTGGCCCGGCGAGACGACGGCCCGTTCGGCGGCGGCGCCTCCCGCGGGGCGCTGCTGTCCGCGCTCGACGGGTCACTGGGCCGGCTCGGCGTGGACCACGTCGACCTCTGGCAGCTGCACGCCTGGGACACCACCGTGCCGGTCGAGGAGACGCTGTCCGCCGTGGACTCCGCGGTGCGCAGCGGAAAGGTGCGCTACGCCGGGGTGTCCAACTACTCCGGCTGGCAACTGGCCACCGCGGCCAGCCGTCAACTGTCCACTTCAGACGGTTTGCCGATCGTCAGCACCCAGGTCGAGTACTCCTTGCTGGAGCGCGGAATCGAGCGTGAGGTCCTGCCGGCCGCGGACTACCACGGGATCGGCGTGCTGCCCTGGGCCCCGCTTGGCCGGGGCGTGCTGACCGGCAAGTACCGGGCCAGCACGCCGGCCGACTCACGCGGCGCGTCCCCGCACTACGCCCCGTACGTCGAGCACCACCGCACCGACCGGGCCGCGCGGATCGTGCAGGCCGTGGTCACCGCCGCCGACGGCCTGGCCACCTCGCCGCTGTCGGTGGCTCTGGCCTGGGTGCGCGACCGCCCCGGCGTGGTCGCCCCGATCGTCGGCGCGCGCGACACCGGCCAGCTGCTCGGCTCGCTGATCTCCGAGGAGCTCACCCTCCCGGCGGCGATCCGGTCCGCCCTCGACGACGTCAGCGACATCGAGCTCGGCTACCCGGAGCTCCGGCTGGGCTAACCGAAGATCCGGTCGGCCACCTTGATCGGCTTGTTCAGCATGCCCTGCTCGAGCATCAGGTCGGCCACCCGCTGCGGCCGGACCGCGCGCAGCGAGCCGGGGAACGTGCCGACGTTCATCAGCGCCCCCACCCTGGGCGTGACCTTGAGGTAGCCGGTGAGCTCCCGCTCCATGACGGTCCGGTCCTGGGCCGCCACCTGGGCCCGCACCAGGGCGCTCTGGAACGCTCTCATGGTGCGCGGATTGCGCTCGGCGAAGCTGCGAGCGCACACGTACCCGGACTGCGGCAGGTCCGCGGTAGGCCCGGTGGCGGTGTCTGCGAGGGGCACGGCCCCGGTCTCGAGTTGGGCGAGGGTGAGGTACGGCTCGACCAGCCAGCCGGACTCCGCGTCGCCGCGCTGCACGGCCGCGCCGATCTGGTCGAACGGCGTCTCGACGAACGTGACGTCGCTGGGCGCCAGGCCGTTGGCGGAGAGCAGCGCGGTGATCAGCATGACGCCGAGCCCGCGCGGATTGTTCACCGCGATCCGGGTGCCCTTCAGGTCGCGCACCCGGCGCAGCTTCGACCGCGGCGCGGCGATCAGCGCGGTGGTGTTCGCGCCGGCCTGGTAGGCCTCACCGACCAGCACCCAGTCGGCCCCGTCGGCGATGTTGAGGAAGATCGTCACCCAGCTGTCGAAGTGGACGTCCTCGGTTCCGTGCTCCAGGTCGAACCGGTTGTCGCCGGTGAGCTGCGAGTCGACCATCTTGGGCCGCAGGCCACCGGATCTGAAGATGCCCTCCCGGTCGGCGACGTACAGCGGGGCGGTGTCCGGCACGGCCAGCACCCCGAGCCGTACCTCCGGCACCTCCACATTGCCCGCCGCGCCGTCATTACCGGACGCGCAGCCGGCGAGCAGCAATGCTCCCGACGCCGTCAGGAACGTCCTTCTACTGAGCGCCTCGGGTGATTTGTCCACCAATTATCCGATCATGAAAATACGTTGTCCAGACCACCTGATCTAGGCGGCTGGCCGACAGATTACTTCGGCGTAGCTTCTGATCGAAAAGGGACTTTAGTCACATTCGTGCTGCTCACCGCATGCTTACAAACGCACACAGAATGCGCAAGCCTAGGCCCCGAAATATTCCTTCACGTCACCCCGCCACATCAACCTCATCGCACAGAGTAGCAATGTGACCGAGACCGCAAAGGCAGCGAGATCTGCCATTCCGTAGTCGATCAGTAACGCCATCATGGCAATGAAGAGTCCGGAGAGGACGGTCGAGGCGGTGCGCGCCCAGTTCCGCCCGGCGCGCATGCTCACCGCGAACCAGACCGCCAGCGTCAGCGGCACCAGGAACAGCGGGGGGCTCACGTCCAGGTTGGTGTACAGGCCGTAGCCGGCGGCGAGCGCCACGTTGCCGAGCAGGAGGGCGGCGGCCACGCGCACCGGGCGCGGCGGGTCGGCGGCGACGGCGTCTCCGAAGATCGGCGCGTTCCGCGGGTCGATGGTCACCATTGACCTCCTCCCTCCCCGTAACGATTCGACCAGTGATACCGCTTCGTTACAACCTCCGACCTGCGTATATCTCCGATCCCCCATTCGGGCGAAACCGTGCGCGCGCTCCGCGTCGTGCCCGCTGTTCACGGGCAACATGCCCTCGCATGAGCCACCTGCCCCGCCGCTCGGTCCTCGCCGCCACCACCGCCGGACTGCTGGTCGGGCCCGCCGCGCGCGCCGCCCCGCCGGGGGTCACCGACTCCTGGCACCGGCTGGCCCAGGGCAACGCCCGGTTCGCCGGCGGCCACCAGGTCCACCCGCACGAGCAGCTCGCCTGGCGGGAAGGCCTGACGAACGGCCAGCACCCGTTCGCCTGCGTGCTCGGCTGCGCCGACTCCCGGGTCACCCCGGAGCTGGTCTTCGACCACGGGCTCGGTGACCTGTTCACGGTCCGCGCGGTCGGCGAGGTGCTCGACGACGCGACCGTGGGCAGCATCGAGTACGCCGTGGCGCACCTCGGCGTGCCGCTGGTCGTGGTGCTCGGCCACGCCAACTGCGGCGCGGTCCGGGCCGCGATCGACCTGGTGCGCGGCCGCGGCGAGCTCACCGGCGCGGTCAGCACCGTGGCCCGGGCCATCGAGGCGACCGTAAGGGCCACACCCCCGGACCCCGACGAGGCGGCGTTCGTCGCGGCCTGCGTGCGGAACCAGGCGCTGCGGGTGTGCGCGGAGCTCCCCGACCGGTCGGCCGAGATCAGGCGCTCCCGGGTGGCCGTGGTCGCGGCCGTGTACGACCTGCACACCGGGCTCGTCCGCAGGCTTGAGTGACTCTCGACCTTGCAATGGCAATGAAACACAGGGAATGCTGGGCGTAACGTCCCGGTGACCGCGTCATGAAGTCAGCCGGCTTCGCGGGGTGGCCGGGGGGAGGGAACAGCATGAAGACAGACGGGGTGATCGACCCAGACTGGGAGTACCGGCCGCTGCGGCTCCCGCCAGGAGTGTCGCGGCGCGCAGCGGCCACGCAACTGTCGATCCACGCCGAGTACTCCGGATGGGAGCTCTCGACGGTGCGGCTCTACTCCGACGGCTCGCGCAAGGTCTGGCTGAAACGCCGCCGGCGCAACGACTTCCTGCCCGGACTCATCACCTGATTGCCGGCCGGTCGCCCCTCAGTCAGTGCGGCGGCTGGTCCTTGACGAACTCCCACGTCGCGCGCGCCCCCGCGTCGCCGACGCGATAGACATGGATGCCCGCGGCCACGGCGAGGCCGATGGTGAGCACGGCCGCGGCCACGGTCGCGAGCTTCGTCCAGCCCAGCGACTGCCGCCGGCCCACCTCGTGCACCACCATCAACGCCGCCACCGCGACCAGGAGCGGAAGCGCGAACCAGAGCATCAGGTTGCCGAGTTCCTCATGGTGGTCGATGGCCGCCTGATTGTCCGGCGCCGACACCCGGGTCTTGAGCTTCCCGCCGCTGTTGGTGGCGACCGGGACCAGCGCGGTGGCCACCGCCGCGACGGCCACCACCAGCCAACCGAACCGCTGTCGTGCCGCCGGCCAGAGCGCCACCACGATCGAGCCGGCGACCGCGAGTGGCAGAAGCACCACCACGAAGTGCACGACCAGAGCATGTAGGGGTAGACCGGTCACGAACTCGGGCATCGGCACCTCCGCTGGGTCTTTGATCCAGGTCTACGCGCACCCACCGCATCCGGTTCACACCAGTGGAAGATCAACCGGAGCGCAACGCGGTGTGTATCTGTCCCACGATGCGCGGAATGATCTCAGCGGAGCCCTCCAGCGGCAACATGTGCCCCAACCCGGGCAGCACCACGGCCGTGCCGTGTTCGACCGCGCCGGCCAGTGCCCGGGCGTGTGCGGCCGGCACCAACCGGTCCTTCTCCCCCACCACCGCCAGCACCGGGGTGCCGGCGGCGACGGAGAGCGCCGCCTCCCGGTCGTAGCGGTCCAGCGCCGGCCGGAACAGCGCCACCGTGTCCGGCCAGTGCCGGGAGATCATCTCCGCGACCAGCCGCACGTCGTCCCGGTCCGGGTCGTCGCCGAGCAGCAACCAGCGCAGGCCGATCTCGGTCGCCCGGCCGATCTTCTGCCGCACCGGCTCCAGCAGCCGCGAGCCCAGGATCGCCTCCAGATCCTGCACCACCCGGCCGACCGACTGCGGCAGCACCGCACCCGGCACGTGCCCGGCGGCGGTCGCCAGGAACACCAACCCGCCCACCCGGCCGGTGAACAGCAACCGGTGCCGCGCGGTCAACGCCATGCACACCAGCCCGCCCATGCCGTGCCCCACCAGCACGACCTTTCCGTGCGGCGCGGCCCGCTCGATCACCTCGGCCAGGTCGTCGCCCAACTGCTCCACCGTCGCCGTGCCCGGGGTCGCCGGCGCCGAGTCCCCGTGCCCCCGCTGGTCGTAGGCGATGACCTGCACGGGACGCTCGGTGGCCGCGGGCAGCACGCCGATGATCTTGTGCCACACCCGGCGGTCCTGGGCGTAGCTGTGCACCAGGACGACGGTCAGCTCGCCGTCCGGGTCCCCCGCCCGCTCGAGGCCGATCGCGGCCCCGTCGGACAGGGTGAACTCCTCCGTCAACAGGACCGCAGGAACCGGTCCAGCACCCGGGTGCCGAACTTGATCGCGTCCACCGGCACCCGCTCGTCCACCCCGTGGAAGAGCGCGGTGAAGTCAAGATCGGGCGGCAGCCGCAGCGGCGAGAACCCGAAACACCGGATGCCCAGCGTGCTGAACGCCTTCGCGTCCGTCCCCCCGGACAGCATGTACGGCAGCACCCGCGCCCCCGGATCCTCCGCCAGGATCGCGGCCCCCATGGCGTCCGCCAGCGCCCCGTCGAACGTGGTCTCCACCGGCGGCAGGTGCGTGATCCACTCCCGCTCCACGTCCGGCCCGAGGATCTCGTCCAGCTCCCGCTCGAACGCCGCCTGCCGCCCCGGCAGGATCCGGCAGTCCACCGTCGCCTCCGCGACGCTCGGAATGACGTTGACCTTGTACCCCGCGTTCAACATCGTCGGGTTCGCCGTGTCCCTCAGCGTCGCCCCCACCGCCCTGGACAGCGGGCCCAGCTTCCCGACCGCCCCCTCCAGATCATCCTCACTGAACGTGAGCCCCGTCAGGTTGCTCACCTCGTTGAGAAACTCCCGCACCGACTCCGTCAACACCTGCGGAAACCGGTGCCGCCCCAGCCGCGCCACCGCCTCCGCCAACTTCGTCACCGGGTTGTCGTCATGGATCATCGACCCGTGCCCCGCCCGCCCCCGCACCCGCAACCGCATCCACGCGATCCCCTTCTCCGCGATCTCGATGCAGTACGCCCGCACATCCTCGGCCAGCGTCACGGAGAACCCCCCAACCTCCCCGATCGCCTCGGTAACCCCCTCGAACAGGTCGCGCCGGTTCTCCACCAGCCACTGCGCCCCGTACGCTCCCCCCGCCTCCTCATCCGCCACAAACGCGAACACAATGTCCCGCGGCGGCACGATGTTGTCCCGCCTGAACCGCCGCGCCGTAGCGATCATCATCGCCACCATGTCCTTCATGTCGACGGCCCCCCGCCCCCACACGTACCCGTCCTGCACCGCCCCCGAAAACGGATGCACCGACCACTCCGCCGGATCCGCCGGCACAACATCAAGGTGCCCATGCACCAACAACGCCCCCCGCGACGGGTCCGCCCCCGCCAACCGCACAATCACGTTCCCCCGGTTCGGCGCCCCCGACTCCACATACGTGACGTCGTACCCCACCTCCCCCAACTTCCCCGCCACATACTCCGCCGCCACCCGCTCCCCCACAGTGGTCTCGAGCTCCCCCGTATTCGTCGTATCGATCCGAATAAGCTCGCTGGTCAGCCCCACAACCTCAGCCTCAGCCGCGCCCAGTCCCGTCACCCGGCCTTCCTACCACCCACCCCCGCCCACCCGCACCCCGATCAGCTACCCTGTGCCCACCTGGTCCGAGTGGCGGAATGGCAGACGCGCTAGCTTGAGGTGCTAGTGCCCGACAAGGGCGTGGGGGTTCAAGTCCCCCCTCGGACACGCACACTATTCACCCGTATCGACACCTCCGCCGTCGATGTCTCGGGCTCGTAGCAAACCTGCAGGCCAGTGGCCGTGTACAGCTCTGCCAGTCGCTCTAGCTTCCCTCCGTTGAGTGCGGCGCCGACGTCGCCGAGTGAGTCGATCATCGCGTACACCTCGGCCTCGGCCAGCGTGCTCGGCGTCGGGGCGTTGTCGAGTTCGGCCCGCGCGGCGGCGCGCTCAGTCTGTGCGGTGTTGATCGCCTCGACGAGTGCCGCCGGGTCGATGCCCGCGCCGATCGCTTCCTGGTACCGGCGAAGTTTCGCCTCGGCGTCGGCCAACCGCTTCCGCGCCGTGCCAGGCTCGGTATGCGGCCGTTCCTGCGAACCGACCAAAGCGGCGACAGTCTCATCGACATGCTCCGGATTGAACAATTCGCCGAACCAGCCATTCACCGCATCCCGAAGCGGGTCCTCCCGCAGATATACCGCGGGCGGATGCGTGGCCAGCACCGGTGATCCGGGCGCCAGTGTCCGGGCTGGACACCGGTAATACATGCCGTGAGCCCGCGGGCTGCCTTCCATTTTCCGTGTGCACACCGCACACCTGATCAACCCGCGAAACAGGTAGATCCGCTTCGTCGGCCGCCCGCTCCGCGGGGTTTTCCGGGCCGTCGCCAACCCACCGGCACCCTTGGACCGGCGGAGCAACTGAGCCTGCGTGAAGTGCTCCACGCTGATGATCTCCGGGTGCGCCGGCCGCCGGGACCGCACGACCCGACCCGGAGCCGACCGGCGGAACCTGACCACATGTCCGGCCGCCACGTCGTCCGGATCGATCAACGTCTCTTGCTTGGTCCACCGGCCGAAGAACGCATACCCGGTGTATCGAGGATTCTCCACAATGGACCGGACCGTGCTGCCCTGCCACCCGTCCGCCAACCGATGCCGGTTCTGGTCCGGCCGCCGCGCCGACGGACACGGGATTCCATCCCGGTTGAGCCCGTTGGCGATGGCACGATCACCGAGCCCATTCAGGTACTCCTCGAAGATCCGCCGCACGACAGCCGCCGACACCTCATCGACTGCCAAGAGCCGCAACCGATAGCCCTCGGCCGCCTTGCGTGGGTTCGGATGCGGACCGCCATCGACTACCAGGTACCCGTACGGCGCCCGGCCGCCCTGGTGCCGTCCCTCGTTGATCACCTGTGAGTCCATCGCCGCGCGCACCCGGGCCTGAACATGCTGACGCTCGGATTCGCTCATGCCGCCGAGCACGCTCATCAGCATCTTGTGCGACGGGTTGCGC
>NZ_DASYTH010000300.1:0-4245 GCF_036002505.1 Actinophytocola sp. | reverse complement strand
GGTTACCAGCAGGACGGTCGCGGTGAAGTAGGCAACTGTACGAGCTCTCATGTGCCATCCATCCTGGTCAATGTCAAACCTGGAGCATGGTAACGCCTCGGCCGGCCGATGAGCCGCATGCGTAGCCCGCCTTTCCCGGGGTAGTGGGACGCTCGGGATCTTCGACCGTGTTCTCCGACGAGAGCGGGCAGCAGGCGGCTCCAGCGTCAATGATTTCGGTGCAGAACACGGCCTGCCGATCTAAGGACGCGTTGCAGGTTTTGTGAAGCGCGGGCTCTGCCAAGCTTCGCTGACCCGGCAACCCGGTAGTCGCTCGGCTCGCAGTCGCCACCGGCACCTGGACCGGACAGCGTTCATCAACGCGACAACATCCTCGAGTCCCTCGCCACCGACCGCAGTCACACGGCGCCGACCCTCACCACCGTGCGCTGATGCCGGCTTGTCGCCGCTGGTCAGAAGTCAGTGGTCAAAAGTCGATGAGTTCGACGGTCACAGTCGCGGTGTCGCCCGCGCCGAGGCCTTCGGCCTCGCGAACATCGCGCTTGATGGGCAAGACATAGCCGTCGCGCGTGCTGTCCGGGAACACCGAGGTCGTCCACGTGCTGCCGCCAACCGTGGCCCGCACCCGCAGCGAGCCGAAGCCACGACGTCGGCCGCCGGTCAGGTCGCGGATCTCCTCGGACGCCGCGGCGGGCAAGCTGACGAAAATCCAGCTGTCGACGCGCCGGGCATCCCAAATCCACAGCTCGGCATCGAAAACGACAACCACGAGTTCAGCATCGCATGAGGGTCCGACAATTCCCGGCCACCAGCCACCGATCGTCCCGGTCGCCGCAAGCTGCGCTCGTCCAGCGTGCTGACCCATGTGGGGACCCGACAGGCCTACGCGGTCGTGCGTAGGCCAACCGGCCCGAATTCGGGCCTACTCACAGCCGCGATCCGACCGCTACGGGTCGTGACCGCCAAATCGGGCCGGGGCGCTTGTGGCGTCAACTCGAGGTCGACCGGGAGTGGCCCTGATTCGCCCGGATCCTTTCGGCCCCATCAGGGCCGTGGTCGACAGCGAACGCTGCTTGTCGTTGCCCGCGACGACCGTGTCGAGGTCGGCGTGGGTGCGAGGAACTCGCGTGCGCCTCGCAGGCGGGTGTTCAACCGCGCCTGGGTGTTGGTGCTGTCCAACCGTACGTCGATGGGTCCGGGGAGGCCGGTGCTGGCGCGTAGCCCGGTAGGAAGGGTGGCTTGGTCGAGACCGTCCCGGCGTGCGATGAGCACTCCGAGCTCGTAGCGGCTGATGGCATCCTTGCCGGCGACGTGGTGGATCCCCGAGTACGGCGACGCCGCCAACTCGAGTAGGGCGGAGGCGAGGTCGGTGACATGCACCGGGCATCGCACGTCATCGGTGAAGAGGGCACCGGTCACGGCACCGGCTGCCAGCGCGTGCACGTGTCTCTCGTGCGGGGAATCGCCGTCGCCGATGATCAGCGAGGTCCGGGCGATGACGGCGGTCGGCGTTATGCCCTTGATCGCCGTCTCGGCGGCGGCCTTGGCGGCACCGTATGGTGTCGCGGGATCCGGGACGTGCGTCTCGTCGTAGCGGGCCGTCGTACCGGAGAAGACCGCATCGCTGGACACGTGCACAAGGCGAGCTCCTGCCACCGCCGCCGCGAGGGCGACGTGCATGCCGCCCTCAGCTGTGGTTGCCCAGTCAGATTGCCGGTAGGCGGCATTGACGATCACATCAGGCCGTGCCGCGAGGACCAAGGCCGTGACGTCGTCGCGGTGGCGGATATCCAGATTCCTCCAGTCCACGTCAGCGACGGCGGGAACGCCACTGTGGAAGGTCGCCGCGACGCAATGATCGGCGCGCCGCGCCTGACGGGTGATTTCCAGTCCGAGAAAGCCGCTGCCACCCACCACGAGAAGATCCACTCGATCACGGTAAACCGTTCCGTCCGTTCGAGTACGCGGCGGAGCGCCGGCATCACGCCACCACCGCTGCTCAGATCGGCTGAGCGCCGCTGCCTCGTCACCGGGCTGTTCTGCTCATCCGGCCCGCATCTAGCGCCGATCGGGCGTGCCATACTGCCTCACCCCTTCAATGCGACAGGATGCCCCATGCCTATCTCCGGTGAGCTGCGGATTACCTACGCCGTGCTGCGGCGCATGACGCTCAGCGCTACCAGCGGGCGCACGCGCGCCGCGCGAATCGGCGGGGCGGTCTTGTTGGTGTTACTGCTGATGGTGGCCCTGATCTCCGGCTCGTTCACCGGGATGCTCAAGCCGATCCTGTTAATTGCGCTGCTCATCATGTTCCCCGAACTCGTGTCACTGCTCGGCTGGTGGACCCAACGCAAATCCCTGGACCAGCCATTTCGGTACCGGCTCACCACCGCCGGCGTCGAGATCCACTCCGCGACGACCCATCTGCAGGTGGACTGGGCCGGCATCTGCCGGGTCCGCCGTGGCCCGGACGTCTGGTTGCTCAAGCGCACCGGCCCGCAGCAGATTGCGCTCCCACGTTCCGCCTTCGCACCCGAGGACCAGCGGATCATCGATGACTTCCTGGCCGAGCGGTTCCCCACCGGCCGAGCCAGGACGGTGGCGTAGTGGGATCGGCGCAACGCACCCCGTGCCCACCGTCAGTTGTAGAGCAGGGCTCGATCACCGCTGCACGCGCCGCGAAGGCCAGGCCCACGGACTCTGCCCCGAGGCGGCGCGCTGCTAACGCGAGGACTTGCGCTAAGGCACGGTCGAGCCACTGAAGGTCGTTGGCGAGCGCCAGTTCGAGCGTGCCGCACTCTACGCGGCGGCCGGCAAGCTCCGCTGTACGCCGCGACACCGGCACGTCCCCGGGCTCCTGCACGGCCTTCACGCTAGGCGCCTGGCCAATACACCATCCAGGCCGGCTAGCCATCGGGGGATACGAACGCGGCGCAGGCAGACGCAGGCTTCAGCCGTGCCGCTCGGCGACGGCCGCAAGCCGGTCATAAAGCAAGGATCAGCCGGAACCGCCGCCAACCCCGGCCCGAACCCGGAGTGGAGCATCGATGACTACCGTCCCGCCGCTTCCTCCACGAGAGGCTGCCATGACCGGATCCCTGCACGATCAGACCGTACTGGTCGTCGGACGCGGCAGCGGAATCGCCCGCGCGGTCGTCCTCGCCGCCGCGACGCGGGCGCCGGCCTCGTCACCGGCGGTCGCAACCAGAACGCCCTGACCAGCGCATACGCCGGAGCCCGGCATCAGAATCGAATCCGTCGACCTCACCGACGAGGCGTCCATCGCGGGGCTCGGCGAACGCCTCGGCCCGGTCGACCACGTGGTCTCCACGACGGGCAGCAACGACATCGCAGGACTCGACTGTTGCCAGGCCACCCCTTGGCCCGGGGTGCGCCTCCACATGCGCCCCTGGGATGCACCCTCAGTCTTGTCTGTTGCTCAGCACCTTGTTCAGGACCTTACTGGCGTTGTCGGCTTCCTTCTGGCCGACTTCGGTCCGGAGCACAGCGACCAGGCCCTTCATGTTGACCTCGGTCAGTCCGGTGTTGAAGCCGATGGTGAAGTGGGCCTCCAGCTGGGAATTGACGCCGTCCAGGTTGGCCAGGGCGGCGATGGTCGCGATTTCCCTGCTCTGGAAGTCGAGGTTATCGCGCCCGAAGATGTCGCCGAACAGGTGGCCCTTGAGGAACTGGTCGATGGCGGGGGCGAAGGCGATGTACTCACCGGTTGCCGGGGCGCCGATCAGACGCGTCTGGTTCTCGGTGCCGAGCTCGACGCTGCTCTTGCCGGTGGGCAGCGGGCTTGCTACCTTGCCGGCCTCGTCGGTGATGCCGTTGGCTTCGCGGTCCTTCAGGACTGCCATGAACGTGGTGATGCTGTTCAGACTGCGGGGGAACCCCGCGTAGGCGTACATCTGGACGAGGATTTCCTTGATCTCGTTGACCGTCAGCCCGGCATCCAGACCCTCGTTCAGGGCCTTCTCCAGGCGCGGCAGCTCGCCACCCGCGGTGAACGCCGCGATGGTCGCCATCGCCTGCTGCCGGGCGGTCAAGCCGCGGTCCTCATGCTCGGCGTCGGCGCCGTACTGCTCGTCGGAGACCTTTTCCAGCCATTCGACGTTCTGGCCGTCGCGGACGCCGGTGAGCGCGATGTGCGTCATCGCGGAGGTCGGGGAGGCGCCGTGCCAGTGCTTGACCCCGGGCGGGCACCAGAGCACATCGCCGGCCCGGATCTCCTCGACCGGC
>NZ_DASYTH010000299.1:0-1595 GCF_036002505.1 Actinophytocola sp. | reverse complement strand
CGCCGCTGGCCCGTGGCGGCTCGACCGGAACGGTCGACGCCTATACGCAGTTCGCGACCTATCGCAAACCCGACACCAGAGGCTGCACCGATTCATCACGGGCGACCCGCCCCACGACATCGACCACGTCAACGGCGACGGCCTGGACAATCGCCGCGCCAACCTGCGGCCATGCAGCAACTCGCTGAACTTGGCCAACTCACGCCTCTACAAGGGGAACACCTCGGGTTATCGAGGCGTGGACTGGCACAAGAAAAGCCGGCGATGGCGGGCGCGCATCGGAGTGGATGACCGCCTGATTCATCTGGGCATGTTCGACACCCCTGAGGAAGCCGCCCGGGCGTACGACGCTGCCGCGATCGCTGCCTGGGGTGAATACGCAAGACCGAACTTCCCGATCCGAACACCCTGAAAGGCCCCACATAGCCATGAGCACCACATACGCCGACGACTACGACACCGGCGAGATTCGGGCTGGCGAGCAAACGGTGAACCTGGCACCGTTCACGATCCTGCCGCCCGCGTTGCGCCGGCCCGACGCGACCGGTGAGATCCCGGCCGTCCGATTCGAGGACGCCGGCCTGGGCATCCTGACCCCGATCTCGCCGGCACCGCCCGTCGAGGACTTCACCGAGACGGTGGTCCTGCGGTATGCGGTCCCTGGCCCCCGGCATGCGGCGCCCGGCCGGCCGGCCAAGCTACGGCGTGGTCGCGGCCGTCACCGACGCCCGTCGCTGCTGGGGCGCGCCTGGCTCTGGCTGGTCGCGCCATGAGGTACCGCGTCGGCAACAAGCTCGGTCGGACCCTGTATCGCGACGACCAACTCATCGGCGTCATGGACTCGGAGGTCGACGCCAAACTGATCGCCCGCCTGCTCAACAACGACGTGATCGACCGCGACTCGTCGTGCATGTGCGCGAGTTACGAGCCGTGCGCTGGTGAATGCTGCGGCGCCGGCCAGTGCTCCTGCTCGGGTCCGGATGGTGCGTCGTGACTGACACGAAGCCGGACGCCGAGCCGTGCACGACGCAGTCAAGGCGGGCTCGGCACTATTCCACGAACCTCAAGGGCGATCCGTCAGTACCGGGGCGATCCGGGTGGACGCTGTGCGGCTACAGCGCGGGCGACGAAGAGCGTGCGAACCGCTGGTCGGACCGCCGCGCCATATTGGCCAACCTGCCTGAATGCAAACTCTGCCTCAAGTCAGTCGCCAAATTGGAGCGTGCGGGATGACCGACACGAAGCCGGAGATGTCCGTCACCGAGGTGCTCGCCGCCACCGCCGGCCCGGACCTGAACCTGCGGCCCGGGTCGCGGATGCTGACGCTCGCCGACATCGAGAAGCTCGCCGACGACGGGGACCGGCAGGCCATCATCGCCGCGTGCGGCATCGTGCCGGTCAGCATCAGCCTGTGGCCAACCAAACGGGTCGAGCGTAAGGGTCTGCTGCGCTACGAGTGGACGGTCGTCGACGACCCGACCGGCGAGGTTCTCGCACGGGGCCGCGCCCTGTTCGACACATGGGCCTGGCACAGGGCTGGCCGGGCGGCTGCGCGGATCTATCTCGAGCGCCATGCCGCGCGGAAAGCCGAGGCC
>NZ_DASYTH010000298.1:0-9461 GCF_036002505.1 Actinophytocola sp. | reverse complement strand
CTTTCGGGTGAACGCTTCACCACGGCTTGTTGGGGTTCGGGGGCGGCGCGCGGGTGGGGGGCAGGGCGTCCGCCCTGCCCGCGCTGTGCGCGGCCCCAGGGGTCGCAGAGGCTCCGGGGTCAAGGGTCGCGGCCGGACTTCTGCCGAACTGCGCACTTCGAGGCGTCTGGCCGCGATCGGCGAAGCCGACGCCGCAGGCGCCCTTGAGGCCGGAGGGGCGACCCCGCACAATGCGCGCCGCCCCCGAAACCGCGCACCCCAAGGATAAACTCAAGCCCCCAACATCCCCAATACCAGCTCACCATACTGCCGCCCCAAAACCCCCGGCGACGGCTTGCTCCCCTCTGTATACCACCGCGCCACATCAATCCCCAGTGACAATACCGCACGCGCAGCACTTCGAATATCGGCAACCTTAAACCGGCCGGAAGCGACCCCTGCTGAGATTACATCGCGGACGAGTTGCTCCGTCCGGCGGCGAAGGTCGGCCACGACCTGATACTCCTCAGGAGGCAAAGCCTGAAGCTCGTATTGGACAACACGAGCCACCCTGTGCCGTTTGGCATGCCATGCTACAAACCTTTGCACGATCGATTGTATCGCCTCAACCGGGTCGTCGGTCGAGGTCACCACGGATTGGATCATCTCGAGCGCCTGCTCGTGCCCACTTCGGCTGATCGCCGATAATACGGCGGCCTTCGATGGGAAATGGACGTACAACGCGGCAGGACTCATTCCTGCCGCGTTGGCGATGTCCCGGGTGGTCGTGGCGTGGTAGCCGCGGGTGGCGAAGGACTCGATGGCTGCGGCCATGAGGCGGCGGGCGGCGTCGGGGCGGACGTCGGGCCAGAGGTCTTCGGGGAGCGGGTCGGTCACTCGGGGCCTGGGAGGTTGATCAGGGGGGCGAGGCGGGCCCGGTGGTGGGCGGGGGCACCGAGGGCGATCTCGTTTGCCTTGGCGCGCTTGAGATACAGGTGGGCGGGGTGTTCCCAGGTCATGCCGATGCCGCCGTGGAGCTGGACGCATTCCTCGGCCGCGTGGACGGCAACCGTCGAGCACAGCGATGCGGCGGTGTGGACGGCGATGTGCTCGTCGCCGCCGTTGCCGGCCAGGTTGTCCGCGGCGTAGCGGGCGGCGGCCCGGGCCAGGACGAGTTGTTCGTAGATGTTGGCCAGGCGGTGTTTCAGGGACTGGAACGAGCCTACGGGGCGACCGAACTGCTTGCGGTCGTTGAGGTAGGCGACGGTGGCGTCGAGGCACCATTCGGTGATGCCGAGCTGTTCGGAGGCGAGCAGGCCGGCTCCGGTCAGCAGGGCGGTGTCCAGGGCGAGCTCCGCACCGCGCCCGGCTACCTGGACGGACGGGGCACCGTCGAGGGTCACGTCGCCGATCGGGCGGGTGAGGTCGAGGGACACGACCGGGGTCACGGTGACGTCGGCGGTGCGGACCACGTGCAGTTCTGGGCCGTCCGGGCCGACCGCGGGGACGACGAGCAGGTCGGCGACGAGGACGTCGGCGACCGAGGTGACGCGGCCGTGCAGCTTGCCGTCAGCCGCTCGAACCGTTGCGGGGAAGGGGGACCCGGGGCTGGCCGGCAGCGGTGTCGCGAGGGCGCCGGTGGATTCGCCGGAGGCCAGGGCCGCAAGCCATGGGGCGGCCGCTTCCGGGTCTGCGCCGAGGAGGGCGGTGGTGGCGAGCACGGCGCTGCCGAGAAACGGGACCGGTGCGATGTGCCGGCCCAGCTCCTCCAGCACCACGGCGACTTCGCGGGCGGTGGAGCCGTGGCCGCCGCGCTCCTCGGGCACCAGCAGGCCCGCGGCGCCGACGTCGGCGGCGAGGGTGCGCCAGAGGTCGAGGTCGTAGGGCTTGTCGGTTTCGATCCGGGCGAGGACCTGGGCGGGGGAGCAGCGGTCGGCGAGCAGGTCGCCGACGCTGGCGCGGAGCTGGTCCTCGATGTCGGTGTAGAGCAGGTTCATCGCGGGAGATCCTTCCACGGCACGTCCTTGTCCACCCGGGGCTCGGACGGCAGGCCCAGCACACGCTCGGAGATGATGTTGCGGAGGATCTCCGAGGTGCCGCCTTCGATCGAGTTGCCTTTGGCGCGCAGGTACCGGTATCCGGCGTTGCGGCCGTAGAAGTCGACGCCTTCCGGGCGGCGCAGGGTCCAATCGTCGTAGCGCAGGCCTTCCTCGGCGAGCATGCCGAGCTCGAGACCGGAGAGTTGCTGCTGCAGCCGGGCGAAGGTGAGCTTCATGGCGGAGCCCTCCGGGCCGGGGGCGCCGGCGGCGAGTTGCTGCTGCAGCCGCATTCCGGCCAGCCGGAACGCTTCCGCCTCGACCCAGAGCTCGAGCAGGCGGTCGTGGGTGCCCGCGGTGCGCAGCTCGGGATGGTCGCGCCAGGTGCCGGCGACCGAGCCGATCATGCCGCCTTCGCGGGGGAGGGGCCGGCCGCCGATGGCGACGCGCTCGTTCATCAGCGTCGTCTGGGCGACTCGCCAGCCGTCGCCGATCGCACCCAGCCGCAACGAGTCCGGTATCCGCACGTCGCTGAGGAACACCTCGTTGAACTCGGCCTCACCGGTGATCTGGCGCAGCGGCCGCACCTCCACGCCCGGTGCGGTCATGTCGCAGATGAAGTACGTCATGCCGGCGTGCTTGGGCACGTCCGGGTCGGTGCGGGTGACCAGGATCGCCCACTGCGCGTTGTGCGCGTTGGAGGTCCACACCTTCTGCCCGGTGACCGTCCAGCCGTCGCCGTCCCGAACCGCGCGGGTGCCCAGCGACGCCAGGTCCGAGCCCGCGCCCGGCTCGCTGAACAGTTGGCACCACACCTCCTCGCCGGTCCACAATGGACGGAGGAAACGCGCCTTCTGCTCCTCGGTGCCGAACACCAGGATGGTCGGCGCCGCCATGCCGAGCCCGATCCCGATCCGGCGCGGGTCGTTGTCCGGCGCAGTCATCGCGGCCAGCTCGGCGTCCACAACGGACTGGAGCTCGCGGGCGAGGCCCAGCCCGCCGAGCCCGACCGGGAAGTGCACCCAGGCGAGTCCGGCGTCGAACCGGGCCCGCAGAAAGTCCAGCGGCTGGGTGTGTGCCGGGTCGTGTGCCTCCAGCAGTTCCTTGACCCGGTGGCGCAGGTCCTCCGCGGTCACCAGCGGTGAGGTCTGAGTCATCGCCTCTACTTTCAGGGAACGAGCAGAACAAGCGTTTCGGCGACCATGGCGGGTTTGGCCTCGCCCTCGATCTCCACGGTGACGCGGTTGACGACCTGCCGGCCGAGCTTGGCCTCCAGCACGTCGACCAGCTCCACACCGGCCCGGATCCGGGAGCCGACCTTCACCACCGACGGGAAGCGGATCTTGTTGGAGCCGTAGTTGATGCCCATGGTCAGGCCGTCGACCCGGTAGATGTCCTTGGTGAGCACGGGAAGCAGCGACAGCGTCAGGTACCCGTGCGCGATCGTCGTGCCGAACGGGCCCTTCGCGGCCTTCTCGGTGTCGACGTGGATCCACTGGTGATCACCGGTGGCCTCGGCGAACGCGTCGATCTGCTCCTGCGTGACGGTGTGCCAGTCGCTGCTGCCGAGGTGCTCGCCCTTGGCCGCTTCCAGCTCGGCGAGGCCGGCGAAAACTCGCATGGTGTGCCTCCTCAGGCTCGGGGTCCGCCGGCCACGTAGATGACCTGGCCGGACACGAACGACGCCTCGTCGCTGACGAAGAACGCGGCCGTCGCGGCGATGTCCTCCGGCTTCCCGGTCCGCGCCACCGGGATCTGCGCGGCGGCGGCCTTCTTGAAGTCCTCGAACGGCACACCGAGCCGCTCGGCGGTGGCCGCGGTCATGTCGGTCTCGATGAACCCCGGCGCGATCGCGTTCACGGTGATGCCGAACTTGCCCAGCTCGATGGCCAGGGTCTTGGTGAAGCCCTGCATGCCGGCCTTGGCCGCGGAGTAGTTGGCCTGCCCGCGGTTGCCCAGCGCGGAGGTGCTGGACAGGTTCACGATCCGGCCCCAGCCCTGCTCGGTCATGTGCTTCTGCGCCTCGCGGCTCATCAGGAACGCGCCGCGCAGGTGCACGCCGAGCACGGCGTCCCAGTCCACGTCGGTCATCTTGAACAGCAGGTTGTCCCGGGTGATGCCGGCGTTGTTGACCAGCACGGTGGGCGGGCCGAGCTCGTCGGCCACCCGCTGCACCGCGGCGACCACCTGCTCGGTGTTGCTCACGTCGGCGCCGACCCCGATCGCCCGGCCACCGGCCTCCTCGATGGCGGCGACGGTGTCCTTGCAGGTCGACTCGTCCAGGTCGACCACGGCGACGGCGTACCCGTCCTTGGCCAGCCGCTTGGCGACGGCGGCGCCGATGCCGCGCGCCGCTCCGGTCACGATCGCGACCCGGGACACGGTCACAGGATCCTCCCATTCTCGAGGTAAGCAAGCGCTTAGAAGTTACCCGCGCGGCGTGGAACTGTCCACCGCTGTGTTTAATTGGCTCGCTCCGCTCGCGGGGAGCGGGCCTTGATGTGGTGTCTTCCCTCCTGCGCTGCTCGGTCGCTCGTTCCTCGCTCCCTGCGCTGCTCGCAGTGTTTATTTCCGGCTCGCTGGCGTAGCGCCAGTCAGACACCACCGGCCCGCTCGGGATCAGAAGTCGAAGCCGCCCTTTCGCCCGTTCCGGTCGGCGAGCAGCCCGGCGAGCGTGGCGATGGCGATCTCCGGCGGCGTCCGGGAGCCGATGTTGAGCCCGACCGGCCGGTGCACCCGCTCGATGTCGCCGGGGGAGACGCCCAGGTCGGTGAGCGCGGGGATGTGCGGCGCCGGATGCCGCGGGTTGCCCATCACCCCGACCCAGCGCACCGGCGACGCCAGCGCGTCGCGCAGCATCGGACCCAGCTCCACCCGGTGGTGGTCGGTCACCACGACGTCGGCGTCGGCCCCCAGCCCGGCCGGCAGCGCGGTCAGCACCGCGGCGGCCGCGCCGTGCTCGGCGTTGCTGACCCGGCCACGCTCGGGCTCCACCAGAACCGTCCGGTACCCCAGGTCGTTGCCGTACCTGATCAGGTAGCCGGCCACCGGTGAGGCGAACACCGCGACCAGGGTGCGGGTCGCGGTCTGGTCGGCCGCGTCTCCGTGCGCGACCGCGCAGCTGTCATCAGCCATGACTCGTAGGGTGGCACGCATGGGGATCGAAGTCACCTTGCCGTACAACGGGCTCACTCTGGACCGGGCGGGCTACCGAAGGGCCGACCCGGAGTGGATCGAGCAGGCCCGCGCGCACGGACGCGCGGTCGCGCTGTGGCGGGATCGCTGCCTGGCCCGGGCCGGCGTGCCCGTCTTCGTGCCCGCGGCCGCCGCTCAGGAACCCGTTTTCCTCGGGATGGACGGCGAGGCCGGCGTGTTCGCCACCGATCTGTCCGAAATGGACGAGGCGGAGGCGGTCCAGGCAGCCGAAGCGGACGCGACCGTGGACATCCGCCGCCTGTTCCCGTCCCTGGCCGGACCCGAGGCGGCGATCCTGTCCTACGCGCGCGGAATTCTGCACTGGAACCGCAACCAGCGGTTCTGCGGCGCTTGCGGCGGTCCCACCGCCCGCCGCGACGCCGGCCACCTGCGCGTCTGCCACGGCTGCGGGAAACTGCTGTTTCCGCGGATCGAACCGGCGGTGATCGTGCTGGTCGAGGCGCCCGACCCACCGGCCCGCTGCCTGCTGGCGCGCCACCTCGGCTCCGGCCCGGACGCGTTCTCCACGCTGGCCGGGTTCGTGGAGATCGGCGAGAACCTCGAGGACGCGGTGCGGCGGGAGTTGGCCGAGGAGGCCGGGGGTGCGGGTCCGCGAGGTCCGTTACCAGGCGTCCCAGTCCTGGCCGTTCCCGGCCGGGCTGATGATCGGTTTCCGAGCCGTGGCGGAGTCGGATTCCGTTGCCGTTGACCGCAACGAACTGGAGGAGGCGCGCTGGTTCACGCGCGCGGAACTGGTGCGGCGGCTGGCCGCGGGGGAGAATCGAACGGACTCGATCGAGCATTTTCTGGTCACGTCATGGGTACAGGGGGTCTAGGGGCTCAACTTTCGCGCCGGAGGTATCCGATGCGCTTCCAGGACCGGGCCGCGGCCGGGCGGGAGCTGGCCGAGCGGCTGGCGCACCTGGCCAAGCGGGAGCCGATCGTGCTGGGGTTGCCGCGCGGGGGTGTGCCGGTGGCCGCGGAGATCGCCCGTGGGCTGCACGCGCCGCTGGACATCGTGCTGGTGCGCAAGGTCGGCGCGCCGGACCGGGCGGAGCTGGCCGCCGGGGCGGTGGGGGAGGACGGCGTCACCGTGCGGAACACGGCTGTGCTGCACGAGTTGGGACTGTCCTGGTCGGACCTGGCGGATCAGGTCGAGCACGAGCGGGACGAGGTGCGCCGGCGCGCGGAGTCGCTGCGCCCCGGCCGGAACCGGGTGAGCCTCAAGGACCGCACGGTGATCATCGTGGACGACGGGATCGCCACCGGGTCCACTGTGGTCGCCGCGCTGCGCGTGGTGCGCCGGCTCGGCGCCGGGTGGACGGTGCTGGCCGTGCCGGTAGCACCCGCGGACGTCGTGCCGGCGATGGCGGAGCTGGCCGACGAACTGGTCTGCCTGCGCGCTCCGGCCCGGTTTCGTGCGGTGGGCCAGTGGTTCCAGGATTTCAGCCAGGTGTCGGACGAGGAGGTGCGGGCGTTGTTGCAGCCGTGACGTGCGCTTGCCTGAACCGGGAACTCGCTTGCCTGAACTGGGGACTCGCGGGGTTACTCGACCCGCACGCCTGAGTCGCCGGTGGCGTCGCCGACGGCTTCGAGCATCTGGCGCAGGGCGGTGGGCGGGTTGTGCAGCACGAGGTACTGGCCGTCGCGCATGCCGGCGGCACCACGGAGCAGGGCGATCACGGACAGCATGTCGACGGAGTCCAGCTCGGCCAGGTCGAGATGGACGTCGCCGGACGAAGCCCGGCACAGGGCCAGCAGCAGCTGCTCGCCCGCTTGATCATCCATAGCCCGCCCCCTTGCCGATTTCGGCAGCGTACGCGCGACGATGATCGTCTGTCCTGGGCCGAAGGACCTTAGCTGTTTACCAGTTCCCCTACGAAAGTTGTGTGAATGCACGCCTCACCTGCACGGTCGGATTCGACCATGTCAACCTCGGCGGCGATGCCCCAGTCATGATCACCGGCGGGGTCCTCGAACACCTGCCGGACCACCCACCGGCCGGGCTGTTCGTCGATCATGAGCAACCCCGGCCCGCGGGCGTCCGGCCCGGTGCCGATTTCGTCATGCAACTGGTAGTACGGCTCCAGTGCGGCCCGCCACGCCTCGGCCGGCCAGCCGGACTCCGCGTCCAGCTCGCCCAGTTCCGCATAGCGCTCGGCAGCGGCCAGCTGCACCCGGTGGAAGAGGGCGTTGCGCACCAGCACCCGGAAGGCCCGGCTGTTCGCGGTGACCGCCGGCGGCGCCTCCTCGCCGGCGGCCGCTTCGGTCGGGTTGACCAGCTGCGACCACTCGTCGAGCAGGCTGGAGTCGACCTGCCGGACCAGCTCGCCGAGCCACTCGGTCAGGTCGGCCAGCTCCTCGGTCTGGGCGTCCGGCGGCACGGTCTGCTTCAGCGCCTTGTACGCGTCGGCGAGGTAGCGCAGCACCAGCCCCTCCGAGCGGGCCAGCTGGTAGAAGCCGACGTACTCGGTGAACGTCATGGCCCGCTCGTACATGTCCCGGGCCACCGACTTGGGCGAGAGCGGGAAGTCGGCGACCCACGGGTGGCCGCGCCGGTAGGTCTCGTACGCCGCGTTCAGCAACTCCGCCAACGGTTTCGGATACGTCACGTCCTCGAGCAGGACCATCCGCTCCTCGTACTCGATGCCCTCCGCCTTCATCGCCGCCACGGCCGCGCCGCGGGCCTTGGACTCCTGCGCGGACAGCACCTGCCGCGGGTCGTCCAAAGTGGACTCGATGACGGATACCACGTCCAGGGCGTAGTTCGGAGACTCCCGGTCCAGCAACTCGATGGCGGCCAGCGCGAACGGCGACAGTGGCTGGTTGAGCGCGAAGTCAAGTTGAAGATCTCCAACGAGTCGAACGCTGCGGCCGTGGTCATCGGGTGCAGGCAACCGTTCCACCACACCGGCCGCCAGCAGCGCCCGGTAGATCGCGATGGCGCGGCGGATGTGCCGGCGCTGCGCGGGCCGGTCCTCGTGGTTGTCCTCCAGCAGCTTCCGCATCGCGGAGAACGCGTCGCCGGGCCGCCCGATGACGTTGAGCAGCATCGCATGGCTCACCGTGAAGCTGGACGTCAGCGGCTCCGGCTCGGCCGCGACCAGCCGCTCGAAGGTCGGCTCGCCCCAGGACACGAACCCCGCGGGTGGCTTGTGCCGCACCACCTTCCGCCGCTTCTTCGGGTCGTCGCCGGCCTTCGCCAGCGCCTTCTCGTTCTCCACCACGTGATCCGGCGCCTGCACGACGACGTTGCCCACCGTGTCGTAGCCGGCCCGCCCGGCCCGGCCGGCGATCTGGTGGAACTCCCTTGCCTTGAGGTGCCTCGTCTTCACACCGTCGTATTTGGACAGTGCGGTGAACACGACGGTCCGGATCGGCACGTTGATCCCGACGCCCAGCGTGTCCGTGCCGCACACGATCTTCAGCAGCCCGGCCTGGGCCAGCCGCTCCACCAGGCGCCGGTACTTGGGCAGCATGCCGGCGTGGTGCACCCCGATGCCGTGCCGCACCAGCCGGGACAGCGTTTTCCCGAACCCCGCGGTGAACCGGAACCGGCCGATCAGCCGGGCGATCTCGTCCTTCTCCGCCCGGGTGCACACGTTGACGCTCATCAGCGCCTGCGCCCGCTCCAGTGCCGCGGCCTGGGTGAAGTGCACGACGTAGATCGGCGCCTGGTTGGTGGCGAGCAGCTCCTCCAGCGTCTCGTGCAGCGGGGTGAGCCGCCAGCTGTAGAACAGCGGCACCGGCCGCTCGGCCGAGGTGACCACCGCGGTGGACCGGCCGGTGCGCCGGGTGAGGTCCTCCTCGAACCGGCGCACGTCCCCGAGCGTCGCCGACATCAGCACGAACTGCGCGCGGGTGAGCTCCAGGATCGGCACCTGCCACGCCCAGCCGCGGTCCGGCTCGGCGTAGAAGTGGAACTCGTCCATGATCACGAGCCCGACGTCCGCATCCGGCCCGTCCCGCAGCGCCATGTTCGCCAGGATCTCCGCGGTGCAGCAGATCACCGGCGCCTCGGCGTTCACGCTGGCGTCACCGGTCAGCATGCCGACGTTGTCCGCGCCGAAGATGTCGCACAGCGCGAAGAACTTCTCCGACACCAGCGCCTTGATCGGCGCGGTGTAGAAGCTGCGCTGCCCGCCCGCCAGGGCCGCGAAGTGCGCGCCGACCGCCACCATGCTCTTCCCGGAGCCGGTCGGCGTGCTCAGGATGACGTTCGACCCGGAGACGATCTCGATCATCGCCTCC
>NZ_DASYTH010000297.1:0-77747 GCF_036002505.1 Actinophytocola sp. | reverse complement strand
ACCCGCCCGCGCACCCCTTCTTCTGCTCGGCTCAGCTACCGAAGTAGATGAACGCCCGCTTCACCAGGTCGGCCTTCTGCGCGGCGGTGCCGTAGGCCTCGAGCGGGAAGGCCAGGAACACCACCTTGTAGGAGCCGGCCGTGACGGTGAGCGCGTTGGCCGCGCCCGAGTCGTCGGTGAACGCGGGGGTGGCCGGCGCGATCGGGGTGACCTGGTCCTCGAAGAACGCGCCGAGGACGTTGTGGTCGAGCGGCACCGTGCCGATGCCGTCGCTCACCGGGTTGCCCGCGACGCTGTGCACGGCTGCGGTCGGCTTGTCGTTCTGGTTCTCCGTGCCGTCCCAGTTGATGTGCAGGTAGTCGCGGACGAACGCGGTGGTGCCGGCGCTCTGGTCCAGGATGTCCTGGCCGGACATGAGCAGCCGCCCGCCGCCGTCGAGGAACGCCTTGAGCTGCGGCTCGTACGGGGTGACCGGGGCCGGATACTGGTTGCCGGTGAAGAAGACCACGCTGTGGTGCGCGTTGACGTAGTTGCGTGGCAGCACCGGATCCGCGGTCAGATCCCAGTAGCTGAACGGTGTGCTGTTGGCGGACAACGCATCCCGGTAGAGCCCCGAGACGTCCGGGATGTCCAGGTCCCCGTCGATGAGCAGCGTGTCGACCGCCACCGCGATGGAGGTCAGCGTCGCCGTCCCGCCGACCGCGGGATCCGCGGACGACTTCACGGTCAGCGTGGTGTCGTTGCGCGCCTCGTTGGCCGCGCCCGCCGGCACGCTCACCTTCACGCAGACGTCCGCAGCGGCACCCGAGGCCACCGTCGGGGTCACCGACAGCGGGGTGCTGCACGACGCGTCGTACGTGGCCGCCGGCCAGGAGCCGGCCGTGGCCAGCGTGTAGCTGTCCGCCTGGAAGCCGCGGTTGCTCAGGTGCACCGGGTAGGACACGTCGGTGCCGACCCGGGCGCCGTCCGTGGTGCTCGCGGCCGACACGGTGACCGCGTGCGCCGGCGAGATCGGCGTGGCGTGCGGGCTGCCGGTCGTGCCCGGGCCCTGGCCGGACTTGACCACCACGCCGTCACTGACGATCTCGGTGACCGTGCCGGGCAGGTTCGGCGAGATGCGCGCGGTGAAGTCGACCGTGGTGCTGCCGCCCGCCGGCACCTCCAGGAAGTCCCAGCGCACCTTGCCGTTGCGGAGCGCACCGTCCTGGCCCGCGGAGACGAACGCGGTGTTCTGCGGGATCGGCACGGTGATGTTCACTCCGGTGGCCACCCAGTTGCCGATGTTGCGCAACTTGACGGAGTAGTGCACGTCGGCGCCCGGGCCGACCGGCGTGCCGGCGTCCGAAGTGGACACGACGAGCGCCGGGGTGTTCACCGAGGTGTCCAGCGTGTAGGCACCGCGGCCGTGCGTGCCGGCGGCCAGCACGGCGTGCGCCGGGTCGTAGTCGAGCTGCCAGGTGGCCACCTTCGGCATCGAGTTGCCCAGCCGCAGCCAGGTCCGGCCGGCGTTGGTGGTGACGAACGTGCCGACGTCGGTGCCGGCGTAGAGCAGGTTCGGGTCGGATGGGTCGAGGATGATCGAGTTGACCGGGACGTCCGGCAGGCCGCCGGTGATGTTCGTCCAGGTCTGCCCGCCGTCCGTGGTCTTGAACACGTGCCCGGTGTTGGACGGCGTGGCCGCGCCGAACCCGGCGTAGGCCGCGTAGGCGATCCGCCAGTTCGAGCGGTCCACCGCGATCTGGGTGGCCGGACGGTTCGGCAGCTGGCCCTGGCCGACCCGGGTCCAGGTCGGGTGCTCGGCGGTTGTCGCGTTCGGGCTCACCGACATCACGCCGTCGTCGGTGCCGACGTAGACGCCGGTGCCGCCCTCGGAGACGCCGATGGAGCTGATGAAGCAGCCGCGCGCGCCGTTGGGGGCCGAGCCCGTGCAGCCGGTGGACAGGTCCGGGCTGATGATGTCCCACTTCACGTCGGCGGCCGACGGCGTCTCCGCGTTGTCGCTGCGGTAGAGCCGGTAGGTACCGAGGAACATCTGGTTGGGGTTGGCCCGGTTCTGCACCCACGGCACGTAGAACTCGGCGCGGTCGGACATGTTGATGCCGCCGTCGATCGGCTCGTTGCCGAAGAACGTGCTCACCGAGGTCGGGTTGTACCGGTACGGCGAGATGCCGAAGAACGTGCCGAACACGTACGAGGGCACGTTGGGGTTGACCGGGTTCACGTTGGTCTGGTCCACGATGACCTGGCCGCCGTCCCCGCTGGCCTGGTCGAACCACCGGTCGTTGGCCAGCGACTTGCGCAGCGTGCCGTTGTCCTGGGTGCCGCCCCAGTACTGGCCGGGCACCGTCGGCACGGTGGCGATGCTGGTGAACTGCGTGATCCGCAGGCCGGTGGAGTGGATCAGCGCGCCGGTGGTCGGGTTGACCTGGCCGTTGAGGTTCTCCCACTGCGCGGCGGAAAGCGGCTCGCCGGCGCCGTTACGCCCGCCGCCGGTGAACGACTGCCAGACGCCGCCGTCGTTTCCGACCACGATGTGCTGGGAGTTGTCCGGCTCGAAGGCGATCGCGTGGAAGTCCGGGTGCAGGTCGTAGCCCAGGTTCTTCCAGGTGGCGCCGCCGTCGGTGGACCGGTAGACGCCGCCGGACTGCGGGCTGTTGTTGTAGCCGTAGACACCCAGCGCGTAGACGATGTTGGCGTTGTTCGGGTCAGGCTTGACCACGTTGTCGTAGAAGCACTGCGTGCCGCAGTAGGCGAGCACGGAGTCGGTGCCGGTGCCGTTCGGCGTCACGGTCCAGTGCTCGCCGTAGTCGGTGGACTTCCAGATCCGCGCATCGTGGTGGGTGTCGCTCAGGTCGAAGTAGTCGAATCCGGTGTACAGCGTGGCGTTCGCGTCGCCGGCCGGGTGCGACAGGCCGAGCGAGAACCGGGTGCCGCCCTCGAGGAAGTTGCCGGCCGGCAGGTTGCCCAGGGCGCTGGCCCAGTGCTGGCCGCCGTCGGTGGAGCGGTAGATCCCGTCACCCCAGAACGAGGCGAGCAGAACGTTGGGGTTGCGCGGATCCATCACCAGGTCGGTGGCGCCGTGCAGCTCGTCCTGGGTGCCCTTGAGCAGGCTCCAGTGCCGGCCGGCGTCCCGGGACTCCCAGATGCCGAAGAAGGCCTGGGACGGGTGGGTGGTGCGCCGGACGCCGCCGCGGCCGCGGAGGTTGGCCAGGTACACGTGGCTGGAGTTGTTCGGGTCGACCACGATGGACGAGGTGGCCTGGCCAGCGAACTGGCTGGACACGTGGGTCCAGGTCTCGCCGCCGTCGGTCGAGCGCCACACGCCGTCGCCGAAGTAGCTGTCGCCGGACAGCGCACCCTCGCCGGTGCCGGCGTAGACGATCCGGTCGTTGCTCGGCGCGACGGCCAGCGCGCCGATGGACTGGGTGTCGGAGTCCTCGGTGCGGGAGATCCAGGTCCCGGTCGGCGGGTCGTAGGTCCAGATGCCGCCCTGCGCGGCGCCGAGGATGATCGAGCCGTCGCTGCGCATGGCGAGCGCGCCGATGCGGCCGGACACCGCCTCGAACGTGTTGGTGGTTCGTGCCACCTGGACGATCGGGTCGGGGCCGACGCTCTGCCAGTGGCCGCCGTACGGGGAGCTCGACTCGGCGGTGCTCATCGTGGAGGCCTTGTTCGCCGCCTGGGAGCGCAGCGTCGAGGCCTTGTCCAGGGAGATCTCCTCGTCACCGGCCAGCAGGCGGCTCCAGTAATAGGCGTCGCGGAGCTTGTCGAAGCTCTCGTTCTCGTCGGAGCCGTCCTCGTGCTCGCCTTTCGGGTGCAGCAGAACGGGGGTGTCGTCGGGCGGTGGATCGGCCTGCGCCGGCGACACTACGGATACGAGCGGCAACACCAAGGTCACCGCCGCGGCAAGCAGAAAGCGGGTACGAAGACGCGAGCGCACCATGAGAACTCCCAGGTCGCCGGAGGGGACCGCCGGAGTTTCCCTCCTGATCAACGCGCGCACAAGACGCCGTTCGACGGCAGTTGTTCCCAGGGCCGTTGGGCTGGAAGCAGACACCGGGAACGAACCGGATCAATGCATGGAACGCAATATGTCAACCTATTCTCGGTGCCGCGAAAACGTTACACCGAATAGGGGACGAATTTTTCCCAGACAGCGTGGCCGCGGTGATCCACCGGACCGGCGGCCACGCGCCCGCCCCGTCCGAGCACTCACCTCGCTGCGTGAGCACCCGCGTACCGAGAGTGCCGGCGGCGTCCTTGGGCGCGATCACGCTCCGGGCCGCAACAATTTCCACGCCGGACGAGAAATGGACCAAAGAAAATCAGTCGTTGTCTGAACAATTGACCAATCGCCAACATGTGCGCCGGGTCTCACCGAGATGGCGGATTGGCGCGCGCACACCTGTTGTGGCTTAATGACTCCCGTTGCCCGAAGGGGCACTGTGGGCGCCCGGTGATTGCAGGGGTCGCCGGGGAACGGACGGGAGCGGCACATGCGAGGTGTGTCGCTCCCGTGCCGTACATCATCCGTCATCCCGCGCCCGGCTGCGACCCAATAGGGTGACGCCTCGGTGAACGACGAGACCGCGCAGGCCCACGCCATGCGTCAGGCCCTGGCGCGACTGACCGCGGAGGACCGGGCGGTGCTCGCGCAGGTCTACTACCGCGGTCTGTCCATTGTGGACGCCGCGGAGCAGCTCGGCGTCCCCGCCGGCACCGTCCGCACCCGCACCTACCACGCCCTGCACGCCCTCCGCTGCGCCCTCGACGACCTCGGCCTGCCCACCCCACCCACCCCCTGACCCCGCGAGTCCCCACTTCAGGCACGCGAGTCCCCGTTTCAGGCACGCGAGTTCCACGTTCCGAACTACGAACTCATGCGCTGGAACCGGGGACTCGCGTGCTCATCCACTCGGTGAGAACGTCGCTCTCGGCGGTGTGCAGGTGCAGGCGGAACAGGCCGGCCGGGCGCGGGCGGATGGCGAACCAGCCGACCTCGTCGACGGGCACCGTGCGGGTCTCGCCCTCGCGCGGCTGCACCTCCAGCTCACCCGGCTGGGGCGGCACCACCTGGCCGACCAGCGCGCCGGCGGTCACCTCCAGCTCGATGGTCAGCCTCCTGGCCGCGAAGGTCAGCGCGCGCAGCGTGGCGGTCTCGGCCCGGGTGCCGGCCGGCGCGGTCGCCGAGTCGAACGTCAGCGCCGCCAGCTCGGCGTCCACGTCGTACCAGGCGAACGCCTCCCGGCCGATCTCCAGGAACCGCTCCGGCACCTCGCGCTCGGCCCGCAGCGCCGCCCCGAGGTCGGCAAGCAGCCGCTCGTCACTGTCCCACCCGGTCGCCATGGCGCTCATCTCCCGCTGGTCGGGGCGGTCGGCCGGAGCGCCACCAACTCCGGACGATCGCGCAGCCGCTCGAGGCAGCGCATCCGGGTCGGCCCGATGCCGCCGACGGTCATCCCCAGGGTGTCCGCGATCTCCACATACGGCGCGGGCGGGTCGGCGAACAGCATCGACAGCAGCCGCCGGCACCGCTCGGAAATCCCGGCGAACGCCAGCCGCAGTGCGATGTGCCGCTCCTGCTCGAGCAGCCACTCGTCGGACGCCGCGCCCTCCTCGTCCGGAAACTCGTCGTCCTCCACCGGAATCTGCCGCCGGCCCGTCCGCAACGCCTGCAGGCACTCCCGCCGGGTGGTCGTGGCGATCCACCCGGGCAGCGCCGCCGGCTCCCGGATCGACCCGAGCCGCTCGACCAGCCGCAACCACACGCTGGCCCCGACATCCTCCGCATCGCTCCCGGTGAGCCCGTACCGCCGGCACACCGACCACACCAGCGTCGCGTACCGCGCCACGATCTCGTCCCAGGCACGCCGGTCCCCGTCCCGGGCCCGCTCCACCAGCGCCACCACCGTCGGATCGTCACGCATGGTCAGCATCATCGCGCCACACGCTCTCCTTCACCAAACCGAAACCCACCCTACGGAGTGCGCCGCCCGGCCATTGATACAACCACCTGGGTCGTGCCTGAGGGATCATCGCGCAGGTCTTTCACTCAGCCTCGCCCAACCAACCGCACCTAAGGGGACCGTGACGGCACCCAGCCCCAACCAACCCGCCAGCCGCACCGTCTCCCGGGGCGCAACCAAGGTCAAAATTCCGGAGAGGCGGACTAGTGAAACGCTTCGGCGAGCCACCAGGAGCCGCCGTCGCTGGTGATCTTGGCGTCGACCAGGATTGCGCGGTCGCGCGGGCCGGAGAGCCATTCGGTGAGGGCGCCGAGGTCGCCGGGGGTGCGCACGGTGCTGCCGGCGAGGCCGAACCCGCGGGCGATGGCGGCGATGTCGGTGTCCGGGAACACGACCGTGTCCAGGTTCGCGCCGTCCGGGCCGAAGTGGTGCACCTCGGCGCCGTACGCGTCGTCGTTGTAGACCACGATGACCATCGGGATCCCCAGGCGCGCCACCGTGTCCAGCTCGGCGACGCTCATCAGGCAGCCGCCGTCGCCGAGCGCGGCGACGGCCAGCCGGTCCGGGCGGGCCAGCGCCGCGCCGATCCCGGTGGCCAGGCCCAGGCCGATCGACTGGAACGCCTGGGTGAGCACGTAGCCGTACTCGTCCGGCACGGACAGGTAGGCGCTGGGGTAGCCCATGAAGTTGCCGGAGTCGATGGCGACGACGCGCTCGGCCGGCAGCAACGAGTCCAGCAGCACGCTCAGCCGCCGCGGGTCGATCCGGTCCGATGTGGACTGATCCTCGAACGGCACGTCCCGCCAGCGCGCCGCGGCGGCGATCCGGGCCCGCACGTCCGCGCTGCGATATCCGGCCGCCGGAACGACCTCGGCCAGCGTGTCCCGGGCGGTGAGGGCGACGTCGCCGAGCACGCCGAGATCCACCGGGCGGTGCACGCCCAGCGCCGCGGGGTCCAGGTCGACCTGGGCCAGCACCGCGTCCGGGGAGAGCAGCCGGCCGTGCCGGGTGGTCCACATGTTCAGCGCGCAGCCCCAGCCGACCACCAGGTCGGCGCCGCTGATCAGCTCGGCGGTCAGCGGCGAGGCGAACCCGCCGGAGATGCCCAGCGCCCACGGGTCCCCGGCGAAGAGCCCGTTGGCGACGGCCGAGGTGGCCAGCAGCGCGCCGGACGCGGCGGCCAGCGCGCGCAGTTCCGGGCCGGCACCGCGGGCGCCCCGGCCGGCGACGAACACCGGGCGACTGGCCCGGCCGAGCACCGCGGCCAGCTCCCGGATCACCGTGCCGTCCGGCCGGACCGGTTGCGGCGGCGGGGGTTTCTCCACCGGGACGTCGGCCGCGGGCTCGCGCTGCACGTCCAGCGGCAGGTTCAGCACCACCGTGCGGCGCTCGTACACCGCGGTGCGGTAGGCCCGCAGCGTGTCGGCCACCGCGGTCTCCGCGGAGTACACCCGGTCGGCCACCGCGCCCACCGCCTCGGCCGCGCCGCCCTGGTCGATCCGGAAGTTGGAGCGCACGGCGGAGGCGGCGACCTCGCCGGCCAGCACGATCATCGGGGTCCGGCTCTTCGCCGCCTCGCCGATCCCGGTCATCGCGTTGGTCAGCCCGCACCCCTGGTGCAGGGTGACCAGCGCGAGCCGGCCGCTCATCCGGGCATAGGCGTCGGCCATGGTCGCCGCGCCGCACTCGTGCCGGGTGGCCGTGAACGGCACCCCGTGCGCGCGCAACGCGTTGGTCACCTCGAAGTTGCCGCTGCCGACCACCCCGAACGCGTGCCCCGCGCCCAGCCCGGCCAGCACCCGACCAACGAGTTCAGCCGTATTCACTTCTCTACCAGCGCATAAACCCGCGCCGGGCTGCCCGAACCGCCGACGATCGGCAGCGGCGAGACCACGATCATCGCGCCGGTCGCCGGCAGCTGAGCCAGGTTCTGCAACTGGGTCAGCCCGCACTTGCCCGCGCCGAGGAAGTAGTTGTGCACCGGGAACGCCGGCGTGAAGCTGTGCGCCGCGCCGGCGTCCGTGCCGACGGTCTCCACGCCCAACCCGGCGAGCTCCGTCTCCTCGGCCAGCCACCGCGCGCACTCCGCGGACACGCCGGGTGAGTGCGGCCCGGTCTCGTCGGCGTTGAGGAAGGCCGCCTCGTCGCTGGACCGCTCGTCCCACCCGGTGCGGTAGAGCAGCCATCCGCCGGCCGGCAGCGGGCCGTTGGCCTGCTCCCACTTCCGGACGTGCTCGATCTCCAGCACGAAGTCGGGGTTGCCGGCCACCTTGCCGGACACGTCGAGCACGACCGCGGGCGCGACCAGCGCGCGCAGCGGGAGCTGGGCGACGTCGAGGCCGTCCTGCCCGGAGGCCCAGTGCTTCGGCGCGTCGACGTGGGTGCCGGTGTGCTCGCCGGTGTGGATGTTGTTCCAGTACCAGAACGGGCCGGGCTCGTCGTACCGGCTGATCTCCTCGAGCTGGAACGGGATCGTGTTGGCGAACGGCTCGGGCAGCCGCAGCACCGGCGTGCTCGCCGACAGCGGCGCGGTGAGGTCGACGATCTCGATCCGGCTCTCCCGGATCGCGCCGAGCAGGTCCTGCAGCAACGCCATGGTGCGCCTCCTCGCTCCGGCCGCGCCGTCGCGACCCGTCGGCGGCAGGGTACGCCGGCCGGGCAACCCCATGACGAGCCGGTATGCCGATATTCCAGCCAATTACGAGAATTCCACCAAGGCCCGAAGTTAGCTTCGCCGCGGTGAGTTACGCCGGAGAAAGCCCCCATTCTCCAACGTCCTGACGAGTCATTTTCGTCATGAGGAGTGTATGCAGTGAACACCTTTGGCAAGAAGATCCTGACGGCCGCGCTCGCGGTTGCCGCGGCCGCCATTGTCGCGCCGTCCGCCGCCGCCGAGACCGACACCACGCCCCCGACCGTGCCGCAGAACGTGCACGACACCACGCTGGCCGCGGCGGCCACGGTGACCCGCAACGCGCCGGTCGTCAGCTGGGATCCGTCCACCGACGTGGGCACCGGCGTGAAGAACTACTGGGTGCTCGTCGACGGTCAGCAGCGCGCCAAGCCGGTCGCCACGACCTACGACATCCAGACCCTGGTCGACCTCGGCCGGATCACCCCCGGCCCGCACCAGATCACCGTTCAGGCCGTCGATTTCGCCCTGAACCGCTCCGTCCCGAGCGCCCCGATCAGCATCGTGGTCTCCTAGGGTTCCACCCCGGTGAATGCAGCACTCACGCAGACCATTTTCGTGAGTGCTGCATTCACCTAATTTCTCAGCGCACCCCGAACAGGTGCTCGAGGGCGAGCTGGTCCAGCAGCTCCACGCCCTTTCCGCGCTTCGCCGCGGCTTCAGGGTCGAACTCCTCGGTGCGCAACGCGGTGAGGCTCTCCCCGGCCGCGAGCGTCGGCTCGGACAACTCCGCCACCCGGGTCGCCGCCAGCGCCGCGGCCACCTCCGGGTCGGCCCGGAACGCCGCCGCCCGCTCCTTGAAGATCAGGTAGTTCTTCATGCAGCCCGCGGCCGCGGCCCACACCCCGTCCTCGTCCTCGGTGCGCGCCGGCTTGAAGTCGAAGTGCCGCGCCCCGTCGTACCCGGCCCCCTCCAGCAGATCCACCAGCAGGAAGGCGCTCTTCACGTCCCCGTTGCCGAACCGGAGGTCCTGGTCGTAGCGCGGACCCGTCTGCCCGTTGAGGTCCAGGTGGAAGAGCTTGCCGTGCCAGAGCGCCTGCGCGTAGCCGTGCACCACCGAGAGCCCGGCCATCTGCTCGTGCCCGACCTCCGGGTTCAGCCCGACGATCTCCGGGTCGGCCAGCTCGGTGATGAACGCCAGGGCGTGCCCGATGGTGGGCAGCAGGATGTCGCCGCGCGGCTCGTTCGGCTTCGGCTCGATGGCGAACCGGATGTCGTAGCCCTGCTCCCGGACGTAGGCGCACAGCACGTTCAGACCCTCGGCGTAGCGGTCCAGCGCGGCCCGGACGTCCTTGGCCACCGGTGACTCCGAGCCCTCGCGGCCACCCCACAGCACGTAGGTCTTCGCGCCCAGCTCGGCCGCGAGGTCGAGGTTGCGGAGCACCTTGCGCAGCGCGAACCGCCGGATGTCCCGGTCGTTCGCGGTGAACGCGCCGTCCTTGAACACCGGGTGGGTGAACAGGTTCGTGGTCGCCATCGGCACCACCAGACCGCTGGCGTCCAAGGCTTTCCGGAACGCGGCGATCCGGTTCGAGCGCTCCGCGTCGTCCGCGCCGAACGGGATCAGGTCGTCGTCGTGGAAGCTGACCCCCCACGCGCCGAGGGACGCCAGCCGCTCCACCGCGTGCACCGGGTCCATCGGCTCCCGGGTGGCCACGCCGAACGGGTCGATGCCCAGCCATCCCACCGTCCACAGCCCGAAGCTGAACTTGTGCTCGGGGCGCGGGCTGTAGTCGTTGCTCATCACGTACCTCTTTCCATGATCTGTCGGGAAATCAGGGTCGGGTCGGCCAGCACCCGGCGCAGCGACGCGAGCGCCCCGCCGGTGGCCGGCGCGGCGAACCCGAGCGTCGAGCCGGCGATGCGCACGCCCGGGGCGAGCACCCGGGCGGCCACCTCCGCGCGGACCGGCTCCACCAGCCACTCCGGGAGTGCGGCGAAGTAACCGCCCAGCACCACCACGGCCGGGTTCAGCATGTTGACCACAATGGACACTCCGGTGCCGAGCGCGGAGCCGATCTGATGCAGGGCGTGCCGGGTGCGCCGGTCGCCCCGCTCGGCCCGGGCCCGGATGATCGCCATCCGCTCGTCCAGGTCCAGCGTGGGGTCGCACACCGGGTCTCCCGGATCGGCGCCGGCCTGCAGCAGCGCGCCGAGCCCGACCTGGGTCTCCCAGCAACCGCGCCGCCCGCACGAGCACTCCGGCCCGAGCGGATCCATCGGCATGTGGCCGATCTCCCCGGCGAAGCCGATCGCGCCGCGGACCAGCCGGCCGCCGGTGATCACCCCGCCGCCGATGCCGAAGTCGCCGGTCACGTACACCAGGTCGGGCACCGGCGCCGCCGCGTGCTCGGCCATGGCGCCGAGGTTCGCGTCGTTGTCGACGGCGAGGTCGGCGAGGCGCACCCCGGTCCGCGCGGCCAGACCGGCGGCGACCGAGACGTCCCGCCAGCGCAGCCGCGGCGCGAACCGGACCATGCCGGCATCCGTGTCGACCAGCCCCGGCACGCTGACCGTGAGGCCCGCGGGGTGCCCACCGGCGGCGCTCACCGCGGCGAGCGCCGCGCCCGCGACGGCGGCGAGCTCGTCGAGCGCCCGCTCGGGGCCCACGGCCGGCACCTCGCAGGCCACCCGCCGGCGGAACAGCGTCTCGCCGCGCAGGTCCGTGACGACCGCGCCGACGTGTCCGATGTGGACATCGAGCCCGATGCCGCAGGCGCTGCCGGGCCGCAGGGCGACCAGCCGGCCCGGCCGCCCCAGCCCACCCGACGAGACGCCGGCCGCGTGCACCAGACCGCGCAGCTCGAGGTCGCCGACGAGGCTGGACACCGCGGCCTTGGACAGCCCCGAGCGCATGGCGAGCTGAGCCCGGGACAGCGCGCCGTGCTCGCGCAGGATGCGCACGAGCAGAGCGAGGTTCCCCCGGCGCAGGTCGGCCTGGTCGACCGGCCGGCTGTCCGCCACGCTGCACCCACTTCGTTCAGGCCCTGACCAAATGCTGCCGACAGGCAGCCTCACCCAAGCTCACAGGTGCCGGCAATACTCCATTCAGCCTAACGAAGATGGCCGGTCTCTGGCCGTGCCGCCCGCGCCGGCACAGACCGAACCGCCCGGGCGCTTTCTCAGCACCCGGGCGGCTCTATATCGACGACTCGTCCGAGCACCCGCGTCGGCCGAGCCGGACGTCGCACTTCTACTGCCGGTACTCCTTCCGCATCGCGCCGGCGATGATCCCGGAGCACACCATGGAGATCGGCCAGGCGATCAGCAACGGCGCCGGCCCGTACAGCAACACCGCCACGATCGTCAGCGCCGTGCAGGCCAGCCCGCCGACCATCGACACGTAGAACAAACCTACCGGCCCGAACATCATCGTGAGCGCCAGCGCCGCGCCCACCGACCGGTCCACCGGCTCCTCGAGCGGAACCCGCCCCGGTCCCAACACCTCCTCCACCGACATGCCGTGGTACCACCCGCCCGATACCAGCGGAGGGTGCGGCGGGATCGGCCGCGGCGTCGACCCCGACGACTCCGCCATGAGGCGCCGGAACCTCTGGCGATCCGATTCCTGACTGTCCATCGTTATTCCCAGCGTGCGCAACACACTGCGATGCTTACGCTTAGCGGGATCTCACGATGTGTCATTTGATACGCCGGGCCCGACTCCCCGAAGGACCTACGCGTGACCGATCCGGACAGCCGAGCCTGGCACCGCCTCTTCCCCGCCGAGCAGGACGCGCTCGCCGCCGCCGGCTACACCCGCACCTGGCGCCCCGACGAGATCATCGCGTCTCAGGGCGGCCCACCGGGCAGCATGTACGTCCTGCGTTCCGGCTGGGTGAAGATCACGGTCACCAACGACCGCGGTGAGCTCGCCCCCATCGCGGCCCGCGGCCCCGGCGAGATCGTCGGCGAGCTCGCCGCGATCACCGACCTCCCCCGCAACGCCACGATCCAGGCCATCACCCCGGTCACCGCCCTCGTCATCCCCGCCACCCGGCTTCGGGCCGTCCTCTCGAACCGGCCGCACATCGCCGAAGAGCTGTTCCGCACCGCCGCCATCCGCCTCGAACAATCGGCGCATCTTCATCTGGAAGCCGGCGGCCCAGAGTTCCCTCAACGGCTGGCCGCCATCCTCGTCGAACTGGCCGCCCAGTGCGCGCCGGACGCCCCGGCCGACGCGCCCATAATCCTCCCCTTTGGACAGGAAGAACTGGCAGCCATCGCGCGCGTCTCCCGGAGCACTCTCATCCGCGGCCTCGATCGGTTGCGCTCCCTCAGTATCGTTGCGACTACCCGCGGAAGAGTTATAATCGAGCGCCAGCAGCAGCTTCGGGAGTTCGCGGCGGGTAAGCGTACCGTCTGAGCTCACCTCTACCGTGATCCACGGTGGCATTACCGCGCGTTTCTGATTATCCGGGGCAGGAAAGGAACCGCAATCATGAGTTCATCGCAGCCTCCCGGCGAGGACGAGCCCGCATTGGAGTCTGAACTGATCGACATCGGCGAGATCCTACTGGGAGATCTGCGGGCAGATCATGACTCTGAGTGATCGGACAATGTATCGATATTCTATATCCGGGCATCGAAGGTGGCGCCATCAACATGGCTTCGACCTGCTGCCATCGCCCCGACGACCATTGGATAGTCGCATAACACACACTGGATTCGACTACAAAGCGTAGTCAAATACCCTTCCCCTGACGTCACGGGGACTTGCACTGCCGAGTACGATTGCGACACCCGGGCGCGCCCTGGTTTATCAATTGCGTCGCCCGGCTTTCTGAGGAGTATAAGCGTGAGCTGGTCATCGTCGACTAACTATATAACCCGCTCCACCTGCGCCGGTCAGCAAAAGGTGAATATCGGGTTCATCGCATTCCTTCTGGACATGGGGGCGAATCGATGACCGCGACCCCTGGGACACCCGAGGAAGAATCCGAGCTGACCGATATCGCGGAAACTCAGCTTTCGAATCTCCGACAGGACGATGACGGACTTCGAGACGCGTCGCGTTATGTTCTGACCCAGAATGGCCGGCCCAGCAAAGCGCGTACCTCGTGCTCACAGATCTCTGCCTTCGAGTAGCAATGACACAATCGTCAGCCTCAGCCGGTTAGAACTTGATCCGCCAAACACCCACCTGTACCGATGGATCCCTCGGAGAGGGCAACTGTGTCCGTTGCCAAACGCGCCACCGGTTCGTACCCGCACCACCGGATGTCCCGAGCCGACTTCGACCTGCTCGCCCGGGGCGGTGGTGGCGCAAACGTCGTTCGTCAGCTGCGCCGAGCACAGCTGAGCCGGCGGCTGCACCTCCTCCGGGCGTTCATCTTCGACGTCACGGCGGATCCGAAGCTGTGGGGGGACCTTCCCGAGCCGGACGAGGCATGGGACCTGCTCGCCCGCGTTCAGGACGTCGCGCCGGACGCCTACCGGTCGATCCTCCTGCATCCGTACACCGGCGCGTGGCTGAGCCACGTGCTCAAGGTGATCCACGGCGAGGTGGAAGACGACCGGCCGGTGTGGGCGCACGTCGGCCACTTCCATTCGCTGGCCGCGGCCGCCGCGATCAGGGCGGGGATCAACTTCGAGACCCGGGTACCCCTCGGGGGCGGCGGTGTGGCGCTGCCGACGTTGGGCATGGCCCGCTTCACGATGGCGGAGCCATGGGCCGTCGCGGAGATTCGCGCCAAGGACGAGCGGGTGGAGATCAGTACCGCCACGGGTCACGTGACCCTGCCGCGCAACGCCATGGCGGACACGTCCGGCTGGTGGGGGCTGCGCACGCTGACCGCCCACAACGGCGGGCACCGGCTGTCGATCCGCCTGGACGACCTCGACCCGTACCGCGGCCAGGACCGGCTCCTGGCACCTCGCCGGATCGACGCCGACGAGGTGAAAGCCTGGGACGAGCTCCTCCAGGAAGCGTGGCAGCTGATCGTCCAGCATCTGCCGGACTACGCCGACGGCCTCCCGGACGGGCTGGAGTCGATCGTGCCGTACCCGGTGGCGGCGTTCCGGAACCAGAGCGGCTCGACCAGTGAGACGTTCGGCAGCGCCATCATGGAACGGCCGCCGGACGCCGTGGCCCTGGCCGCCACGCTGGTGCACGAGTACCAGCACATCCGCCTGTACGGCCTGACGAACCTCTTCGAGCTGCACGCCGACGACCGAAGCCAGCGGTTCTACACGCTGTGGCGGGATGATCCCCGGCCGGTGGGCGGCACCCTGCACGGCATCTACTCCTTCCTCGGCGTCACCGAGTTCTGGCGGGCGGTCGCCGCCACGACCGGGGATCATCGGGCCTGGTTCGAATTCGCCTACTGGCGTGCCGGAACCTGGCGGACGCTGCAAGGCCTGCTCGGCGATCACAGTCTGACCGCCGCCGGTCATCGCTTCGTCGAGAGCATCGCCGGGAAGCTCGAACCGTGGCAGCACGAGCCGGTCCCCGGTGAGCCGGCCGAGCTGGCGGCGGCGGCCGGCACCGACCACGTCGCGGGCTGGCGGCTGCGACACGTCAGCCCGCCCGGTGACCTCGTGCACGAGGTCGCCGACCGCTGGATCGGTGAGCGGGACAGCCCCGGCGACCGGAGGTATGCCGCCGACCAGCGGCCTACGGTCGAGCCGGACGGCAGCTGGCCCGGCGCGCGCACCGACCTCATCCGGTTGAGCCTCACCGGGCCCGGGTCCCGGGACATCGCCGAGATCCGGTCGATCGTCGCCGACGCGACCGACGCCGACATCGCCTACGCTTCCGGCGATTTCGCCGAGGCGGCGCGCCGGTACCAGGCCGACCTGGCCGGCGACCCGAACCCGGCATCCGGCTGGGTCGGGCTGGGCCTGGCGCTGTCCGCGTCGGGCGACCGCGCCGCGGCACCCTTGCTGGACCGCCCGGAGCTCGTCCGTGCCGTGTACCGCGAGATCCTCGACCGGACGGCAACCGCTGCGGACCTGGATGAATACCTCGCCTGGTGGTCACGCCCGGCAGCCGAGTCCCTACAGCGGTAGCGGGTCGATGTCACAGTTGGCGCGGTCATTCCGGACGGCGGCCAGGGTCGTCGGGTGAGTCGGGCCCAGTACCTCACGGAAGAGGGCCAGCACCTCGGCGTACTGGGTTTCCGCCTCCTGGGACCGGCCGAGTGCGCGCAGGTCGAACGCGATGTTGAGCCTGGCTGCCAGCGTGGTCGGGTGCCGGGCGCCCAGGACGTGCCCGGCCCGGCCGACCGCCTCGGTGCCGAGGGCCAGTGCCGTCTCGGCCTCGCCGAGCGCCGCGAGGTCGCTGGCCAGGTTGGCCGCGCAGACGACGGCGTACGGGTGCTCCGGGCCGAGCACGGCCCGGATCCGCTCGAGTGAGGTCTCGTCGAGCTGGCGCGCCGCCGCGATTTCACCGCACAGCCGCAAGGTCACCGCCAGATCCACGGCGGCGCTGAGGGTGTGCGGGTGGCTGTCACCGAGTTTGGCGCGATACCGCTCCAGGGTCTGGTTGCCGAGCGCGCGTGCGGCCGGCAGGTCGTCCGCGTGGCGGAGGTCGTTCGAGTGGTCGATCGCGCACGCCATGGCCATCGGGTGGTCCTCGCCGTAGCGGTGCCGGTACAGCTCGAGCGCCTTGGTGGAGAGCTCGAAAGCCCCGGCATGATCGCCGTCCTTGCGCCGGGTCACGGCGAGGTAGGCGAACCTGCGCAGAGTGTCCACTTTGTCCTCACCGAGCAGTTCCTGCACCCGCTGCGCGATCCGCTCGTGCTCCTTGCGCGCCTTGGCGTAGTCGCCGAGCTCGCGCCGGTCCATGTACATCCCGCTCATCGTGTTCAGCGTGTCGACATTGTCGTAGCCGAGCACCTCGGCGCGCCGTTCACTCGTGACCTTGTCCAGCTCGAACGCCCGCTGGTAGTCACCACACAACCGCACGCTCACCGCGAGGTCGTGCGCGGTCTGCAGGGTGATCGGGTCGTCCTCGCCGTACAGCCGCCGGGCGTTGTCGAAGATCTGCTCGTTGAGCTCGCGTGCGCCCCGGAAATCGCCCGCGGACCGCATGTCCACCGCGACCCGGAGCTGCGCGATGATGGCCTCCTCGCTGTTCTCCCCGGACACCTGGCGGCGCAGTTCCAGGGTGCGCCGGTTGAGCTGGGCCGCCTCCGTGTACCGGCCGAGGGCCCACAGGTACATGCCCAGAAAGCTGGCCGCGTCCATGGCGTGCGGGTTGGTTTCGGCCAGCCGGACGGTCCACCGGTCGAGAGCGCGCCGCGCCAGCGCGGAGGCCTCGTCCAGGTCGCCCCAGAAGTACAGGTACCGCATCAGGTTGATGACCAGCTTGCACACCCACGGGTCATCGCTCTCGGTCAGCTCCGCCGCCTGAACATGCGGGAGAATATCCGCATATCGCGGCCAGAGCTTGGACGACTGGGGATCGTTCGGGTCGTAATTGGCGAGCAGGATGTGCGCGCCATGGCGCATTTCCTCCCGGCGCTGATCGGTCATCCGGTTGCGGAGCACGATCTGGACCAGGCGGTGCAGCTGCAGGGTGGCCTTGCGGTGGTCGATCTTGGCGAGGCCGTAGCGGTTGATGTCGCGGATGGCGCGGCTGAGCTGCATGGGGTCGCGGAGGGCGACGTCGAGATCCTCGGAGATGGACACCCCGCGGACGCCGGTGAAGAGGCTGCGGGAAATGGGTTCCGGGGCGAAGAACGCGCAGACCTGGAGGAGTTGGTGGGCGGCGGGACTGCGGGTGCGCAGCTCGTCGAAGGAGACGTTCCAGGCGGCGGCGACGGAGACTTCGTAGCCGGCCGGGGCGGAGGTGTCGAGAATTTCGGCGACCTTTTCATCGAACAGCCTCAGATATTCACTCACCGGCATACCGGTTTCGGCGCGCCAGGCGGCTGCCTGTTCGATGGCGAGGGGAAGGTCGCCGAGTTTGTCGGCGAGCTGGTCGGCGTCGTCGTCTTCGAGTTCAGGGCCGCGGCGGCGGAGGAGTTCGACACTCTCGTCGCGGTGGAAGACGGCGACCTCGAGGGGGCGGGCGACGCTGGCCCAGTCGGGGTTGCGGGAGGTGATCAGGATGTTGCCGGTGCCGCCCGCCGGGAAGAACTGGCGGACGGTGTCGGGGCTTTCGGCGGCGTCGAAGACGAGGAGCCAGCGGCGGTAGGGCTTGCCCAGGCGGAGAGCCTCGCGGACGGCGGGGACCGCGGTCGGGGATTCGGAGCTGCCGGGGAGGCGGAGGACCTGGGCGAGCTCGGTGAGGCCGGCGCGGACCTGGGCGAGCTGGGCGGCCTGGATCCACCAGACGATCTCGTAGTCCTCGAGGTGGCGGTAGATGTACTCGACGGCGATCTGGGTCTTGCCGATACCGCCCATGCCGTGCAGCGCGGCCGGGAGGATGGCCGTGGTGCCGCCCGCGGCCAGGCGCCGGCCGAGCGCCTCGAGCAGTTCCGTGCGGCCGGTGAAGTTGGGGTTGCGCGGCGGGACGTTGCCCCACACCACGGGAACGGGCTCGCCCTGCCGCTCCGGCGGCAGCAGCATCGGAAAGGTCTCCGGCGTATCCCGCGGAGCGGTGGGGCTGGGGCCCGGCTCGCCGACGGCGGTCTCGCTGAGCGGCGCCGAGCGAGGCGCCGGAGCGACGGGGGTAGCGGTCTCCGCCGGCTTACCCGGGAGATCGGCATGCGTGGACAGGTCGGCCATGTTGTCACTCACCGTGCTTATCTCAGTGCCAATGGTAGTACGCGGCGTGGAGGCAGCCGCCTCTTCGTCGGCTGCCTGGTCGAGCACCAGGTGAGTCAACCGATCGGCGCGGGACAGGTAGGGCCCGCTGAGCGCGCGCATGACGGTGCGCTCGAGCATGACGTAGTAGGCGTTGTCCGGGGTGATCATGGGATCGGGTGTGGCGTCGGGGTCCGCGAGCGCCGCCCGCAGGTGGCGCAGCGCACGGTTGCGGTCGCCGAAACGCTCGGTCACCAGGCGCAGAACGTTGGCCGTGTCCGAGCGGCGGGCCCCGCTCAGCAACACGTCCCGCACCGTCTCCCCGAAGTCGAACACGACGGTGTCCCAGGTGCGGCTGCCGTCGCCGGAGGGTCGCAGCAGCCCGCTGGTGAGCACCTCCGCCAGATGGTCGGGCCCGGACTCGGGCACCAGTTCGTCCTGGACCAGCCGGACGACATCCAGGTTGACCGGAACGGCGGCGAGCAGCGTGGCGAGCCGGACGGCCGGCGGCGAGGCGACGCTGACGAACCGGTGCACCCGCTGACGCCCGGACTCGTCCCGGACCGGTGCGGTCTCCCGCACGGCACGCGAGGACGCGGCGCCGGCCAGCAGGACCATGGCGTCGGCCGCGCCGCCGTGCCCCTCGGTGATCAGCCGGGCCCACCAGCCCAACCACCGCGGCCCGAGCTCCAGGACCGGCACCGGGACGGCGCCGGGCGGGACACCGTCGTCGGGTTCGAGCCAGGCGTCGGCCAGTTCCACCCGCCACCGCCGGTTCGGGCGCAGCCGGCCGGTGACCTCCAGCCGGGCCCGGTGCAGGTCCAGTCCCTGATGCGGCCACAACCGTTGCGGCAGCACGTGAACCACCGCCACCGGCATCGACGCGCCCCACAGGGCGAGCATCGGCGCGACGCGGTTGCGCCGCCACGCCTCACCCACGCCGTCGGTGAGGACCAGCATGACCCGGCGTCCGGACGGGTCCACCAGCTCGGCCGGGCCGCGCGCCGGCGTGGCGAGCGTCCCGCCGTGCAGGGTCGGGTGCGCCGCCCGGGTGTCCAGCAGGCGCAGCTGGATCGTGTGGAACGCGCCGATCTGCTGCAGTTGGGCGAGGAACGCGGTGACCGTCGACGTCCACAGCGCCATCGAGGGACCCGCGTCGACGACCACGGTCAGGTCGAGCCAGCGCACCGTGCCCCGGGTCATCATGGGCAGCCACAGTCCATCTTGGACGGCACGTTCCGCGGTGAGCACCTCGTCGAGGACGACATGGTCCTCGCGCCAGTCCTCGACCTTCCGCTTCAGCGGTCGCAGCGCCCGGACGATGTGCGCCGACCGGGCCACCAGGGCCGGAGGCGGACGCCGGCCGGTGCGGCCGAGATCGGCCGGGCTCAGATAGACCGCCTCGGTGCGGCCCGCGCCGGCAGAGTCGTCGTGCCGGCCGGCACGCTCATCCCGCGTGACGTGGGCGGGAGCCTCCGGCGCACCGTCCACTCTGGGCGCGGGCGCACCTTCGGGCTGGCGGGTGGGTTCGGCGTCCGTGCGCCGGAACCCGCCGGTGACCGCGGTCAGCCAGACCGCGTCGGCGACCTCGCGCCAGGCCAGGTCCGCGACGTCGAGCCGGCCGGGTCGCGCGGTGCGGGCTTCGGCCGCTGACCCCCGTCCCCTGTTCATGGCACCAGCGAGGACAGCTCACGCCACAGCGCGTCCCGCAGCCGGGACCAGGACGGGTCGCCCGCTTCGTAAGCGCCGGAGGTCGCCAGATAGACGGCGTCCATCAGCTTGTCAGCGGGCAGGCCGCCGGTTTCCGCGCTGCGCTCGACGAACTCGCGAACCAGCCGATTCCTGAGCTCACCGTCGGGATCGGTCAGGTGATTGGCCACCATCTTGGCCAGTTGTTCGGCGTCGGGAGCGCGGGTCTCCAACCTCAGGCAGCGCCGGAGAAACGCCGGCGGAAAGTCCCTTTCGCCATTACTCGTGATTACGATCATAGGGAAGGCGCGACACCGCAGCGAACCACCGACAATGGTGGCGGTCGCCGCAGGGTCATCGGTGAAAACGGATACTTCGGGGGTCCGGTCCCGCGCCCGCGCCAGCTCGGGAATGTTGACCTCGCCGTCCTCGAAAATCCCCAGAAGGTCATTCGGCAGATCCGCCTCGCTCTTGTCCAGCTCGTCGATGAGCAGGACCCGCGGCAACCTCCGCGGCAAGAAAGCCGTGCCCAGTGGACCGAGCTTCACGAACTCGCCGATCGGCAGCTCGGCGAGGAACTCCGTCGAGCCATGGGCTCCGGCGATGGCGTCCGCCTTGGCGGCGATCTGCCTGGTGGCCGCCGCCTGCGCCCGGCCAATGGCGTCGTAGAGGTACAGCCCTTCCTTCAGGGTGGTATGGCTGGTGATCGGCCACCGCAACACCCGTCCGAGGCCCAACTCCCGGACAATCTTGAACGCGATGCTGGACTTTCCGGTACCGGGAGGGCCGGTCACCAGCAACGGGCGGCGTAAATACAGGGCGGCGTTGACCATGTCGACCTCGTTCGGGTCGATGTCACGCTCGGTCAGATGAAACTCGGAGCCCAGCCGGCGGTCCGCCTCACCGTCGTCGGCGGGCGGCTCGTCGCTGGCCGGCAACGGCTCGCCGGCGAACACGCGCCAGGGGGGCGGCGGCGGCAGCGACTCAGCGAGGTTGACGTCCGGTAACGGCCGCCCGGTACCGCGGTAGATGCGCCAGTCCGGAGCCTTGCCGTGCGCGGCGGGTAGGCCGGACATCGATTCCGACGAATTGTCGTTACCGCTCATCGGTAATTCCTCATTTGCCGTTACCGGCGGGACGACCCCTAGAGCTGATCAAGAACCACCCGGCGCTCGGGGTTGTCCCACAATACCACCAAATCAAGTGCCAGGTCGGCGTCGAACGGAGTCGGATCGGCCCGTAAAGCAGCGAGTCGCGCGGCCTGTGCACGTGCAGACAGATCGCGCATGCCATCCGCCTCCGCGAGCCAGGAAACGATCTCCCGCAACGCATCCGCAGGCAACTTGGGATGCCATATCAGCGCCGGCAAACCGGCCCGCAACGCGGCAGTGAGCTCGTCGGCCTCCGACCCTCGCACGGGCCGGGGTAACGGCGGCTTCGTCAATACCATCGCGGACCATTGTGGACTATTCAAAATGGCGTCGAGACGGTGTCGTTCACGCAGGTCGGCGGCATCCACGAACAGCACCTGCGCGGCCTCGGGGTCATTCATCAAGATCCGCCAGCGCTCGTGCCAGACACGGTGCCAGTGCGTCGTTCTCATCCGCTCCAGCGAACGCACCACGACGGGATAGGCCAGGCACAGCATGCGGGGATCGCCGGAGCTGCGCTCCTTGTACCAGCGGTGCACCGGCAGATGCAGCAACGCGCGCGGCAGCACGAACTCCAGCGCCGCGTTGCCACCGTGCCCGGACCAGGCCCGCTCGGCGTCGACGATCAGGTGGTCCACCGCGTCCGGCAGATCCGCGAGCCGTAGCTCCCGGGTGTTCCCACGCTGCGGCGGCCACTCGTCCGGATCGTCCTGCCGCCAGAAGGAAAGCTGGCACCGTGCCGGGTCGATGGCGTCGTGCTCCACCACGATCAGCAGATGCAGCCGCGCGTCCAGGTCCACCGGGAAGGACCGCGCACGCAACGCCTGCAACGCCGGCTTGAGCCGCAGGTGCCCCACGCGGTCGGTCAGCCACGCCCGCAGCCACGCGGCCAGCGAGTCGGTCAGCTGGCCGGACAGCAACTCAAGGAACACGAAAGCCGGGGGCAACCCGTCGCTGCCGGCATTGAAGTCCATGAGGTGCTGGAACACCTGCCAGGCGTCGGCGTCACCCGGCGGCGGCGGAACGCCCGGGCCGGCGGCGCGCCGGATCAGCGTCGCTGTGCCGCGCACGGCGATCCCGGACAGCCAGCCGCGCAGCTGGTCGAGCTCTCGGGCCGGCAGGATGCCGAGCACCTCCGGGTCGGCCGGGCCCGCCTGCTCGGGGATGAACACGTCGACGTCCGGAGCCGGCGCCGGGACACCGACCCCCTCGGACACCCGCAGCCACGCCTCCGTCGAGGTTTCCTTGACCTGAACGGGAATTCGGTGGTACGTGTCGGGCTCAGCCGCCGGATCCTGCTCGATCACCTCGTGGTAGAAGAAGTCCGAGGCGATCAAGGCGAGCAGGGCGGCGGTCCGGCGCAACGCGAGCTTGGCCGCCGAGGCGTCCAGGATGCGGAAGGCGAGGTTGATCGCCGGGCTGACCGCGCCCCGGCTGTTCTGCCGGACCTCGCCCGCGTGCAGCCCGACCCGCAACTGGAACATCGCCTCCGTGGCGTGCACCGCGTTGTACCGCCGCAACTCCGCCACCAACCGGCTGGGAAACTGGTCCGTCAGCAGACTTTTGGGAATCTCCGGTGGCACCAGGATGAGTGCGCCGTCCCCGCGGTCCTCGACCGTGCATGCGGCGTCGAGGTCCACCCCGACTTCGGCGAACGCGCGGCGCAGCACGTCGTACATGCCATCGTGCACGGCCTGCTGGTGGGCCATGGTGCGCGCCGGATTCATGAACCCGGCGACGTCCACGACCACGATCGTGCGGTGGAGAGGCATGTGCTGCTGCACGGGACCATCCCTCCCCTACCGACCACAGAGCCCTCTTGATTTCACCATGATCGGCGGCCGGTTGACAGCACGGGGACTGGACAGCCTGGGACAAGACATGGGCAAACCCGAACCACCGGCAACCCATTCACTGAATGGGATCAATCAGAGTCAGCGCCGCAAATCGACACCCGCATCGGCGGGGAGGCCGTCGAGGACCTTCTCCGGGTTCTGCCCGGATTGGAGGAAGTGCAGCAGGGGGCCGGCCATGGCCGTCGTCACCAGGGCCATGATGACCATGAGGGAGTAGAGGTTGGGGTCGAGGACGTGGAGTTGGAGGCCGACGGTGAGGATCACCAGTTCGGTGAGGCCGCGGGTGTTCATGAGGGTGCCGAGGATGGCGGCAGGGCGGGTGGGGACGCCTTGGAGGCGGGCGGCGAGGAAGGCGCCCAGGAACTTGCCGGTGATGGCGACGGCGAGGATCAGCGACAGCTCGGTGAGGCCGACGGTGCCGATGGTGGAGAGGTTCACCGAGAGGCCGGCGACCACGAAGAATATGGGGAGCAGGAACGTCATGCTGATCTGCTCGATCGGGGCCAGGATGTCTTCGCGGAGGATGGAGCTGCGGGGCATGACCACGCCGAAGAGGAACGCGCCGAAGATGTAGTGCAGGCCGAACCATTCGGTGAGGGCGCCGGAGGCGAGCAGGCCGGTGAGTACCAGCGCGAGCGAGGTGCGGGAGCGGGTGCCGTCGGTGTCGTGCACGGTGGCGAGACGGCGGAGGAGGGGGCGGACGACGGTGAACATCAGGATCAGGTAGGGCGGCGCGAAGATCAGCTGCCAGTGCAGGGTGCCGCTGACCATGGCCACCACCACGGCGAGCAGGGACCAGGCCAGCACGTCGCCGATCGCGGCGCTGGCCAGGGCGAGGCTGCCGATCGTGGTGCGGTGCAGGTTGCGGTCGGTGAGGATCCTTGCCAGGACGGGGAAGGCGGTGACGGACATGGCGGCGCCCATGAACAGGACGAAGCCGAGGCGGTCGCCGGAGAACGTGTGGCGGGGAGCCAGGTAGAGGGCCAGGAGCATGCCGAGGCCGAGCGGGAGCACGAGGGAGCCGGCCGAGACGCTGACGGCGATGCGGAGCTTGCCCTTGATCAGGCGTTGGTCGAGCTCCATGCCGACGACGAACATGAACAGCGCCACGCCGACGCTGGCCAGGGCGGACAGGAACGGGCGGACGTCGGCCGGGAACAGGGTGCCGTGGAACAGGGTCGGGCCGAGCAGGATGCCGCCGAGCACCTCGCCGATCACCGCGGGCTGGCCGATCCTGGTGGCCACCGCGCCCAGGGCACGGGTGACCACCAGGATCAACGCGAGATCGAGCAGCAGCAGGGTGGCCTGATGCGAGCTCACCGGTTCACTTGCCGTGCAGCAGGCGCAGGTACTCGTGGGTGGTCGGCAGGCTCTCGAGGAGCTCGGCCTGCGTGCGTTTGATGTCGGCGAAGACCGGCTCGGCCTGGTCGATGCCGTCCGGGCGGGCGGCGAGCGAGGGTAACGCGTGGTCGGGGAGGAAGCCGAGGCCGGCATAGATGCAGTAGTAGTTGCTGTTGTTCCAGAAGTTGCGGAACTCGGCGTCGAAGTTGGCGTAGTACGTGCCCTCGTCGGTGATCGGCATGTTCACCGCGAGCCCGGCCCGGTACATCGCGTTCTTCTCCACGATGTCCGGCGCCAGCTCCAGCTCCTTGCAGGCGCGCCAGAACGCGGTGTCGTTGCGCGGCGCGAAGCTGAAGTGCGCCTGGATGAAGTCGCGCGAGTCGTCGAACATGGTCTCGATCTCGGCGTTGAACCGGGCCGACATGATCGGGTCGAACCGCTTGTCCGGGAAGTGCTTGCCGAGCTGGTAGAGCGCGGCGGTGATGAAGTAGATGCCGGTGGACTCCAGCGGCTCCAGGAAGCAGGACGCCAGGCCGATGCTGATCACGTTCCTCACCCAGGCGCGGCGGTTGCGGCCGACCCGGAACTTGATCTGGTTGAGCGGCTGGGTCTCCGGGTCGACGCCCCACATCCGGCAGAACTCCAGCGTGGCGTCGTCGCGGGTCTGGAACCGCGAGGAGAACACGTAGCCGGTGCCGAACCGGCCGAGCATCGGGATCTTCCAGGTCCAGCCGGAGGTCATGGCGATCGCCGAGGTGTACGGCTCCACTCCGAGCGCCTCGTCGTCGTTGGGGATCTGGGTGGCGACCGCGCTGTCGTTGAGCAGGTGGTCGCTCATGTCCAGGAACGGCTCCTTCATGACCTGGTTGATCAGCAGGCCGCGGAAGCCGGAGCAGTCGATGAACAGGTCGCCCTCGATCGTGCGGCCGCCCTCGGTGCGCAGCGCTGTCACGTGCCCGCGCTGGTCGATGAGCGCCTCGGTCATCTTGTCCTCGACGTGCACCGCGCCCTGCTTGGTGACCGCGAAGCGGCGCAGGAAGTCGGCGACGAGCTGGGCGTCGAAGTGCCAGGCGTAGTTCGTCCACTTGTGGCCGTCGAGGAAGCGCGGGGCCAGGTTCCTGTCCATGGCCGGGGGTTCGCGGTAGCAGGCGTACTCGAACGGCTCGTCGGTCGTGCCGGCGAGCTTCTTGTAGGTCCAGTAGTGCGACAGCGGCAGGTTGTTGACGTTGGGCAGCAGTCCGAAGAGGTGGTAGTAGTGATCGGGGCCCGCACCGAACGGCCGGCCGGTGGCCTCGCCGGCGCCGTCGGTGCGCCAGTTGAGGAACTTGATGCCCATCTTGAAGCTGGCGTTGACCTCGCGCATCCACTCTTCCTCGGCCAGCCCGAGAAAGTCGAAAAAGGTCTTGTGCAGGTTCGGCACGGTGGCCTCGCCGACGCCGATCCGCGGAATGCTGGGAGCTTCCAGCACCGTGATGCTCACACCAGGCCCGAGGGCCCTGCCTAAGTAGGATGCCGCCATCCATCCGGCCGTGCCGCCGCCCAGCACGACGACGCGCTTAATACGGTAGTCCATGTGCCCCGTCCCGGTCCCAAAACCTGCATCGATCTTGAACGACCGGGAGTGTGTCAGGGGAGCGTCTCTTGAGGACACCGCCAAACGGGTTGCAGCGATCACTACTGAGGGTGTCACCTGGGCCCGCCACGGGCGCGGCAGGATGCCGTAATGTTTCGTCCGGGTGACCCGACTCTTACACCATCGTCGTGCGCACGCGGGGAGGTTGGCAGGTGAGCGAGGCTCTCCAGAGGATGCTCCCCGACGGTTCGAGCGACGCCGTGCTGATCACAGCCGTGCGGCACGGCGACGTGAGCGCGTACGGCGTGCTGTACGAGCGGCATCTGGCCGCCGCCAAGCGGGCCGCCGCCTGCCTGGCGACCACCCCGGCCGAGCGCGAGGATCTGGTCGCCGAGGCGTTCACCCGGGTCTTACAGACCCTGCGGTCCGGGCGCGGGCCGCACGAGGAGTTCCGGCCGTACCTGCTGGTCACCATGCGGCACCTGGCGATCAACACGGCCCGCCGCACGCCGAGCACGGCGCTGTTCGCCGAGGTCCCCGACGCCTACCTGCCCGCTGGGGACGACCCGGTGGCGGCCCGCCTGCACGGCAGCGACGCGGCCAACGCGTTCGCCGGGCTGCCCGAGCGCTGGCGGGTCGTGCTCTGGCACACCGAGGTCGAGGGCGAGTCCCCGGCGGCCATCGCGCCGCTGCTCGGCATGACCCCCAATGGTGTTGCGGCGCTTGCCTACCGGGCGCGCGAAGGGTTGCGCCAGGCCTACCTCCGGCTGCACGTGCCGGCCGCCGATCAGCGGGAGTGCCGGGCCGCCACGGACAAGCTCGCCGGCTGGGTGCGGCGCAGCATCTCCGCGCCACAGCGCCGAAAGGTGGCCGCGCACCTGGCCCACTGCGCCCGCTGCCGCGAGGTGGCCGCCGGCCTGGAGCAGGTCAACGGCGGGCTCCGGGCGGTGCTCGGCCCGATCGTGCTCGGCGCCCCGCTGGCCGCCGCGTACCTGCACGCGACGATGCTGACCTCGGCGTCCACCGGCGTCGCCACGGTGTCCTGGCTCTCCGCGGTGAAGGCGTCGGTCACCACGGCCGCGGCACAGGCCGGTGCGGCGGCCGCGGTCGCGGCGGTGACCGCGGTGACGGTCGTCGCCTCGGATCCCGGCGTCAGCCCGCCGGGTGGCAACGGCGGGGTCGTCGCCGTGCAACCGCCCGTTCAGCGGCAGACCTCGGAGATCACCGGAACCGCGCCCACACCGAACGGAAGCACCGAGCCGGGCTCCGCGGCCGCCGAACCCGCCGCCTCCCCATCCGGATCGACGGCCGAGGACGAAAACGGCACCGAGGCCGCGGCAAAGGAGAAGGAGCCGAAGGGCCAGGAAAGCGCGTCGGGCGAGCAGGCCGAGCAAGGCCAGCAGGCCGCCGAAGCGCAGGGGCAGGCCGGGCAGCAGGGGCAGGCCGGGCAGCAGGGGCAGCGAGCCACACCACCGACCCCGGCCCAGGGCGGCAAGGGAAAAGCCCCGGAGCCGGCGGCCACCCCGGTCAGCCGGCCGTAAAACCCGGACGAGGTAAGGGAAACGGTCGTTAACCCGCGGGACAGTGGGGTGGTCGAGCCGGCCGGCACCCCGGCAGGTCAGACTGGGCGGGTGCGTGGCTGGACCCCGGACCGATCCGTGCGCGAGGTTGGCGAGCCGCCGGACTACCGGTTCTCGCTGGCCAACGAGCGCACGTTTCTGGCCGGCATCCGGACCGCGCTGGCACTGCTGGCGGCCGGCGTCGGCGTGATCCAGTTCCTGCCGGCGGCGATCCCCCGCCCGCCCCGGCTGGTGCTCGGGTTGCTGCTGATCGGGTTGGCGCTGCTGCTGTCCGCGACCGCGCACCGGCGCTGGCGGCGGGTGGAGCGGGCGATGCGGCTGGGCGAGCCCATTCCGCCGTCGTGGACATCGTGGATCGTGGGCACCGGGCTCGCGGTGGGCGTCGTGATCACCGTGGTGCTCATGCTGATCGCCTGAACCCGGGGGGTACCGCCGGCCGGGTTTCCCGCGCGCGCCATACCACCTAGGGCTCTTGCTGTGCAGAACTCACCAGTGCTACACCTCAGGCGGCAGGCCGGCCTCTTTTCCCCAAAAACGCCCACAAAAAGGGAAGGGGGACGCTCATGCGTCTCGTCGGCCCATTCGTCCGTTTAGGCGTCGTCGCCGTCTCGACCGCTACCGCGGTCCTGGTGGCGACGCCGTCCGCCTACGCCAACGTCGCACTTACCCAGGCCAGCACGGATCCCTACGCCGATGCCCAGGCCCAGCACCAGACCCAGGTGGAACCGGACACGTTCCAATGGGGTAGCACGATCGTCTCGGCGTTCCAGTCCGGCCGCGTGTTCGGCGGTGGCTCCTCGAACATCGGCTGGGCCACCTCGACCAATGGTGGTGCCACCTGGACACGTGGCTTCCTGCCCGGAATAACCCCCAATGGTTCGCCCGCCGGCGGCTACGGTCAGGCCTCCGGACCGTCCGTCGCGTTCGACCTGAAGCACAACGTGTGGCTGATCTCCTCGCTGGGCCTGACCTCGTCCACAGCGGACGTGCTCACCAGCCGCTCCACCGACAACGGCCTGACCTGGAGCACGCCGGTCCGCACCGCTTTCGGTGATCTGCTCGACAAGCCGGGAATCGCCTGCGACAACAACGCGGCGAGCCCGTTCTTCGGCAACTGCTACGTCACCTACGACATCGTCAACGGCAACATCCTCCGGATGAAGACCTCCAAGGACGGCGGTCTCACCTGGGGTCCGGGCATGTCCACCGGCGACGGTGCCTCGGGCATCGGCGGGCAACCCGTGGTGCTGAACAACGGCACCGTGCTCGTGCCCTACTTCGACACGTTCTTCGGTGACATGGGCTCGTTCCGCTCGGTCGACGGTGGCGCGTCCTGGCGGGCGACGGTCCAGGTGGACGCGGTCTTCCACGACACCCCCGCGGGCGGGCTGCGCGAGTTCCCGATGCCGACGGCCGAGCGGGACGGGCCGGGCACGGTCTACCTCGTGTGGTCGGACTGCGGCTTCCGGGCCAACTGCGCCGTCAACGACATCGTGATGGCAAAGTCCACAAGCGAGACCACGTGGGGCCCGACGATCCGGGTGCCGATCGACCCGGTGACCAGCAACGTGGACCACTTCCTGCCGGGCATCTCGGTGGACCTGACCAGCGGTAGCACCTCCGCCCGGATCGGCATCACGTATTACTACTACTCGAGCGGGTCCTGCACGGCGGCGACGTGCCAGCTCAACGTCGGGTTCATCTCGTCCACGAACGGCGGCTCGACCTGGAGCGCACCGGTCCAGATCGCCGGGCCGATGACGCTGTCCTGGCTGCCGAACACCAACCAGGGCCGGATGGTCGGCGACCGCATCTCCACCTCGATCCCGTTCGGCGGCAACGCCTACCCGGTGGTCCCGGTGGCCAGCGCGCCGGTCGGCAGCTCGTTCCGGATGTCCATGCAGGTGCCCACGGGCGGCCTGCCGATCACCGGCGGCTCGGTCACGGCCGAGCTCCGGACCGCCACCGCGGGTTCGGCGAGCGGATTCGCGGAGCGGACCAGCTCCGCGCCCGGGCAGCTCAACCTCCACTAGCGGAGTGCGATGAAGGCGGCCTTCCTCACACCCAGCGTGGGAAAGGCCGCCTTCAGGGCTTGAGCAACACGGGCAGCGTGTCCACCCCGTACACGATCGAGGTCTGCCGGTACGGCACCGCGCCCGGCTCGACGGCCAGCCGCATCGCGGGGAACCGGCGCACCAGGGCCGGGTACGCGGCGCGCAGCTCCATCCGGGCGAGCTCGGCACCGATGCAGCGGTGGATGCCGTAGCCGAACGCCAGGTGCGAGGTCGGCGCCCGGGTGGGGTCGAAGCGCTCCATGTCCGGGCCGAGCGTCTGGTCCCGGTTCGCGCCGGAGAGCGAGGCCACCACGATGTCGCCCTGGGCGATCCGCACGCCGGCGATGTCCAGGTCCTCGGTGGCGAACCGCGGGAACGCCACCTGCACCACGGTGAGGTAGCGCAGCAGCTCCTCGACGAACCGGGTGACCGCGTCCTCGTCCTTGCCGAGCAGCTCCGCCGACTCCGGGCGTTGCATCAGCACCAGGGTGCCGAGCGCGAGCATGCTCGCCGTGGTCTCCAGCCCGCCGGTGAGCAACCCGTCGGCGAGCCCGGCCAGCTCCTGGTCGTCGATCTCGTGGCCGTGCTCCTTGATCAGCATGCCGAGCAGCCCGTCGCCGGGCGACTCGCGCTGCCGTTTCACCACGTCCAGCAGGTAGGTCAGCGACTCCGAGATCGCGCCGAGCGAGGCGTTGGCGCCCCCGAACAGGTCGAACCGCGCCGTGGACAGGCGCTGGAAGTCGGCGCGGTCCTCGTAGGCGACGCCGAGCAGCTCGCAGATGGTCAGCGACGGGATGGGCAGCGCGAACGACTGCCAGAGGTCGACCGGACCGTCCACCTCCGCCATCGCGTCGAGCTGGTCGGCCACGATGGCCTCGATCCGCGGCGTGAGCCGGGACAGCCGGCGCATGGTGAACTCCGGCGTGAGCAGCTTCCGCAGCCGGGTGTGCACCGGCGGGTCGGCGAATCCCAGGCCGCCCGGATTCTGCTCGGCGGAGGCCCCCATATTTCCCATGAGGTTCGCGAAATCATTGCTGAAACCGTGGGTCCGGCCGAGAACCGCCTTTGCCTCGGGGTAACCGGATACCAGCCACACGCTTACGCCGAGTGGCATTTTCAGCTTCGCGATCGGCTGCTCGGCCCGCATGTGGCCCAGCTCACCCACCGGATCCAGGCCGGTTCGGCGCAGCGGCATCAGCGCCTGATCGGGCAGAACCTTCGACAGGTCGAGCCCGTTTTTCTGGGTACGCGCCAGATATCGGCGGCCCACCCAGCCGACAATCCGTGAACGGAGTTTCCCCACGGCCGCATGCTACAGATCCAGCCCACGAACGCGAGCCAGGTGCCAGCCGGTACGACTCGGTTGCCCGAGCGTACGACTCGCGTGCCCGACGGTACGACTCGCCGGTGCCGTGCCCAGGCCCGGCGAGTCGTACGTTCCAGCCAGCGAGTCGTACCGTCCCGCAACCGAGTCGTACCGTCCCGACCTAGAGTCGGCCGCCCGGGAACGCCGTTGACAGGTCGGCCACGCGGGCGTCGCGGGTGCCGATCGGGGGCAGGTGCCAGCGGCGCTCGATGGTGGCCATGATCGAGGTGGTGTCGTGCGAGGTGTGGTCGACGAAGAACGGGCGGCGCAGCGCGGGTGAGATCAGCAGCGTGGGGATGCGGGTGCCCGGGCCCCACTGGTCGGCGACCGCGTGCCGGCCCGACGGCGGCGGGACGTGGTCCCATTGGCCGCCGAACTCGTCGTAGGTGACCACGATCAGGGTGTGCTCGGCGTCCCGGCCGGACTGCACCGCCTTGATCAGGTCGACCAGGTGCCGGCTGCCGGTGTCCTCGCTGGCGTAGCCGGGGTGCTCGTTCTCCTCGCCGACAGGCTTGATGAAGCTCACCGGCGTCAACCGCCCGGCCTTCGCCGCGGCGATGAACTCGACCTCGTCGCGCAGGTGCGCGGTGCGGGCCGCGGTGCCGGGCGCGTAGTTGGCGAAGTAGTTGAACGGCTGGTGGTGGTACTGGAACGTGGCGTCCGGGCAGTTCGGGTAGACCGCGCCGGCCGCGGTGCGCGGGCTGGTGCAGGTGCCCGGGGTTGTGCCGTTGGTCCAGCCGGGGCCGCCGACGTTGCCGTTGGCGTTGTCCCAGCCGCCGGAGTACCAGGCCCAGTCGATCCCGGCGCTGGTGAGCCGGTCGCCGATGGTGGGCGTGGTCTGCGGCGGAAGCCGCCGGGACACCGCGGTACCGGGGGCGAACGGCTGGTACGGCGGCTGGATGGTGTTCACCGCGAAGTCACCGCAGGCGGTTCCGGCGGGCGGCGGCGCGGCGCCGGCCGGCACCGCGCAGGTCCCGTCCGGGTTGGCCGCCTGGGTGAGCGCGCGGTCCGCGGTGCCGGGCGTGGCCGGGTGCAGCAGCGTGCCGGCCGGGAAGCCGTCCGGCCCGACCACCGAGTGCAGGTCGTCCGGCCCGCTGCGCACCGCGTTCGGGAACACCGGGGTGTTCGGCGTGATCAGCCACTGGTGGTTGAGGAAGGAGCCGCCGAACGAGCCCTGGAAGAACCGGTCGGCGACGGCGTAGTCCGGGGCGCCGCGCCCGTGCAGGTACTCGTAGATCGGCAGGCCGCGGGTGTCGTAGGTGCCCATGACCAGGCCCACGGCGTCGCTGCCGGCGACGTAGCGGTCCATCGCCCCGCCGTTGATCTGGTACTGCTCGTTGTAGAAGCGGTGCACCAGGTCGCGGGTGCAGCCGCCGGGCAGGCCCTGCCCCTTCGGGATGCCGTTGGGCACGAACTGGCCGGGGGTGGGGCAGGTGGTGTCGGCCGGCGCGATGTAGTTGTCGATCGGGAACGGCCGGTTGGTGAACGCCGAGCTGACCGGCGTGCCGCCGATGGTGCCGGTGCAGGTGGCCGGCAGTGGCGGCGAGGTCAGGTTGACGTCGTTCATCGGCAGGCACGGCAGCGCGGTCCCGTCCGGGGCGACCTGGGTCTGCGGGCGGGCGTGCGGCAGCCCGTCGACCCGCTCCCAGCCGCCGAACAGGTTGTCGAAGCTGTGGTTCTCCTCGTAGATCACCACGATGTGGTCGATCGCGGGCCGTTGCCCGTGATCCGGGAGCGCGCTCGCCGTGGTCGTCCCGAGCCCGAGCGCCGGAATCGTCAGGAGTACTGCCACATTCTTCCGGTATGTCCGGAAATTCATCGCTCACCTCCGCGTCCGCGCGAAAGCCTTGCCCCATGGCATGTTTCTGGCAAGAGCTACCCCGCGAAACTGCCCGGTGAATCAGCACCGGGCGGTCAGGTATGCCACGGCCTGTCTTCGGATGCGCGCGCCCGGACCGAGCTGGGTGCGGAGGTGCCGGGTCAGCGTTTCCCGCTCGGCCGGGTCGAGCGCCTCGTCGAGGATCTCGCCGAACGTGGGCACCAGCGGGTTGGGCGCGGTGCGCAGGAACGTGTCCCAGTCAACGGGGTCCGGGTCCCGGCCGACGTCGACCAGGTACTCCAGGTGAACGTCGGTGAACCCGGCGGCCATGGCATGCCCGAGCAGGTCCCGCTCGTCGAAGTCGCCCATCGGGTCGTTGTCGGGCTGGTGCGTGCGGTAGGTGTCGCGGAACTTGGCGGCCAGCGGTTCGAGCCCGGTGACGTCGAACCCGGCGAGTTCGCCGGGCGGGCTCGGCTTGCCGAACCGGTTGATCGGCTCGAAGATCGACAGCCGGCCGCCGGGGCGGAGCAGGCGGTGCATCGTGGCGAACGCGGCGGCCTTGTCGGCCACGTAGATCAGCACCGAGCGGGTCAGCACGACGTCGGCCGAATCCGGTTCCAGGGCGGCAAGATCCGGTAGTCCACTGTGGACGAACCGGTACCGGCCGGCCGCGCCGAGGTCGGTGGTGATCTCCCGGCACCGGTCCAACAATTCGGCCGAGATGTCGCTGAAGATCACCGTGCCGCTCTCGCCGACCCGCTCCGCCGCACCGACCCCGAGCAGCCCGTCGCCGCAGCCCACGTCGAGCACCGTGTCCCCGGGCTGGATCCGCGCGCCGGCCAGCACCTTGTCCCGGACCTCCCCCAACCAGACCAGCATCCGCTCCTTGGCCGCCGCGTTCGCGCCGAATCGGTGCTCGAGGAGCCATGCCGCCCACCGGTCGCTCATGCGTCCCCCTCGAGTGCGGTGAATGCGTCCTTCCTCTCACTGAGCGCGCGGAAGGACGCATTCACCGCATTATTCTCGGCGCTCGATGGGCAGCCGGGCCCGGGTGAGCAGGCCGGCGCCGAGCATCGCCACCACCGGCACCGCGACCACCGCGAGGGCGACGTTGAGCCAGGGCACCCCGATCGGGAACGGGGTGGGCGCCGGCCAGATGCCGGCGAAGCGCTGGTTGAGCGCGGCCAGCACGGCCGTGGAGACGCCCAGCCCGGCGGCCGCGCCGAGCAGCGATCCGAGCCCGGCGATCACCCCGGACTGGCTCAACGACAGCAACTTGCGCACCCGAGGGGACGCCCCGACGGCGCCGAGGGTGGCCAGGTCCGCGCGGCCGTCCGCGGCCATCAGCCCGGTGGCGATCGCGGCCGTGCCCAGCGTGATCACCGCGGCCACGATGGCCAGAATGATCAGCATCTGGTTGTCCGGCTCCGAGCCCCGGTCGACCACCAGGTCGTACTCCGTGCCCAGGACCGCCGCCGCCGCGTCCTCCTCCGCCACGGTCGGCATCCGGCTGGTCTTCACCAGCGTGCCGAACGGGGCCGGCACGAACCCGAGCGAGCGCGCGGTTTCGCTGGTCATCATGGCGATCGGGGCCTTGGCGCCGCGCGGCAGCAGGAAACCGGGCGCGGTCACGGTGCGCTCCGGCCCGTCCGAGCCGATCTCCCCGATGCCCAGCAAGGCCCGGCCGCTCTCCAGGTAGCGGGCGTCGCTGACGACCACGGCACCGCCGCGCATCGCCGCGTTGACCGCCTCGGCGTCCCCGGCCGGCATGCTGACCATCGCGCTCGCCGACGTGTCGTCGAGGATGACCGCCAGGCCGCTGTCGGTGCCGTAGGTGCCGCTGAAATACCGGTTCACCCGGCGCACGTCGTCGCAGCGCCGGTCGGCCCGCGCGGCGCGCTGCTCGTCCGCGTTCGGCAGGTGGCCCAGCACGTCACCCGAGTACGGGCAGGCGATGGCCGCGGGAATAGCCGGGTGGATGAAGCACCGCCCGGAGCAGTTCGGCATGTTGATCTCGTGTGCGGAGGCCACCGGCAGCACGGTGCGCAGCCGTTCGATGGCGTCGGCCGGAACGCCCCGCACGCCGCCGGAGCCGTCCCGGTTGATCCGCAACACGATGACGTCGCCCGGCTGCCCGGCACTCTCCGAGGCCTCCCGTGCGGTGATCGAGATGGACACGACCCCGACGGCGATGGTGCCGACGACCGCGGCCATCACCGCGGAGATCGCCGGCGCTGCCGCGGTGCGGTTGCGGGACGTGTCGCGTAGCGCGATCCGCAAGGCCAGCGGCGTCCACCGGCTCAGCCGCGCGACCAGACCCACCAGCGCGGGTGTGCAGGCGACCAGACCCAACTCGAAGACGATCACCCCGATGAGAATGACCGGAAATTGCCGGTCCTCGTCGTCCAGGGTCGCCCCGAAGATCACCACGCCGATGCCGGCGGCGGCCAGCACCAGGCCGAGAACCGGCCAGCGCCGCCGGGTCCGGGTGATCCCCCGCCGGCCGGCGAGGGCGGCCACCACGTCCTGCCGGCCGGTGATCCACGCCGGCACCAGCGCGGCCAGCACGCCGGTCAGCACGGCCAGGCAGATGAGGATCACCTGCGCCAGCGGGCTCACCCCGAAGTCCGCGGCGGCGCGGTAGCCGAAGGACTTCTCGAGCACCGGCCGGAGGACCGCCCCGGCCGCGATCCCCAGCGCGGCACCGATGACCGCGGCCACCGCCCCGAGCACCACGCCGTCGGCCAGCACGATCCGCCGGACCTGCGCCGGGGTGGCACCGGCCGCCGCGACCAGCGCCAGCTCCCGCCTGCGGCGCCGGGCGCCGACCGCGAACGCCGGCCCGGCCAGCAGGACCACCTCGAGCGTCGCCACTCCGGCCACGAGCGTGAAGACGTCGGGCGGTATCCCATGGCTGCCGCTGCTGCGGTGCACGCCCGTCTGGTAGAGCTCGGCGTCGCTCGGCGTGTGCGCCAGCACGTACCGGGACAGCGCGGTCACCCCGTGCGTGTTGAGCTCCTTGACCTGGGTCCAGGTCAGCGTGGACGGCGTGGCCGCCAGCCACTGCCGGTCCGCCCGGTCCTCGGACAACCGCAGCTGCTGGGGCGGCAGGATGATCGTGGTCGCCTTCAGTTCCTTCGGATCCTCCACGAGGGACGCGACGCGGAACGTGCGGCTGCCGTCGGCGAGGCTGACCGAGCCGTTCAGGTCGACCCCCAGCCGGCTCGCGGCGGACCTGGTCAGCGCGACCTCGTCCGGGTTCGCCGGAGCCCGGCCGGAGAGCTGGGTGTAGATGCCCTGGGCCAGGGGATCGGCGTAGTCGAGCATCCGGGCGCTGAGGGTTCCGGTCCCGGTCGCGGTGCGCATGGTGAGCGTCCCGAGCCGGTACGGGATGACCCGGGAGCCGGCCGGCAGCAGGGCCAGCAGCGCCTCGTCGGTCGGCTCGGCGGCCGGCGGTGGCGGTGTGTCGCGGCCCGGGAGGGCGTCCAGGAAATCGTGCAACTGCTGCACGGGGCCGCCGTACGGCCAGCTGATCACCGCCTGCGCGGTGCCCATCGCCCGGTCCGCACTCTCCTCGGGGGTGAGGGTGAAGTTGTCGTCCCCCACCGCGAGGAACGACAGCGCCGCGGCCGGCAGCAGGATCATCCCGATCACCAGCAGGGAGCGGCCCTTGGCGCGCCGGGCCTCACGCCGGGCCATCCGCAGCGCGGTCAGCCATCCCCTCATTGCTTCACCTCGCTAGCTCGGTGACGCAGACCCCGGCCCCGCGTCCCTCGGGGCCGGGCCGGTGTTTGATGCGCTCCGCAAGGTCCGCCAAGCCGGCATCTCCTCGCAGGCTCGGAGTTGCCGGAGTATCGATGATTCGCTCCGCAAGCTCCGCTCATGACCGCGCACCACCCGGCACGTTGAGCAGCTCGTCGGGCTGGTCGAGCGGCCCGGCGGTGTCCACGATGACGCCGTCCCGCAGGAAGACCACCCGGTCCGCCCACGCCGCGTGCCGCGCGTCATGCGTGACCAGGACACCCGCCGCCCCACCGTCTACTTTGGAGCGAAGGAGCCGGAGCACGGCCTCGCCGGTCTGCGAGTCCAGCGCCCCGGTCGGCTCGTCGGCCAGGATCAGCCGGCGCTCCCCGATCAGCGCCCGGGCGATGGCCACCCGCTGCTGCTGCCCGCCGGAAAGCTCGTCCGGGAACCGCTGGCCGAGACCGTCGAGGTCCACTTCGGACAGTGCGGCCTCGGCGAGCGGGCGGGCCTTCCGCACCGGCATCCCGTCCAACTCCAGCGGCAGTGCCACGTTCTCCGCCGCGGTGAGGCTGGCCAGCAGGTTCAGGTCCTGGAACACGTAGCCCACCCGGCGTCGCCGCAGCGCCGCCAGCGCCCGCCGGCCGCACTCCCCCAGCGACGTGCCGTCCACCGTGACCGTGCCCTGGGTCGGCGAGTCCAACCCGCCGGCCAGGTTCAGCAACGTGGACTTGCCGGACCCGGACGGCCCCATCACCGCCACCAGCTCCCCCTGCCCCACACTCACCGAAACCCCCCGCAAGGCATGCACCGCCGTCGCCCCACTGCCGTGCACCCGGTGCACCGCATCCAGCTCCAAGATCGTCATCGACGTGCCCCCTCCTCACTCGGTTCCTCTTCGGGCGCGACCGGGACCGGCTCCGGCGGCGCGGCATAGCGGCTCAGGCTCGCCTCGCAGTGGTCCAACCAGCGCACCTCCGCCTCCGCCTGGAACAGCATCGAGTCCAGCACCAGCCGCCAGGCCAGGTCCCCGGGCGCGGCGGACCGCGACTTCAGCCGGGTGAGCTCCTGCAACCCGCGCATGGTGGCGGTGCGCTGGGTCTGCAGCACCGCCCGCGCGTCGACGCCCGGCGTGGTCAGCGCCAGCGCCAGCTTGATCGCCAGCTCGTCGCGCGGCCGGTCGCCACGGCTCACCGGGGTGGCGAACCAGAGCGCCAGCTCCGCCCGCCCCGCTCCGGTGATCTCGTAGGAGCGCTGCCCGCCCTCACCCTCCGGCAGCGCGCGCACCAGCTCGTCGCGCTCCAGCCGGGACAGGGTGGTGTACACCTGCCCGATGTTCAGCGGCCAGGTGCCGCCCGTGGACTCCTCGAACGCCGCGCGCAGCTGGTAGCCGTACATCGGGCCGCGTTCCAGCAGCGCGAGCAGGCCGTGCTTGACTGACATGGATACCGAGTATGCATACTCGGTATGGTCAAAACAAGAGCCAGTTTGGTCAGGTGTCGTGGCTGGCGGGTGGGTCCGGGCGACGGGGCGGGTGACGGTTGGCTGGGTGGCCGGGAAAGAAGGCAAGGACGAGGGACTGGTGAGACTATTGGGCGGTCGACACATGCCCTGAAGGCGGCCTTCAGGACGCTCAACGTCCCGAAGGCCGCCTTCAGGGCATTGGTCAACGCCCCACCGGTCCCACCAGCCACACCAGACCCGATCACCCCGATCACGATGGACAACTCCCGGAACCCGGCGCCCGACCGGCCCGGCCGCCTTCCCAAGCCATCTTCAAAGCCGGGCGCCCACCCCAAACCGCCGCCCGCCGACGCCACCGGACCACCCCGGCGAGCCACGCGCCCACCGCCGCGAGCCCGCCGGGCAACCGACTTGTCGCCGATCAGTCCTCGCCGGGGCGCCGCGAAGCGGGGATGGCGGCGCGGCGGGGGCGGGTGAAGCGGGCGGCGATGACCAGGCCGGCGGCGATCAGCACCAGGTTCTTCATGACGAACTCGCCCTCAGCGGTCAGCATCAGCGGGTTGCCGTGCTGGAAGGTGACCTCGGGCTGCATGACCAGGGAGAGGAACGTGCCGGCCAGGTGGGCCACCATCACGGCGCACACCACCGTGAGGAAACGTCCGACAATCATGGCGACCCCGATGGCGACCTCGAACAGGCCGAGCGCGGGAATGAGCCAGGCGCGATTGAACCAGGGCAGCGTGTGCGCCACGAAATCGGCGACCGGTGTGCTACCTACCAGCTTCAGTGCGCCGAACCAGACGAACACGATGCCGACCGCCCAGCGCAGCAGGGGCAGGCTGATACGGCGCAGCTCGTCGATGGCCCGCACTTCCAACGCCTGAAACTTTCGGACCGCGGCCGGCAGCACACGGTGCGAACCGGAAGCGGCGGCGGGCACGGCTATGGCGTTGTCAACTATTTCTCCAGGCATGGCGCGAATCCCCTTCTAACCTCGAAAAACAAACCACCATGCGCGCCCTTGATCCATCAAGTGTGCCCACAGACACCAGGAATTCACAAGACACTTAGGTGGTATTAGTGATTTCGAAAAGTTACAATTGGATTCGAGCAAATTAGCGAGCCCCGCAGTTTAGCGATCCGTTCCAGAGTGCATGATCCGAACAAAATGAAGGACCCCCTCGGGGGGAGTCCGAGGGGGTCCTGCACGGCACCTCAGGTGAGCTCGATGAGCGGGAAGGCCCGGTGCCTGCGCGGCGGGATCAGGTAGTTCTGCCGGCGGGTGGCGGTGATGAACCGCTCCAGGCCGTGGTCCTCCTCCTCCAGGTCGAACTGGTCCAGCAGGTCCAGCGAGCCCTGGTTGCGCCGCAACGTGCTGAAGAAGTCGGCGCTCGGGAAGAACCCGGAGAACTGCAGCTTCGGCGTGTTGCGGCCGGTGGTGGTGTCCATCGCGTCGAAGCCCGGCCCGTCGATCCGCAGGTGGATCGGCCGCCCGTCGGACGCCCGGCCGGACCGGTGCAGCGCCGAGACGTGCCCGATCCGGGCGAACTGCTGCGCGGACTGCTGGGCGTAGTTCGCACCGCGGAACACGTTCGGCAGGAAGGCACCGCGCCGGCCGAGGTTGCGCGGCCCGCCGCCGTCCCGGAACGGATCCGTGGGATCCTCCTGCACCTGCGGCGGGGCCTCGAACATGTACTGCAGCCGCTCGCTGAACGGCTCCCGGACGTCGTCGCCCGGCTCTTCCGGCGGCGTACCGTCCACATAGAACTGGCGAAGGTCGAGCAGCAGATGCGACAGGTGCTGGATCGCGCCGTTGTCGAAGTAGCTGCCGGCCGCGGCGTTGGTGAGCTTGATCCCGCCACCGCCTACGAACGTCACGTTCTGCGGCGGTGCGCTGGCGTCCACCTGCTGGTCGGCAAAGCCCATCCACATCGGGGAGAACGGGTTGACGAAGTCCGCGAAGACGAGGCCCTGAGTGGCCGCCACGTTCCGGGGCAGGCCCATCTGGACGAACTCCGCGCGGGTCGAGGTGATCGTCATGCCGGCGTCGAACACCGGCGAGGGCTGTGCCCGGCCCAGCATCCGGTTGCTGCCGCCCAGCCACTGCACCACATCGGCGATCCGCGAGGCGTCGTCGCCGCGCACGGTGAACAGGATGTCGTTGCTCTCCATGACGACCGGCACGGTGAACTCGGCCCGGCGCAGCTCCAGCGTCCGGTTCCCGGGCGCCACGTCGGTCGGCCCCGGCACCGCGCGCTTGAGCACCCGCTGCCCCGCCGGCAAACCGTTGAACGCCACGGTGAGCGGCATGTTGGCGGTGACCACCGTGGCGGGCAGCCGGGCGAAGTAGTTGTCGCTGTAGGACACGTGCGTCATCACGCCGCCGGGCGAGTACGGGTAGTTCGCCTCGATGTTGCGCAGCGCCGCCTCCATCCGCACCTGGTCGGCCTTGGACGGAGCCCGGGCCAGCCGGGCGGTGACGAACACCGTGTGGATGGGCGGCATGGCCACCGGCACGCCGTCGATGGTCTGCGCGGGCGGCATGAACGGGCCGATGTCGAACTGGACGTCCGGGAACGCGAGCGTGCCGGGGTCGGCCCAGGCGACCCGCTCCGGAACCCAGCCCAGATTGTCGAGCAGGCCCAGAGTGCCGATGGCGGCCATCGCCCCGGCGAACGCGCCGCCGGTGCGCAGCGCCATGCGGCGCGACACCGGCCGCGTGAGAATAGGAACCATATTGCTGGTGTCGGCCTGGGCCGGTCGCCCATGCGCCACCGGGCAGCGTGAAGTATGTCGACCAGAGGTTTTTTCAGCCACAGGGACCCTCCGTGGTGGTGGGAAAGGCAGTCAGCGCAAATAGACCCAGGGATGCAATACCTGGACCGATTCCAATATATGAGTCAAGGTCAACAAGACTCCACGACCAGAACCACTCAAGTAACGCGACCGTGACCCCGCGGATCGGAGAAATCCCACGCCACACAACGAATACGGGTGAATTTCGGCCGTCGGATGAGAAACCCTTGGGGGTTCGGAACGCCGTCCGTTTTGACCCGGCAAATCCCGACATCACCGGTCTGTCCACCGGCATTACTTAGGAGGGTGGCCCCGTACTCAGGTACCGTCCAGGGCCACCCTCCGCGCCCGGACTACTGCCCCCGGCTGGTCGGGTCCACCCGGGCGAAGGTGAGCAGGTCCACCATCGTGAAGTCCCCGGTCGGCAGCCCGCCGCGGCGCGGCAGCGTCGGCACCCAGCCCGGCTGGGTCGCGAGGTAGGCGCCGGGGTCGAGCTGGAGCAGGCCGACGAACACCTCGGCGACGATCCGCGCGCCGACGCCGGCCAGCCGCTGCCCGCCGGCCACCTCGGCCTCCTTCAACGCGTAGTACCACAGCGGGGTGCTGCTCGGCAGGCCGTGGCCGAGCTGCTGCAGCTCCGGGAAGTGCTCGGCCCACAGCGGCTGGATGCCGAGGGCCATCGCGATCTGCTGGCCACCGGGTATGGACCAGGTGACGTGCCGGAGCAGGTTGCGCTGCGGCAGCGCGGTCGGCGGGTCACCGCTCGCGATGGCCCCGAGCGGCAGGTTGAACAGCGGCGTGGAGATCTTCGTGTCGATCCGCTTGTTCGGCCGCACCGCGCCGTCACCGAAGTTGAAGAACGTCTGCCAGCCGATGAACCGCCGGCGTGCCCGGGCCCCGCCGCGCAGGTCCACCGGGTCGGCCTGGCCCTCGCCCGCCGGGTCGAAGACGAAACCGAAGAACGCCGGTGCGCCGCTGGCCGCGGAGCCGCCCGGGTCGCCGGCCAGGTTCGCCCGGTAGGACGGCCGGACCATGCTGTGCCCGAACCGGTAGCAGGCGCCCTGGAACTCGACCGGGATGAACTGCTGCCCGGCCGCCGGCCGGTAGACCCGCCGGCCGTTGCGCAGGACGTCGTCGATCAGCGGCTGGCCGACGATCTGCGGCAGGAACTCGTGCAGGATGATCCACTGGTAGTGCCAGCGGACCGTCCGCTGCGCGGCCGCGAACACGTTCGTCTGGCCCTGCGCCCGCAGCGTGTCCACGACCCGGTTGTGGAACAGCAGGAACGCCGCGTGCAGCCCGGAGATCATCAGGTTCTCGTCGTTGCGCGGGTCCCCGATGATCGCCGTGCCGTTGGCCTGCCGGGGCAGGTCCTCGAACAGGCCGCCGCTCTCCACCCGGAACTTGTCCCGGTCCGCCGGGTCGTAGAACTGCGGGTCCAGCGCCGGTCCACGTCCGTAGACGGAGTCCAGGTCCAGGGCCGGCGTCCGGGTGTTGGGTGACGTCTCGGGGGCGGTGACCACACCCAGCCGCGAGGTCTGGTCGAAGGTCATGTCGTGGTCCAGGAACTGGCCGAAGAACGTGGTGCCGGCCGTGTGCGTGGGGTTGTCCTGGTTGTTCGGGCTGAGCTCCGGGTTGGTGATCAGCCGGATCGGGCCTTCGGACAGCGGGTCGCGCGCGTCCATGAGGCCGCCCGGGGCGCCCATCGCCGACAGCGCGGTACGCAGCGACGAGGAGTTGAAGTCCGCGAACGGGGCGAGATTGAAGATCCGGCCGAACCGGTCCGGGCTGGTGGCCAGCCCGCCGGCGGCCTCGGTGATCACTTGTGCGAGGGCCTCGGCCGGGCGCAGCGCGAGCGCGCCGGCGCCGAGCCCGAGCCCGGTCAGGAAGCCACGCCGTTTGAGGCGTGCGTCAGTACCCATGGTGTCGACCTCCTCGTCGACTTTCTGTGGAAGATCTCTCGTGGTGGGAACGGTGGGCGATGCCGCGGGTGGCGGCGGGCCGCCCACAGGCCCGCCGCCCCCGCCGTGTGGCAATACCTGCGCCACACCGGGAAGGTTGCCTCTGAACCCCTTCCGGAAATAGTCCTCTTTGTCCCTTAGGGGGTTTTTGTTCTACTTATTCCCGTTGGCCTGGTTTTAACTGACCGAGCAGGTGTTGCCGTTGAGGGGTGAATGTGGCCGGCGCCGGGTTGGAGCCGGGGACGGTGCCGTTGAACCCGATGTTCGTCGAGCCGCTCGGCGCAAGGGCGCGGTTGAAGTCCTGACTGGTCGCGGTGACGTCGGGGCTGCCCGTTGTCTGCCCCAACGCCGCGCCCCAGCCGGGCAGGGTGGTGAACACGACCGGCGGTGTCGGCTGGGAGAGGTTCCCGGCGCCGTCCCGGGCGCGCACCACGATGACGTGCACGGTGCCCGGGGCGAGCCCGGCCAGCCGGACCGAGTTCAGGATCGTCTGCAGCAGCAGGGTGTCCGTGCCGCCCTGCCGCCGGTAGACGTTGTACCCGGCGAGCCCTGATCCACCCGTGTCCGTGGACGGCGTCCAGGACAGCGACGCACCACCGGCGGTCACGTCGGTGACCGTCGGTGTGCCGGGTACGGTCGGCGGAATGGTGTCGACCGGACCGGCGGCGAGCGCGTCGCGCACCGCCGCGTAGGCCGGTTTCCGCACGAAGTTCTGATCCGCCAACGAGGACGAGCCCTCGTTGGGGAACGTCACCGGCACGAACGAGTACTTGTCGGTGTAGTTCCGCACGGTGACCCCGACGCACCGGGTCACCACCAGGCACGCGTTCACCACGTCGCGGTAGACCGTGGCCTGGGTGGCGAACTTGGCGCTGTCCGGCGGCAGCGGCATCCGCACCTCGAGCTCGGTGACCGCCACGTCCAGACCGAGATCGGCGAACCGCTGCAGGTTCTGCCGCATCCCGCTCGGGAACGGGAGCTGGATCGCCACATGCGCCTGGAAGCCCACGCCGTCGATCGGCACTCCCTGCTGCAGCAACGACTGCACCAACAGGTACAGGCCGTCGCTCTTCGCGCCGATGCCCTCGGCACCGAGCTCGCCCCGGTACAGCTTGACGTTCGGGTCGGCCGCCCGGGCCGCCCGGAACGCCTCGGCGACGTACCCGGGCCCGAGCTTCTGCAGCCAGAAGGACGGCCGCAGCGACCCGTCCGCGGCCAGCGGTTCGTTGACCACGTCCCAGGCGGACAGCTGGCCCTGGTAGTGGGTGACCAGGGCGCTGATGTGGTTCCGCATGGTGGTGCGGAGATCGGCGTTGGTCAGACCCTGCAGGTACGCCGGGGACTGGCTGTGCCACACCAGGGTGTGCCCGCGCACCGCCTGGCCGTTCGCCCGGGCGACGGCCACGATCTCGTCGCCGCGGGTGAAGGTGAACTGACCGCGGATCGGCTCGGTCACGTCCCACTTCATCGCGTTGCCCGGGGTGAGCGAGGTGAACTCGGTGTTGATGATCGGCCGGTAGACCGGGTCGGGCAGCTCGTTGTGGTCCACCGCGTCGCCGAAGTACCGGCCCCGCGCGGCGGCGAGGGCACCCAGCGAACCGGGTGCCGCCGCCTGCGCGGGAGCCGGCACGACCGCGCCGACGATCACTCCACAGAGGACTGTGAGCGTCGCCTTGCGCATGCTCGACCTCCTAGCCGGTCGTGCAGGCGGTGCCGTTGAGCGTGAAGCTCGTCGGCGCCGTGTTGGTACCGGTGAACGTGCCGTTGAACCCGATGCTGGTGTTGCCGCCGTTCGGGTTGAGCGTGCGGTTCCAGTCCAGGTTGGTCGCGGTCACGTTGGCGCTGCCCGTGGCCTGGGTCCAGGTCGCGCCCCAGCCCGGCGGGGTCAGCCGCTGGCCGGAGGGGTAGCTGAACGCCAGCGTCCACCCGTTGATCGCGGTGGTTCCGGTGTTGGCGATCGTGACGCTGGCCGTGAAACCGCCGCCACCGCCCCAGTTCGGGGCGCTGTAGGTGACCCGGCAGGTGCCGGTTCCGGTACCCGCCATGGTGGTGAACGTGGCGGCCCCGGACGCGGTCGACAGGTTGCCGGCCCCGTCCCGGGCCCGCACCACCACCACGTACTGCGTGGACGGGGTCAGGTTGGTCAGGTTCGCCGAGTTCGTCGTCGACTGCTGCAGCAGCGCGTCCGTCGTGCCCTGCCGGCGATAGACGTTGTACCCGGCGAGCCCGCTGCCGCCCATGTCCGTCGACGCCGTCCACGCCAGGCTGGCGCTGTTCGACGTCACGCCGGACACCGTCGGCGTACCGGGTGTGGTCGGCGGGGTGGTGTCGGTCGGTGTACCGGCCAACGCGTCCCGTACCACCGTGTAGGCGGACTTGTTCACGAAGTTGCCGTCGGCCAGGTGCGCCGAGCCCTCACCGGGGAACACGCCCGGAATCCACGAGTACTTGTCGGTGAAGCCCCACTCGGTGATCCCGACGCAGCGGGTGACCGCGAGGCACGCGTTCACCACGTTGCGGTAGTACGTGTCCTGCGTGGCGACCTTGGTGGCGTCCGCCGGCAGCTGCATCCGCACGTCCAGCTCGGTGATCGCCACGTCCAGGCCGAGGTCGGCGAACCGCTGCAGGTTCTGCTGGAACTGCGTGGGGAACGGGAACTGGACGGCCAGGTGCGTCTGGAAGCCGACACCGTCGATCAGACCCTGCTGTTTCAGCGACTGCGCCATCGTGAACACGGCGTTGCTCTTGGCGCCCATGCCCTCGATGTTGAAGTCGTTGTAGTACAGCTTGACGTTCGGGTCGGCCGCCCGGGCTGCCCGGAACGCGTCGGCGATGTAGGTGTTACCGAGCTTCTGCAGCCAGAACGACTGCCGCATCGTGCCGTCATCGTTGAACGCCTCGTTGACCACGTCCCACGCGGACAGCTGCCCGACGTAATGCGTCATCACCGTGCTGATGTGGCGGTTCATCGCCGCGCGCAGATCGGTCGCGTTCAGGTTCTGCACCTGGGTGGGCGTCTGCTGGTGCCACACCAGCGTGTGCCCGCGCACCGCCTGGCCGTTCGCCCGGGCGATGCCGACGATCTCGTCGCCCTTGCTGAAGTTGAACTGCCCGAGGGTCGGCTCGGTGGAGTCCCACTTCATCCCGTTGCCCGCGGTCAGCGAGGTGAACTCGGTGTTGATGATCGGCCGGTACTGCGGATCGGCCGCCTCCTGGTTCACCACGTTGTCCACCGCGTCGCCGAAGTACTTCCCGCGCGCGGCGGCGAGCGCGCCGAGCGAGCCCGGCGCCGCCGCCTGCGCGATGGTCACCGTCTGCACGGCCGCCGGCACGACGACACCGGCCACAGCGAGTGCACCGCCGAGGGCAGCCGTCAATAACTTGTTGCGCATGACCGCCTCCCTCATGCCGTGCACGCGGTGCCGTTGAGCGTGAAGCCCGTCGGCGCCGTGTTGGTGCCGGTGAAGGTGCCGTTGAACCCGATCGTGGTCGTGCCCGTGCCGGCGTTCAGCGTGCGGTTCCAGTCCAGGTTCGTCGCGGTCATGTTGGCACCGCTCTGCGCCCAGGTGGCGCTCCAGCCGGGCGGGGTGATCTGCTGCCCGGACGGGAAGGCGAACGCCAGCGTCCAGCCGTTGATCGCGGCCGTGCCGGTGTTGGTGATCACCACGTTGGCGGTGAACCCGTTGGAGCCGGTGCCCCAGTTCGAGGCGCTGTAGGCGACCCGGCAGGTTCCGCCGGTGCCGGACTGGGTGGTGAACGTGACCGACGCGGACAGAGCGGACTGGTTACCGGCGCCGTCGCGCGCCCGGATCAGCAGTACGTACTGCGTCGCCGGGGTCAGGTTGGTCAGCGTCGCCGAGTTGGTCGTCGACGTGGACAGCACCGTGTCCGTGGTCCCCTGCCGGCGCACGATGTCGTAACCGGCCAGACCACTGCCACCGGCATCGGTCGACGCCGCCCAGGCCAGACTCGCCCCGGTCGAGGTCACGTTGGACGCGGTGGGTGTGCCGGGCGTGGTCGGCGGAGTGGTGTCGCCGCCACCGGCCTGCGTGGTGAACGTGACCGAGCCGGACAGTGCGGACTGGTTGCCGGCGCCGTCGCGCGCTCGGATCAGCAGCACGTACTGCGTGTTCGCGGTCAGGTTGGTCAACGTCGCCGAGTTCGTCGTCGACGTGGACAGCACCGTGTCCGTGGTCCCCTGCCGGCGCACGATGTCGTAACCGGCCAGACCACTGCCACCGGCATCGGTCGACGCCGCCCAGGCCAGACTCGCGCCCGTCGAGGTCACATTGGACGCGGTGGGCGTGCCCGGCGTGGTGGGCGGCGTGGTGTCGCCACCACCACCGGGTGGGAGGGCCTGGTCGATCGCGGTGTACGCGGGCTTGGGCTGGTAGTTGTTGTCGAGCGGCAGCGCGAAACCCTCGTTCGGGAAGGTGCCGGGCACCCAGGAGTGCAGGTCGGTGAAGCCCCACATGGTGATCTGGTTGCACCGCGAGACGGCGACGCAGGCGTTGACCATGTTGCGGTAGAAGGTGGCCTGCTGGGTGTCCTTGTTCGCGTCGCGCGGGGTCTGCATCCGGACGTCCAGCTCGGTGATCTTCACGTTCAGCCCGAGGTTGGCGAACCGCTGGAAGTTGGCCTGCACGTTGCTCGGGAAGCCGAACTGGATGGCCAGGTGGCCCTGGAAGCCGACGCAGTTGATCGGAACACCCTGCTGCAGCAACGACTGCACGAGGTTGAACAGGCCGTTGCTCTTGGCGTTCTGGCCCTCGGTGTTGAAGTCGTTGATGCACAGCTCGGCGTCGGGGTCGGCGGCGCGGGCGAGCCGGAAGGCGTCGGCGATGTACCCCGAGCCGAGGCGCTGCAGCCAGAACGAGTTGCGCATCGTGCCGTCCTCGTTGAACGCCTCGTTCACCACGTCCCAGGAGCGGACGTCACTGCCGTACCGGGTGAGCAGGGCGTTGATGTGCCGTTGCATCGCGGCGCGCATGTCCGTGGCGTTCAGGCTCTGCACCCAGCCCGGCGTCTGGCTGTGCCAGACCAGCGTGTGCCCGTGGATCTGCTGGCCGTTGGCCCGGGCAGTGCTCACGATCGTGTCGGCGCCGCCGAAGGTGAACTGACCGGGAGCGTTCGGCTCGGTCGCGTCCCACTTCATCGCGTTCTCGGCCGTGACGATGTTGAACTCGCGGTTGAGCACCGTGCGGTACATCGCCTCGTTCGCCAGCGCGTTGGTGTCCACCGCCGTGCCGATCATGGGTCCGCCGTGACTGCGCAGCGGAGCGGCCTGTGCCGGTGTCGCCAGCACGACCGTTCCGAGCGCGCCTAGTGCAGCGCAAATTGCCGCAGCAAGCAATTTCCTTCGCATTGAGGGCCACCTCTGTTAGTTGAGCGAGATGGCGGTCCATGCCCGGCGGCTCGGGCGGTGTCAGCGTCCCACCCGAGCCGGTCCGGGGTGTGTACAGCCATCCCTATCCGGTTGAACACTGGTTGTTGTTGATCGTGAAACTGGTTGGCTGTGGGTTGCTGCCGGCCCACGAGCCGGTGAATCCGATGTCGATCGAGTTACCAACTCCAATATTTGCGTTCCAGTCGAAATTGACCGCCGAGACGCTGGCGCTACCGGTCGCCTGCGTCCAGGTCGCGCTCCAGCCGCTCGTGACGCGCTGGGTCGCCGGGAAGTTGAACCGCAGCGTCCACCCGTTGATCGCCGCCGTGCCGGTGTTGGCGATGTTCACGTTGGCGTTGAACCCGGTGTCCCACTGGTTGGTGATCCGGTAGGTCACCCGGCAGTTGCCCGGTGGCGTGCTGGTCGTTGTGGTCGACGTCGTCGTCGTGGTGCGGGTGGTGGTCGTCGTCGTGCTGGTGGACGTCGACGTGGTGGTGCTGCTGGAGGTCGTGGTCCCGCCGCCGTTCCGGTCGGCGTAGAGCACACCCCGCCCGTTGGTGCCGAGGTACACGCGGCCGTAGACCCGGGGGTCACCGGTGATCGCATCGCCCGCGTTGCCGTACTGGTGCGCGCTGTCGTTGATCTGCACCCAGTTCGTGCCGGCGTCGTCGGACCGGAACACGCCGGTCACGCCGCCGACCGTGCCCAGGATGAACAGCGCCGGGTTCGTCCGCCCGGGGGCCGCCCGGCCGAACCCGATGCTCTTCGCCGAGGTCACCGAGGCGATCTTGGTGAAGCTGGTGCCCGAGTTGGTCGAGCGGAACACGCCGGTGTCGCCGGCGAGCCAGATCTCGCCCTCGGTGCCCGGGATCGCCTTGAACTTCCCGGTGCTGGGCAGTCCTGTTTGGACCGTCGCGGTGAACGACTGGCCGCCGTTGGTGCTGACGTAGAACTGGCCGCCGTTGAACCCGTAGAACTTGCTGGCGTTGACCCGGTCCGACTCGACCTGCGACAGCGTGGGCAGGCCCTGCACCTGGGTCCAGGAGTTGCCGAAGCCCACCGAGAAGACCGGCGTCTGGCCATTGGGTGCCCAGACGAACCGGCTGCCGTCGGCGTTGGCGGCCACCGTGCCGCCCTCGTTGATGCCGCCGGGTTCGCTGCCCTGGAACCAGTTCGCGCCGCCGTCGGTGGAGAACGCCACGTGGCTGTCGTTTGGGCGGTCGGCGTCGGCGAAGTTGCCGGCCCGCACCATGATGCTCGGCGTGCGCTCGGCGTAGTCCAGGCTGGACGTGGTGGTGAAGTACGGCTGGGTGAACGTCTTCGACGGGACGGCGTCCAGGTTGGTGTGCTGGAACCCGCCGACGTCACCGAGCCCGGAGATCAGCGGCGCCCCGGACGGCGGGCTGATCAGGTCGAGCACCGCGGTCTCCTCCAGCCCCGCGACCATCGGCTTGATCGTGATGTTGCCGCCGGTGTCGAACGTGGTCAGGTTGGTGCTGCCGTAGATGGTGGCGCCGGTGCCGTACATGAACCGGTTGGAGTTGAACGGGTCGATCTCCAGCGCCTGGGTCATCCAGCCCAGCTTCAGGAAGGACTCCGGCGCCGCCGGGTTCGGGTTGGGCCCGAAGGCCATCCACGGCACCGACGTGATGTCCTGCGTGTAGCGGTTGGCGCGGGTCGGGAAGCTCGGCACGTCCCAGAGCCGCTGCCAGGTGGCGCCGCTGTCGGTGCTGCGGAAGATCCAGGTGTCCGGCCACCACGAGCTGTAGCCGGTGACCATGAGCGTGCCCGGGCGCTGCATGTCGAGGGAGAGGCCGGCATGCCCGTAGTACGGTGCGGTGTTGCCCAGCGGTGGCGGCGGAGTCACGTTGGTCCAGGCGCCGGTCGCCGTGGTGTAGCGCCACACCGCGCCGTTGGTGCCGTCGTACGGGCCGCCGTTGTTGCTGGTGGTGATGTACAGGAAGCCGTTGACCTCGTCCAGCGCGCCCTGCTGCGCCATCATGCCGGTCGGCTGGCCGGCGAGGGCCGTCCAGGTCGATCCGCCGTTGGTGCTGCGGTAGACGGTGGTGGTCAGGTCGGAGACGCCGGCGTAGATGGTCTGCGTGGCGTTGCCGGTCGAACCGGTGCGCTTGTCGAACGTCACCCACACCACGCCGGGCTTGTGCGACAGGTACTGGTTCGGGTCGTTCGGATCCTGCGACCAGGTGCCGGGGTTGGGGAAGCTGGTCACCTTCGCCCAGGTGGCGCCGAAGTCGGTGCTGCGCCACAGGCCGTTGCCCTCCGGCGCTCCGAAGTAGACGGTGCTGTTCCGGTTCGGGTCGACCGCGAGGCGCTCGCCCATGCCGCGGCCGGGCATGTTTCCGCCCAGCTTGAACGGCAGGTTGGTGGTCTGCCAGGTGTTGCCCCTGTCGGCCGAGCGCAGGATGGCGCCGTTGTTGGGGTCCCAGCTGTTGGTGTACATGCCGGCGGCCGCGTAGACCCGGTTGGTCTCCACCGGGTCGGTGGCCAGGGCACTCACCCCGTTGAAGCCCCAGTTGTTCTGGCCCACCCAGTCCAGCAAGGGAATCCACCGCTGGGTGCTCTCGTTCCAGCGGTAGGCCCCACCGATGTCGGTGCGGGCGTAGATCAGGTTGCGTTCGGTCGGGTTGAACACGATGCCCGGCACGAAGCCGCCACCGGCGATCTGCACGTTCTTCCAGGTGTACGGCTCGCTGGCCAGGATGTCCCCGGCCGCCGCCGGCGCGGTCTGGACGGCTCCCTGGACCGCCACTATGACCGAGCCGGCGACGACCATCCCGGCCAGCGCGTGAGCTAGCTTCCCTCGCATGGTCGACCCTCCATTGTGTGGATTTCGCTGCAGGACCCACATTAGGTAAGAGCCTGTGGACAATTGTGGACTGGGTGTGCAGTATTCAGTGTTCGTTACTCCTCGTGTGCTATTTCCTCCTTATGAAGTCGAGCACGTGTTGCCGTTCAGCGTGAAGGCCGTGGGCGCCGGGTTGGACGTTCCGGTGAACGAGCCGTTGAAACCAATACCGACCGACGCATTCGGCGCCAGGGTGCGGTTCCAGTCCAGGTTCACCGCGGTGACGTTCGCACTGCCGGCGGCCTGGCTCCAGGTGGCGCTCCAGCCGTCGGTGACGCGTTGACCGGCGGGGAAGGTGAACGCCAGGGTCCAGCCGGTGACCGTGGCGGTGCCGGTGTTGGTGATGGTGACGTTGGCCGTGAAGCCGGGCGTCCCACCCCAGTTGCTGGATTGATAAACGACGCGGCAGCGCCCGCCGGTGGTGTCCGGCAATGTCGTGAACGTGACCGCGCCGGAGGCCGCCGACAAATTCCCGGCATTGTCCCGGGCGCGCACCACGATCTGGTACTGGGTGGCCGGCGTCAATCCGGTCAGGGTCGTCGAATTCGTCGTCGAATTCGACAGCAACGTGTCCGTCGTGCCCTGCCGGCGGTAGACGCTGTATCCGGCCAGACCGCTGCCCGACCCGTCCGAGGACGCCGTCCAGGCGAGGCTCGCGCCGGTTGCGGTCACCGCGGACGCGGTCGGCGTGCCGGGTGTGGTCGGCGGCGTCACGTCCCCGCTGCCCCCGCTCATCTGGTTGGCGGCGTTGGTGAGGACGGTTGCCGTGCCGGATGGGGTGACGACACGGAAACCGTCGAAGTCGGGGTAGAGCTGGCCGTCGTCCTGGATCCCGGTGAGCAGCCAGAACATGAAGCCGCCACCGGCACTCCCCATGCGCAGCGCGTTGGTCCACGCGGTGTACGTCGCGTCCCTTGTGGACTGGTCGGTGCTGCCGAACTCCTCGAGGATCTCCGGCTTGTTCAGCGTGGTGCCCACCGAGTTGTGGTCGTTGATCCACCCCGTGCCCCAGTCCTGCGCCGGGGACTGGCCCCAGCCCTGGGGGTAGAGGTGGTAGGTGCCGAAGTCGATGTTCGGCAGCGCGGTCAGCCGGGCGTGGTCGACGCCGTCGGTGATGTTGTACGGCCAGCTGCCCGCGGTGCCGCCGACTCCGGGGTGGAAGCCCTCGTCGCCCACGGACACCATGTGGTTGCTGTCAATGCCCTTGATGAACGTGGACATCTCGCCGGCCCAGCCGGTCAGCGTGTCCGCGGTGCAGGTGCCGGAGGCGGGCAGCGAGGCGTTGATACAGCGCGGCTCGTTGCCCAGCTCCCAGGCGAACACCGCCGGGTCGTTCTTGTACTGCACCCCGGTGATCGTGTTGGTCCGGTTGAGGATCGCCGAGATCCAGTCCCTGTAGTTCTGCTTGATCCGCGTGTCGGTGTAGAACTGGTCGTGGAACTGCAGGCCGTACCAGGTGACGTACTGGTCCATACCACCGAAGTCGCGCCAGTTGTTGACGAACGGCAGGATCAGCTTGATCCCGACCGCGTTCGCCTTGGCCAGCATGTAGTCCAGCTTCTGCAGCCCGCCCGCGCCGGTGTTGATCTCCGGCTTGTTCAGCGCGTTGCTCCACCGCTGCGTCCACGCGTCCGGGCCGGCCGAGCAGCCGCCGGCCGAGTTCGGCTTGTCCCCGCCGCACTCCAGCGACGTCCACGCCCGCAGCACCTTGAGGTTCATGGCCACCGCGTCGCTGAACACGTCGTCGACCATGAGCTGCGACTTGTAGTGCAGGTAGTAGTTGTTCGTGCCGCCCCAGCGGAACGGCTGCCCGCCGAGGTCGAACGAGGACCCGTTGCGGGTGACGAACACCGGCCCGGCCGCCGCCTGCGGTGCGCCCGCCACCGCGAGGGTGGCCGCGGTCAGCACCGCGGCCCCCACTCCGGCGATCCAGCGGCCCCATTGCCTGCTGGTCATTGGGTTTCTCTCTTCCTCAGGCGGTGTCTTCTAGTTCGGGAATGTTGGCCGTGGTCGTGGGTCGCCTTGACTGGGTGGTCACCGGACCGTTCCTCGGGCAGACCTCGTTCCTCGGCCTACCCTCGTCGCGGTAGGCCAACTCCCTCACCTCGCATTCCGCAAGCTTCATGCGACCGTGCAGGCCGAACCGTTGACCGTGAAGTTGGTCGGGCGCGCGTTGGTCCCGGTGTAAGCGGCCTGGAATCCCATGTCCCGCACCGTGGCGCCGGCCGCGATCGTGCGGTTGAAGTCCAGGTTGACCGCGGTGACGTTGGCGCTGCCGGCCGCCTGGGTCCAGGTGGCGCCCCAGCCGTTGGAGATCCTCTGGTTGCCGGCGAAGGAGAACGCCAACGTCCAGCCGTTGATCGCGGTGGTGCCGGTGTTGGCGATCGAGACCTGCGTGGTGAACCCGGTGCCCCAGTCGTTGGGGACCCAGGTCACCGTGCAGCGCACCGGCGGGGGTGGCGTGGTGCTGGTCGAGGTGGTCGGGCCGGTGGTGCCGGACGTCGGCGGCGCGTCCACGCCGAGCAGGAACGGGTTGAGGATGTTCTGCTTGCGGGTGTTCACGGTGGTCCAGTCGTCGTTGAGGATCCCGCCGGTGTCACCGGAGTTGGGGTTCCACGACCAGAACGTGAAGTTGATCCCGTTGCTGCCGGTGCCCATGTAGTTCATCAGCGCGCGCAGCCAGGTCTCGTCCCGCGGATCCTGAAGGGTGGTGCCGAACTCGCCGACCAGGACCGGCGCCACGTTGTTCTGCACCAGGAAGCCCCACATCCGGTTCCAGATGCCGGGCATGTTGTTCGGGAAGGTCGGGTCGGAGAACCACGGCTGCTGGAACACCGAGGTGGCGTAGTCGTGGGCCGAGTAGACCAGCCGGTTGGCCACGTTCAGCCGCACCGGGAACTGCGCGGCGCCCTGCAGGTTGCCGCCCCACCAGTAGCCGTCGTTGTTGAAGTTGTCGATGCCCTCGACCACGATCAGCCAGTTCGAGTTGATCGCCAGGATGGCGTTGCCGGCACGCTCGGCGGCCAGCCGCCAGTCGGTGGTCATGCTGCCGGTGCCCCAGGTGGAGCCGCCGCCGCCCTGGATGCCGTGCGGCTCGTTGTGCAGGTCGGCGCCGATCACCGCGGTGTTGCCGGCGTAACGGCGGGCCAGCATCTGCCAGTCACTGATCCACCGGCTCTCCGGGTACTGCGCGGTGTACCAGAGCGCGGACTGCGCGCCGGAGTCCGGTCGGTGCCGGTCGAGCAGCACCTTCATGCCGATCTGCCCGGCGTAGGCGATGATCTTGTCCATGATCTGGATGCCGGACAGGCCCTGGAGGTCCGGGTTCAGGTCGAAACGGATGCTGTTCGGGGTGCTGCTGGCGTCGAAGAGCTGGCTGGAGAACGGAAGCCTGAGCGTGTTGTACTTCAGGCTCTTCATCTGGTCCATCATGTCCTTGTAGCCGCGCGACCAGAGCCCGTGCGGGGTGTAGTTCGCGGTCTCCAGGCCGAACCAGTTGATGCCGGTCATCCGCACCGGCTGGTTGTTGCTGTCCAGCAACTGCTTTCCGTTGGTGTGCCAGAAACCCACGCCGGCGGCGGCCGCCGGGGGCGGAGCCGCGGTCAGCGCGACGACCGGCACCAGCCCGAGCACGAGCAGTGCCGGTAGCAGGGAAAGCAGTATCTTGCGGCGGAAAAGGCGTTTCATGGTGGGAGCTCCCTCGCTCAAGCGGTCGTGCAGGGTTGGCCGTTGAGGGTGAAGGTGGTGGGCGGCGAGTTCGTGCTCGGGTGCGTGCCGTTGAAGCCGAAGCTCCACGAGCCACCCGGTGCGATCGACTGCGGCCCGGTGGCCGTCACCGTCCCGCTGCCGGCGGCCTGCGTGAAGGTGGCGTTCCAGCCCGGCTGCGAGACCCGCTGCCCGTTCGGGAACGTGAACACAAATGACCATCCACTTGCGACGGTCGAACTTCCGGTGTTGGTCAGCGACATGTTGGCGGTGAACCCGTCCGAGCCGGTACCCCAGTCGCTGGCCGTGTAGCTCACCCGGCAGCCACCCGGCGGTGGACCCTGCTGGGTGGTGAAGCTGAGCGTCGCCGACGGGGTGGACTGGTTGCCCGAGCCGTCCCGGGCGCGCACGTACACCTGGTAGACCGTGCTGGGCGTGAGGCCCTGCAACGTGACCGAGTTCGTGGCGGACTGGGCGAGCAGCGGATCCGGCGGTGGCGCGCCGGTCACCCGGAACAGGTCGTAGCCGGCCAGCCCCGAGCCACCGGCGTCGGTCGACCCGGTCCAGGACAGCGTCGCGCTGGTGGCGGTGACGTTCGCCGCGGTCGGCGTGCCGGGCTGGGTCGGCGGCGTCGGGTCGTTGACCGGCGGGCCGGGCGCATTGCCGTAGATCTTCGTGGTGCCCGCGTACAGCTCCATGTTCTGCACGGTGACCGGCGTCGCCCCGGGGGTCTTGGCGATGTCCTGATAGGACCAGTCGTTGGTCGGGTCCCAGAGAGCGGCCCCTGCGCTTGCGATCCGGAACTGGATCTCCCGGCGGGACGGCGACTGCCCCTGCGGCGCGATGCTCTGCCCGGCGCAGCTCACCGTGACGTAGTAGACGTTGCCGGAGAACAATGTCGGCCCGGTCGGCGCCGAGCACTGGCTGAACGCCGTGGACAGCGTGATCTGGCTCGGCGTGGTGGCGCCGTCCAGCGTGAAGTAGTACCGGAACGAGGCGTTGTTCACCGCGCGGGCCGGCCACGCGGAGTGGTTGAAGATCAACGTCTTGATCTCGGTGAAGTTCGTGCCGGAGGCGTTCACCCCGGCCTGCAGGAAGAGCTCCGGGCCGTCCGGGGTCTCCGTCGGCGGGAAGCTGGCCAGCGGGCTGCCGCCGAACTCCTGGAACATCCGGACCAGCGCGCTGGTGAACCCGGCGTTGTAGTCGGTGGCCACCTCGTTGCGCTGGAAGTCCTGCCGGCTGTCGGCGTAGGAGTCGTCGGCCGAGCCCGGGCCGCCGACCAGCGCGCCGTACAGGATGTGCCGGCTCAGCGTGGGCTCGGCGATGTTGTCCGACCAGGACCCGTGCGCCGTGCGGTGATGCGGGTTCCGCGGCGGATTGCTGCCGAACCCGACCAGATACGAGGCGTTGCGCGGGTTCTCGCCGAGCGCATAGTTGATCTGCCGCACGGCGAAGTCGTGGTAGCGGGTCTTGCGGGTGGCGTCGGTGGTCCAGTCGCTGTACACGAACGCGGCGAACGCGGTGTTGGCCGCGTACCGCAGGGATCCCCAGACGTCGAGGAACGCCTGGCCGCCCGGCGAGTACCGGACCCGCTGCCCGTTGACCCCGACGGTCCAGAAGTCCAGCCACCGGTTGGCGTCGTCGATGTACTTCTGCTTGCCGGTGATCCGGGCCAGCAGGATGTAGGTGCCGAACGACTTGTCGTCCCAGGCCAGGGTCCACTTGAACGGCCGCAGACCGGCCTGGTCGAGCGGAATCCGGTCGTACTCGGTCTCCGCCTTGGTCAGGAACGCGGTGTCACCGGTGGCCCGGTAGAGCCAGGTCGCACCCCACACCAGCTCGTCCTGGAAGCCGCTGAACGACTGGTAGAAGCCGGCGGCGTCGGTGATGCAGTCGGAGTACTTGCGCCGCACGGTGTCGGCGAACGTGTAGAGCTGCCGGGCGTGCGTCACCAGGGTGTCCGCATAGGACGGATTGGTCGGGCGGAACACCATGGAGGACGCGGCCAGCGCGGCCGCGGTCTCCCCGGCCAGGTCCGACCCGCCACAGGTGGCGTCGATCTTGAACGCCGGCCGGGTCATCGGCATCACCTCGACCGGGCCCCACCAGCCGTGGTCCGGGCCGCCGGCGCCGACCTGTCCATAGAGGACGTTCGGCGCGGTGTGCGCCTTGAGGAAGTAGTCCGTGGCCACCTTCAGGTTGTTGGTGAGACTGGTGAGCTGGCCGGACTGGGTGTACGCGTTGCGGTACTCCACCGCGCCCCAGGCCAGCATGGTGGCCGAGAACGCCATGGGGAAGCCGAACTTGACGTGGTCACCGGCGTCGTACCAGCCACCGGTGAGATCCACACCGGCCGACTGGCCGTCGGTCATGCCCGAGTCACCCCGCCAGCTCACCCGGTTCCACGACGGTTTCGGCCCGGAAACCTGGGCCTCGTAGAACCAGATCGCCTTCTGCAGGGCTTCGCCGTAGTTGAACGTGGCGGCGTGCGCGGGTATGGCGCCAGGAGCGACGAGCACGGCTCCCAGTGCCAGTCCGAGCGTAGCGAGGATGGCTCGAACACGCATTGTCCTCGATCCCTCCGTTGGGTAAGGACGGTATGGAATTTGTTGCGGTGAAAGGAGGCGGGGCCCGCGCCGACAGGGTGCAGCGGGCCCCGCCACCGTCTTATGGGGTGGGGAACAACCGGCCGTAGTCAGCCATCGCCAGGGCGATGTCGGCCTGCGCCCAGAACCGGTGGTACCGGAAGCTGGGTGCCGCGCCGCCGTTCAGGAACGTCTGCACCTGCGGCCACGCCTGGTCCTGCTGGTACCAGGACCGGATCGACATGAACGTCGAGCTCTGGTTGATCGCGTCGCCGTTGGCCATCGTCCCGGTGAAGCCGGACGGAACGAAGACCGGGTCGTCGAACCGGTTGTAGTCGGTCCGGGTCTCGGTCACCGAGATGCCCTTGGTGTCCTGGTTCGGAGTCGCCCACATCGCGTCGAGCAGGCTCTTGGCCAGGTCACGGGACACCGTGTCGCCCGCGCGCGCCGCGTAGTACATCAGTGTCTTGGCCAGAGCGGCCGTCACACCGACGTCGTTGCCACGCTCGACGACCGAAACGTGCAGGCCGGCGTTGGCACCCGGGGTGGTCGGGTTCCAGGTGTCCGGCTGCCCGGACCAGCCCAGCTTGCTCGGGATGGACCAGGTGCCCGCCGCGGCGTTCACCGTGGTGTTGGCGCGCGCCCAGGAGACCCACTTGTCCAGGATCGTCTTCGCAGCCGCGTTGCCGGTCACGTTGTAGTACTCGGCGACGCGTTCCATCGACCACACCTGCATGCCGAACCACTCGTTGCTCGGCGGGTCGTGGTAGACGGGCTGGAAGTCGTAGAACATCCCGTAGAAGGTCGGGTCACCGGCCGGCGGAGTGGCGTACCGCCCGGCCCAACTGTTGGTCGCGCCACCGGCGATGCCGCCCTCGTTGGACTGCAGCCACCGGTAGAACTCCATCTGCCGGGTGAGGCTGCCGGCCCAGTCGGCGGCCGCGGTCGGCGACTGCGGCCGGAGTTGCGGCACCGTCGACAGCGCGAACGCGGCCAGCGGGTTCTGGTAGCCGAAGTGCGCCTGGCTCGACCCGATGCGCCACGCCCAGGCGCCGTCCATCGCGCCGCCCCAGGCGTAGTACCAGGTGAGCAGGCCGGTGGAGGCGTCCTTGCCGGTACCGGCCGGGCAGGTGGTCGGTCCGACGCAGTTGCCCACCTTCTTGAAGTACTTGTCGTAGAACGCGTACCTCAGGTAGTCGCCCAGCTTCGCGGCCTTGCCCACGGTGGTCGCGGTGTCGGCCTGCTTGCCCTGCTGGGTGGACCAGGTCAGGGCCCAGTAGGCGGCCTGCACGGCGCGGGCGTCGGCGTCCGGCGCGTTGGTGTAGCGCCATTGCCTGGCATAGCTGGAATCCTGGATGAACAGCGGCAGGAACCCGTTGGGCCCACCCTGTCCGGCGTTGAACGGCTCCCAGGACGGCTGCGGGATGGTCTCCCACACCGACTCCTGCGGGCCACGCTGGAAGGTGTTGATGTAGGCCGGGCTGGTGTTGGCCTGCCCGCGGCGGCCGTAGCCGTACCGGTTGTCCACGTCCTGCAGCCAGTGCATGCCGTAGATGTCCCGGGTGCCGTACGTGCTCTGCAGCTCGTTGGCCAGCGGGTCCGGACCGGTCGCGACGTTGTTGTCCAGCGGCGACGGGTACTGGTTGGGCAGGTCGAACTCGGGCGCGAAGGTCGCCGTGTCGTTCGGGTTGTAGCCGGCGTTGCCCGGCTGGTCGGCCGACGTGGGGATGATGTGCGTCTCCATCGACTGCCAGGCCGTGTTGAACCGGCTCCAGTCCTGGGTGGCCTGGCCGTACGCGGCCTCGAGCCAGAGCCAGTAGCTGTACGCCTCGGACGTGGTGACGTGGCCGTAGTCCGGCGCCTCGACGATCAGCGTCTCGATCGAGTGGTACGGGATCTTCGGCGTGTGGCTGCTGAAGTACCCGGCACCCGTGGCCATGATCTTGTTGTACTGCGTCATGAACCGCTGGGCCATGTCGGACAGGTCGTTGTCCGTCTCGGTGGCCGTGATGGTGGCCGCCGTGTGCCCGGTCGCGGTGGCGGAGAACGTGGCCACGCCGTTGGCGCTGTCGGTGTCCTCGGCCGCCCGCAGCGTCACGTTCTGCGGGGTGTTCCAGGTGGTGGCGTTGAACGTCAGCGCGGCCCCCGCGGACACCGTCAGGTCGGCGTCACCGGAGGTCTTGGCGGTGTTCACGGTGACCGTGCCGGTCGGCTGCTGGGACAGCCGCAGGGCCACGGTGGCCGTGCCGTTCTCCGGGACGTTGATCGCCGCGGGTGCCGCGACGACGGCCGGTCCGGTGTTCGGCCGCACCGTGATGTCCACCGGTGTCGAGGCGCCGACCGCGCCCGCGTTGTCGGTGGCCCGGGCCGTCAGCACGTAGTTGCCGGCGGCCACGTTCTGCCAGGTGGCCGCGTACGGGCTGGAGTTGTCGGTGCCGACCAGGACGTCGGAGCCGCCGTTGTTGGCGAAGAAGTCCACCTTCGCCACGGTGCCGTCGGTGTCGGCGGCGGTGGCGGCCAGCGGGATGTTGCTGCCCGCGGTGAAGCTGGCGCCGGAGGCCGGCGAGGTCAGCGACACGGTCGGCGGCTGGTTGACACCGCCACCGCAGACGGTGCCGTTGACGGCGAAGTTCGTCGGCTTCGCGTTGGTGCCGCTGTTGGTGGCCTGGAACCCGAACTCGGTGAACTGACCGTTGGCCAGGTTCCCGTTCCAGCTCAGGTTCGTCGCCGTGACGTTGGCGCTGCCGGCCGCCTGGGTCCAGTTCGCGCTCCACCCGGGCATCTGAATCCGCTGGTTGCCCGGGAACGTAAAGGTGAGTGACCACCCGTTGAGGGCGTCACCGCGGTTGGTGAGCCGGATGTTCGTGACGAAGCCCGCGCCCCAGTCGTTCTGGATCGTGTAGTCGACCGAGCAGGCGATGGCTTGTGGCGATACGTCCGCGGCCACGGCCAAGGGTGTGGCCGCGACGCTGATGGCCAGGATCGCGCTTGGGAGCGCTCCCAGCCGGTTTAGTCGTCTCATTGGGTACTCCAGGTGGTCAGGCCGCGTCCGGGTGGCCGCATGGGTCGCGAGCGACATTCTGGGAGCGCTCCCAGAAATCCGTAAACAAGTTGTTACCAGGTGATCACCTGAGGTGTCAATGTTTCACCGTGCCCAAGATGACTGCCGCACGACATTGATACGCAACTTGAGACACCTGCCGTTGACACACGGACGTTACACGCTTGATCCTGGGAGCGCTCCCAATCGCTTTCGGTAACTGAAAGGAGACGGTGGGCCACATGAGAGCACTCCACAAGGTGGGGGTGGGCGCCATGACCGCCGCCCTCACCGGCGCCCTGCTGGTGGTGTTGCCCGGGCCCGTCGCGTTCGCGCACGGTTCCACGGTTTTCCCCCCTTCCCGCACGTACGCGTGCTACGTCGACGGCCTGAACGGCGGAAACGGAGGGGATCTGTTCCCGACGAACCCGGCCTGCCAGGACGCCTGGCTCAACGGTCCGCAGGACCACTTCGCGTTCTGGAACTGGTTCGGCAACCTGCTCAGCAACGCCGGCGGCAACCACCGGACGATCGTTCCGGACGGTAACCTCTGCGGACCGCAGGATGCGTTCATCAAGTTCCGGGCCGGCCGGCAGGACTTCCCGACCACCGGAATGCAACCCGGTGCCAACGTCACGTTCCGCTACAACGCCTGGGCGCCGCACCCCGGCACCTGGCAGAGCTTCGTGACCCGGGACGGCTGGAACCCCGATCTGCCACTCAAGTGGTCTGATCTGGAGGCCACGCCGTTCAACTCGGTGACCAACCCGCCGCTCGACGGCAGCGGCCCGCTCGGTCGCGAGTACACCTGGCCGGTTACCTTGCCGGCCAACAAGTCCGGCCGCCACATCATCTACACGATCATGCAGCGCTCGGACAGCCCGGAGGCGTTCTACAACTGCTCGGACGTCTGGTTCGGTGCGGGCGCGCCGCCGCCCCCGCCGCCACCGCCCCCGCCGCCGCCGGTCAGCTGCTCGGCCACCTACACGATCACGGCCAGCTGGAACGTCGGCTTCAACGCCAACGTGACGGTGACCAACACCGGCACCAACCCGGTCAACGGCTGGACCGTCCGCTGGACGTTCCCGAACAACCAGCGGGTCACCCAGTTCTGGGACTCCGACATCGCGCAGACCGCCCAGAACGTCACCGCCAACAACGCGAGATACAACCTGCACATCGACCCCGGCAAGTCGGTGACCTTCGGCTTCCAGGGCTCCCATGACGGCACCAACAACCCGCCGACGAACATCACGGCATGTCAAACCCCCACCGGTGCCAGCTCCACCTCAGCAACCCCAACCACCTTCATCAGCAACCTCTTCCTGCGGCTGAAGGCCCTCCCCACCCTGTTCCAGCACTTCAACCACCAGAACGGTGACGTGCAGTCCGTCGCACACCACCACGGCGGCTGATCCCGCCTCGCCCCACCCGAAGGCCGCCCCCGCCACCGCGAGGGCGGCCTTCGGCTTGCCAGCCCCGGAAAGCGGAACACACCTACGTCAACGCCGAACATGCCTACGCCAAAGCCGAACACGCCTACGCAGACCCGGAACATGCCTACCGGAAAGCGGGACACGCCCGGGCCGCCACCACCACACCGCGTGTCCCGGCTTCGCGTAGCCGTGTCACGGCTTGGCGTGGGTGTGTTACGGCTTCGCGTAGGTGTGTTCCGGCTTGGCGTAGGTGTGTTCCGTGCCCTGGGCAGGCTGAAGGCCGCCCGCACCCTCCGGGATGATGCGGGCGGCCCTCAGGTCTAACTACTTTCCCTTACAGTGCCGGGAAAGCGTTCTGCATCAGCTGCTGGAACTGCGCCGGGAAGAAGCGCCCGGCCAGCGGCGAGTCGGGCAGCGCGCCGGACATGCTGTTGCCGTTGCGCGCGTTGCCGGTGTACGTGGGGTCGCACATCCGGTCAAAGCCCTTGCCCTCGTCGTTCGGGATCGCCGTGCTGGAACCATCGGACTCACCCGGCGGCTTGACCCAGACGTAGGCGTCGATCCCGGCCGCCGGGGCCGCGGTCGGCCGCGCGCCCAGACCTGCACCGGCCTGGTTGCACCAGTTGCCGGCGTGGATGCGGCGGTCGATCCGGCCACCGTCGACGAACGTGTCGACGCTGGTGGTCGGGCCGGGACCGGCCGGACGGGCGGAGCCGCCCCACCCGTTGCGGGAGGTGTCGATCAGCATGCCGATGTTGGACCGGAAACCGCCCCGGCTGATCAGCCCGTTTCGGAATCCCACAGCCCAGGACTGCTCGTCGACAAAGTTGTTGAAGTCGATCCAGTGCGCCTGGCGCACCGACGTGCCGTTCACCGAGCTGTTGATCGTGAAGTTCGGCTCGGTGGTGGCCCCGTAGTTGGCCAGGTTGGTGATGAAGCCCCACACGTCGTCGACGGTGGCGCCGGCCGAGGTGGCCGCCAGCTTGAACTCGTCGATGGCCGGGTTGAAGTTCGAGTCCCAGCCCAACCAGGCGTGGTGGCCGACGTCGATGTAGTTGTACACGTTGCCGACCGCGTTCAGCGTGTGCAGCGCGTACCCGACACCGGTGACGTAGTTGCCGTTCTGCTTCATCGTGGCGCACTGCGGGGTCGCGCCCGCCTGCCCGTCGGCGTTGGTGACCATGTTCGGCAGCGAGTCCGGCTCGATGATCGCGACGATCCGCAGGTTGCGGTACGCCGGGCGGGCCATGATGCCCGCGATCACGTCGACGTAGTCGTGCTCGTACCGGGCGATGTCGGTCGGGCCGAGCTCACCGTTGGAAGCCAGCGCCGCGCAGTCCCGACCGGGCAGGTCGTAGATCACTATCTGGATCGTCAGCGGGTTGCTGCCCGCCTGCCGCACCGCCTCGTCGAGGTGACCGACCAGGCCGCGGGACGTCGTCGTGCCGGCGATCGCCGCGATCCGGTCCATCCACACGGCGGTCGACTGGTTGGAGATCCGGTTGCCGCCCGCGACGCTGTTGGCGTTGGCGGCCCAGTCCGGGTTGACGTAGCCCCGGGCGCCCGCGAACGGGTTGTCCACCTTGCCCGGCGGGGGTGGGCCGGTGGTGGTGGTCGTCGTCGACGAGGTGGTGGTCGACGTCGTCGTGGTGGTCGACGTCGTGGTCCTCGTCGTGGTCGTGGTGGTCGGCGTCGTGGTGGTCGTTCCGCCGCCGGCGGGGGTACACGTCACCGCGACATTGGACGGTCTGGCGTTGGTTCCGCTGTAGGCGGCCTGAAAACCGAAGTCGGTGGACGCCCCGTTGCCGAGGGCACCGTTCCAGGACATGTTCGTCGCCGCCACGCTCTGGCCCGTCTGGGACCAGTTCGCGCCCCAGCCCGGCATCTGGATCTGCTGGTTGCCCGGGAACGTGAAGGTGACTCGCCAACTGCTCGTCGCATCACCCGAGTTGGCCAAGTGCAGGTTCGCGACGAACCCGGCACCCCAGTCGCTCTGGATCGTATAGGTCACCGAACATGCCGGGGCGGCACCGGCCGGGCCGGTACTAGCCAAGGTGATCGTGGCGGCCGCCAGCACGACCGTCGCGCCGGCGACCGCGAACGCGCGACCTCGGCGTTTCCGGTCTGGTGGTGGCTGTGCAGGGATTCTCATCGGGGATCGTCCTCTCGACGCCAATGTCGGACAGCGGTCAGCTGCCCCCTTCTGGGAGCGCTCCCAGACCGGATGGTAACTGGGTTAACACGGCCTGTACAGAGGCTTTGCCGGCTCGAAACGCCCTCCCGATCCGGCCTCGACCACGGCTGGGCGGGCTGACCTCCACGGCACGTCCGCAACACCCGCCGGGGGTCCCGACAACTCAGCACGCTCGAAGTAGAACCACGGTCCACACGATTCTCCAGCGGTACCGAAAATAGTCGCACTAAAGCATCGGAAACCGGGTCTATCCGTGACGCGAAAGGGAGCTCCGGAGAACGTCGAATTAGTCGGCACCGGCATGCCTAATCGGACAACGCTCTCATGGTCAAACCTTGGCCTGCGCTTTGTAACCGGTTACATCACCATTCCACCCACATTGGAACAGATTGCGGCACAACGGAAGGCGACTGTCCACTATAGACAGTGGAGTCCACGTTGTGGGCTCCCCCGGCCGGTGACCTAGAGGAAACGGGCGATCAAGCGCAGCGGCGCGACCCGCATCGCGGCACCGATCAATCGCCACGGCCAAGGCGGCACGCAGGCGCTGGGCACCTCGCGCTCGATGGCCCGAACCATCGCCCGAACACCCTTCTCGGTGCTGACGATCATTGGCGCGTGCGGCTCAGGGTTCATCTCGGAGCGGATGTAACCGGGCAGGATCGCGCTCACCCGGATCGGTGTGCGCAGCGTGTCCGCCCGGATTCCCTCGGCCAGCGCGGACACCCCGGCCTTGGTCGCGGCGTAGGTGGTCACGGCGCCCGGCAGCCCGCGCAGGGCGCTCACCGAGGAGATCACCACCAGGTGGCCGGCGCCGCGCTCGCGGAACAGCTCCATGGCCGCCTCGCACTGGGCGAGCGCGGCGACGAAGTTGGTCTCCGCCGTGTGCAGGTTGGCCGGGAAATGACCGGTGCCGACCGGTTGGCCCTTGCCGATCCCGGCGTTCACGATGACCCGGTCGAGCCCGCCGAGCTCCTCGTCGAGCTCCCGGAACACGGTGAAGACCGCGTCATGGTCTGTCACGTCGAGGCGCCGGACCGCGACCGTGAGGCCCGGGTGCGCCGCGGTCAGCTCGCCGCGCAACCGGTCGAGCCGGTCGGTGCGCCGGGCGCACAGGGCGAGGTTGCGGCCCAGGGCGGCGAACTGCCGGGCCATCTCCGCGCCGAGCCCCGCGCTCGCCCCGGTGATCAGGATGTTCTTTCGCACGGCTGCAACCTAACGCGGTGGACACGACAGCGCCGCGGAGTGGCCGAAGCTCACCCCGCGGCGCGGTCGGTGCCTTAAGAAGGGATCAGATCTTGCGGCGGCGGCGCACCAGGATCAACATGCCCACGCCACCGATCAGCAGCAGCGCGCCGATGGCCAGCGGCAACCCGATGCTCGCGCCGGTGTCGGCCAGCGCGGTGGAGGCGACCACGGCCGGGGCGGTCGTCGTCGTGGTCGGCGCGCTCGACGGCGGGCTGCTCGGCGAGCTCGGCGGGCTGGACACGGACGACGGCGGCTGCTCCTTCTCGACGCAGGCCTCGACCTTGTCCTTCCAGGTGAACGACCACTCGTCGTCCTTCAGGTCCTCGTCGTCCCACGCCGTGACCACGACGGTGAAGTTGTGCTCGACGTCGCCGGGCAACACGAACGAACTCTTGTCGTCCGTGTCGGGACGCGGGTACTTGCCGCCGAAGTGGGTGAGGGCCAGCAGGACCTGGTCGCCATCGATGATCTTGATCGTGTTCGGGGCCTTGCTCTCGTCACCCGGCTTGTTGGGGTTGTAGTCGACGAGGTTGACCGTGAGGGTGGTCTTCCCGGTCTCCTTGTCGCAGCTGGCAACCGGCTTCCCTCGGTGCGCGCTCGCCGGCACGGCAAGCGCGACGAGGGCGACTGTGGCGGCTGCGCCGACGGCGAGTGCTCTCCTGGCGAGGGACGGGGTGAGGGCCATGAAATCCTCCAGGACTGCTGCGATCCCAACGGTTACGGCTGGCGCTGGTGACCTGGCAGGGAGTCACCAACCGGCGATGATTTGCCGAAGAGTACTCACCCCTGTGGGTTAACTTTCACCGGGTCGGGTCTCACAACATCTGCCCTGCGTAGCCGGCGTGTCGCACCCCTTTCGACCCCCGCGGTAGGCCCTCTGACCGGATGTCGATCACCAACTCGAGACGAAACTGTGACAATAGGACGATCAAACTCCCGCGAGTCCGACGCTCACGCAACCGAGTTCGACGCTCAGGCGTCCGGATCCCGGTAGTGCCGGAAGAACGAGCGCTCGTCAAGCACCCGCAGCCCACCCCCGCCGAGCACGAGGAAGCCGCCGGGCGGCAGTTCGTGCTCCCCGGTCCGGTCGCGGAGAACACCCACCAGCGTGGCGCCGTTCCGCCGAACGGTGAAGTCCACCTCGGCCGGAACCCGACCCTGATCACGCAGAGTCGCCACCCACCGGTCGATCTCCGGCAACACCCCCGGGTCCCGGAAACACGCCGCCAACACCGGCGCCGGCCAGGGCTGATAAGTCTTGATCACCAGGCTCCCTCCCTCAGCATGCACCGCGCCAGCCTAGCCAAGTCTCGAACAGGTGTTCTACAGGCTAGGCCATCCGAGTGAAGCCCATCCCGGTTACCGGTATGCGCTCAGTACTGTTCCCGCCACCAGGGGAAGATCGAGGTGAGTGGTGACAGGGCAGACGGGCTGGATCCCGGAAACGGTCGACATCGGCCAGCCCAGCACGGCGCGGATGTACGACTACATCCTCGGCGGCGGCCACAACCTGGAGGCCGACCGTCTGCTCGTGGACAAGATGCTGGCCGCGCAGCCCGAGATGCGCCGTTTCGCGATCATGAACCGGGCGTTCCTGCGCCGTGTGGTGCTGTTCCTGATCGAGTCCGGCATCCGCCAGTTCCTCGACCTGGGCTCCGGCATCCCCACCGTCGGCAACGTGCACGAGATCGCCCAGCAGGCCGACCCCGAGTGCCGCGTGGTGTACGTCGACTACGAGCCCGTGGCGGTCGCGCACAGCGAGCTCGTCCTCGAGGGGAACGACCGCGCGGTCATCCTCCAGGCTGACATCACCGAACCCGACATCGTGCTGCATGCCCCACAGACCCGCCGCACGCTGGACTTCCGCGAGCCGATCGGGATCCTCGCGATCACCATCGGCCATCACCTTTCGCCCCAGCGCGACCCGGTCGGTGTGTTCGCCCGCTACCGCGACGCGGTCACACCCGGCAGCTACCTGGCGATCACCCACACCACCGACGACTACGCCACCGCCCGCACGCTGGCGGTCCGGGAGCTGGCCCGTAAGGGTCACATCGGCGTGTACCCCCGCAACCGCGCCGAGGTGATGGCCCTGTTCGGCGACTTCGAACTGGTCGAGCCCGGTCTCGTGACCACCTCGCAATGGCGCCCGGAACGCCCCGAGGACGTTGCCGTCAACCCGGAGGATGATGGCTTCTACGCCGCGGTGGCGCGCAAACCCTGATCACCCGGGTACGGTCGTCCGGTGGCCAAGGATGACGACGCCGAGGTGCTCGAAGTTGCCGGCCGGCAGGTGCGGATCACCAGCCCGAACCGCGTGTTCTTCCCCGAGCGCGGGGACACCAAGTTGGACCTCGCCCGCTACTACCTGGCCGTCGCCGAGCCGCTGATGGCCGCCATGGGCGGGCGCCCGGTGCTGCTGCAACGCTTCCCCAGCGGCGCCACCGGCCCGTCGTTCTTCCAGAAGCGCGTCGCCCCAACCAAATCCGACCCCTGGATCACCACCACCGTGGTGTCCACTCCGAACGGAACGACCTCCGACGCCCTCGTCGCCGTCGACCTCGCCCACGTGCTCTGGGCGGTGAACATGGGCTGCCTCGGCTTCCACGTCTGGCCGAACACCGCCGCCGACCCTGCGCACTGCGACGAGCTCCGCATGGACCTCGACCCCAGCCCCGGCGTCACGTTCAGCATGATCCAGGAAGCCGCCGTCGAAACCAAAACCCTCTTCGACGAGCTCGGCATCGACAGCTACCCCAAGACCACCGGCAACCGCGGCATCCACATCTACGCCCGCCTCGAACCCCGCTGGGACCCTTACCAGGTCCGCTCCGCCGCCGTCGCCGCCGCCCGCGAGCTCGAGCGCCGCCGCCCCGACCTGATCACCGCCGCCTGGTGGAAAGAAGAACGCGGCGCCCGCGTCTTCATCGACTACAACCAGAACGCCCCGCACCGCACCGTCTTCGGCGCCTGGTCCGTCCGCGCCAATCGCCACGCCCAGGTCTCCGCCCCCTTCTCCTGGTCCGAACTAGACCAGATCGTCCCCCGCGAGCTCACCCTCGCCACCGTCCCCGCCCGCGTCGCCGCCGCCGGCAACCCCTGGTCGGAGATGTACACCAAGCCCCAGAACCTCGACCCCCTCCTCGCCCTCCACGACCGCGACATGTCCGCCGGCCTCATGGACGCCCCCTGGCCCCCCGTCTACCCCAAGATGCCCAACGAACCCCCCCGCGTCGCCCCCAGCCGCGCCAAGAAGGAGGATTGACGAGCACCCCAGCGGACGGGTGCGGTACAGTTGCGTACGAAGCCGGTCGATCCGCGGATGCGGCCGGAAGTGAGCCGGAGAACGTGCCCGCCGGATGACGGGACCTCCGGCTCGCGTCATGTCTGGGGAATCTCGATGACATCAATCGGATGGCTGCGGTTGAAGACATCCCATGGTGCGCGTTCGCTGCGGTGGTGCGCGGCAACGTAGGAGGAAGCTACAAAAGTCGGCAGGCCAGAGCAACGGTTCAGACTTGCCCGCATGATCCAGCACGAGCGCTGCAGTGATCAGGCGAGAGCGACGCAGTTGCTCCCGAATCCGACGGTCGTGGCGATCGCCGCCGGCTCGGCTCTCCACGATGACCTGGCTGACCCGCTCGACATGTTCAAGACGCGGCAGCAACGCCGCCATCAGGCGAGCTCGAGCCCGTTCCTGGCCAGTGTTCGTGCTTCTGGTCGCCAGCACGATCGCGCCGTGAAACGGCAAATCTGCAAGGGCCTTGGCAATAGTCACCCGGCGCTCCGGACCTTCGGGATGAAAGTGCAGCGGGAGTTTCCGAATCTGCAGAGCAGTCATCGCATCGATCACGCGAGCGTGATCACACGGTGAGCTGATCACGGCGGCAAGCACGTACAGCCGATGCCCGCCGGGGAGATTGGCCCCGGCCTCGTCGACGTGCGCCATGATCCGCTCAGTCACGAGTGGACGGTAACCGGGAGGACCGACAGTGCTCGATCCAGTACCCTCTGCAGCGAAGCCGGTCGGTCTGCGGAGGTGGCCGGAAGTGAGCCCGGGAACGTGCCCGCCGGATGACGGGACCCGGGCTCGCGCTATTGGTCTTCGTCGGATGAGTCGAACCAGCCGCCGTATCCGGGTGAGCGGGCGTCGATGAGGTCGTCGACCATTCTTTTGAGTTTGTCCCCGGTGACGAGTTGGCGGGCGCAGTGGCATTCGCCTAAACGGTTACCGGCGGCGCAGGAGACGAGGCCGACGACGCGGGCGGCGCGGGCGACGTCTTTGGACGGTGCGGCTGTGCGGGTGGCGATTTCGGTGAGGACGTTGGCGACATTCTCGGGCGAACCGGTGATGTCGGTGGTGCACCAGACGACGCCGGTGCGGATCGAGTCCGGGATCCGGTCGAGGCCGATGGCGATGGCATTGAGGGTGGCGCAGGTGTGAGGTGGTTCGGCCGGGTGGCGGGCGAGTTCGCCGGCGAGCGCGGTGATGGCGGCGTCCTGGTCGTTGTCGCGGAGCGCGGTCGCCAGGCGGACGCCGATCTCGGTGCGGACGGGGCGGTCGCCGGGGAGCGGGAGAATCATCATCGGGCCGGGGGCGCCGCGGGACGGGCGGGCGACCTTGGTGGCGGCAGCCGACTTGGCGCCGCTGGTTCGGGCCGCCCACAACCAGTGCAGGGGCGTCTCGTTGCAGGTGTCGCAGCCGTCGCCGACCGGGCGGCGGACCGTGCAGCTGTTGTCGGTGCGGGCGCTCAGCAGCCATAACGACGTACAGGTCAGGCAGCAGAACAGATCCGAGGTGGTGTCCTGGTCGAGCTCGCGCCGATGTTCTTGCTCAGCCTCGTGTTCGCGCTGTCTTCGGTGTCCGCTGTGCCGCTCCGCGACCAGCTCCTTGCGGAGGTCGTGAGCGGTGGTTTCGAGGTCGGTGATGCGTTGGCGCAGCTCGTCGTTGTGGCCCTGGAGTTCGGTGTTCTGGTCCGCGCGCTCGCGCAGGGCTTTCCGGTGGCGCTCGCGGGCGCGGTCGAGGGCCTCCTCGGCCTCCCGCGACACCCGGTCCTCGGCAAGCTGGATCTCCCGCTGCAGCGCGCGCCGAATGAGCCCCAGGTCAAGGAAGAACGACCGGAGCGGCCCGTTCATGGCCACACCGTACCGTGACACCGGTCAGACCACGGCCGGTTGGACCAGGCGCGGGCCGAGGCCGGCGTCGGTAACCAGGTGGCAGGCGACGAGTGCGCCGTCCGGGCCGACCGGGCGCAATGGGGGTTCTTCGGTGCGGCAACGGATTTCGGCGACCGGGCAGCGGGTGTGGAAGCGGCAGCCGGGCGGGGGGTGGACCGGGCTGGGGACATCGCCGGACAGCACGATTCGCTGCCGGGTGCGTTGTAGGCGGGGATCGGGGATGGGGGCGGCCGACAGCAGCGCCTGGGTGTAGGGGTGGCGCGGGGTGGCGAAAAGCTCGGCGCGTTCGGCGACCTCGACGAGCTTTCCCAGGTACATCACGGCGATCCGCTGGGCGAGGAACTCGACGGCGGCGAGGTCGTGGGTGATGAAGAGGCAGGCGAAACCGAGGTCGGCCTGGAGGCGGGCGATCAGGTTGAGGACCGAGGCCTGGACGGAGACGTCGAGGGCGGAGGTCGGCTCGTCGGCCACCAGCAAGGCCGGCCCGGCGGAAAGGGCACGGGCGAGGCTGACGCGCTGGCGCTGGCCGCCGGAGAGCTCGTGCGGGTAGCGGCGGGCGACTTCGGGGCGCAGGCCGACCTGGTCGAGCAGCTCGGTGAGCCGGGCCCGGCGGCCGGCGGAGTCGGCGATCCGGTGCAGCCGCAAGGGTTCGCACACGATGTCGGCGACGGTCATGCGCGGGTTCAACGAGGAGGACGGGTCCTGGAACACGATGTTGAAGTGCCGGCGCAACCCGCGCAGTTTGCGACGCGGCAGCCCGGCGATGTCCACACCGCGCATGACCACCTGGCCGGACGTCACCGGCACCAGCCGCACCACGCAGCGACCCAGGGTCGTCTTGCCGCTGCCGGACTCACCGACCAGGCCGACGACCTCGCCGGGTGAGAGCGTCAAGCTCACCCCGTCGACCGCGCGCACCGCAGACGAACCGGTGCCGAAATGCTTCACCAGGTCCACGAGCTCCAACACCGGCCCGCTCATGCTGTGTCCAATCGGCTCGCTCCGCTCGCGTGAGCGGGCAGTGACATTTGGCTCGCTCCGCTCGCGGGAGCGGGCCGTGACGCGGTGTCTTCCCTCCTGCGCTGCTCGGTCGCCGGTGTTGATACCGACCCCCTGCGGGGACCCGCCCCCTCCTCCTCGCACCCTGCGCTGCTCGTCAGTCCAGACACCGCCGGCCCGCTCATCAGGCGCCGGCCCGCCACAGCTCCGGTGAAGCATCCACAGTAGACACTGGATGCCAGCAGGCGACCGGATGACCGGCGGGTCCGGGTTCAAACGGTGGACGGCTGCTCCGGCAGAGATCGTCGGTGTGAGCGCACCGGTCGGCGAACGTGCAGGAGTCCGAAGAGGACGACAGAACCGGTACCAGGCCTGGGATCTCGCGCAGCCCGCCGTCGGTGCGCCGGGCCGGGTTGGGCACCGCGTCGAGCAGCCCGCGAGTGTACGGATGGGACGGGCTTGCGAACAGTCCATCTACTGTGGACTCTTCGATGGTGCGCCCGGCGTACATCACCACCACGCGGTCGGCGATGTCGGCGACCACCCCGAGGTCGTGCGTGATCAGCAGAACCGCGGTGCCGATCTCGGCACTCAGCGTCCGCAGCAGGTCGAGGATCCCGGCCTGGATCGTCACGTCCAGCGCGGTCGTCGGCTCGTCGGCCACCAGTAGCCGGGGCCGGCAGGCCAGCGCCATCGCGATCATCACGCGCTGCCGCATGCCGCCGGAAAGCTGATGCGGGTACTCCCCCAGCCGCCGCTCCGGCTCCGGAATTCCCACCTGGTTCAGCAGTTCCAGCGCCCGCCGGGAGGCCGCGGACCGCGCCATCCGCTGGTGCCGGTACAACACCTCACGGATCTGCCGCCCCACGGTGAGCACCGGATTCAGCGAGGTCATCGGTTCCTGGAAGACGTAGGCGACGTCCCGCCCGCGTACCCCGGAGAGCCGGTTCTCCGGCAGGCCGACGAGTTCCCGCTCGGCGAAACGCACCGAGCCGGACACTTCGGCGTTGGCCGGCAGCAACCCGGTCAGCGCCATCGAGGTCACGCTCTTGCCGCACCCGGACTCGCCGACCAGCGCCAGGACTTCCCGCTCCGCCATGGTGAACGACGCCGAGTCCACCGCGAGCACCGGCCCGTCCTCGGTGTGGAACGCGACGGTGAGGTCGGACACCTCCAGCAGCGTCACGAGGCAGTGCCCGTCAACTCGGGAGTGTTGGCCATGGTCTTGGGTCTCCTTGGGTGGTGGGTCACCGGACCGCTCCTCGGGCAGACAGCGCTCCACTGGGGGCAGGCCCCCAGACCCCAGTTCCTCGGGCCCCCCTCGTCGCGGTGGGCCAACTCCCTCGCCCGGCATTCCGCAAGCTTCATGCCCGACCGCTTTCCTTGGGGTCCAGCGCATCCCGCAGGCCGTCGCCGAGCAGGTTCAGCGCCAGCGTCAAAACGACGATCACCAGGCCGGGGAACACCGCCATCCACGGGCCGTCGTGGTAGAACGGCTGCGCACTGGCCAGCATCACGCCGAGTGACGGGGTGGGCGGGCGAACCCCGAGGCCCAGGAAGGAAAGCACCGCCTCGCCGATGATCGCGGCCGGCACGTACACGGTGGCCTGGACCAGGATCGCGTTCACCGCGTTGGGCAGGATGTGCCGGCCGAGCACGGTCAGGTCGCCGGCGCCGTTGGCGAACGCCGCGCCCACGTAGTCCATGCCACGCAACCGGAGTGTCTCCCCGCGGGTCACCCGGATCATGCCGGGGATCTGCCCCACCCCGATCGCGACCACCGCGGTGAACAGCGACGGGCCGAGGATCACGGCGAGCCCCACCGCCAGGATCAGGAACGGGAAGGCCAGCAGCAGGTCGGTGAGCCGGGACACGATCGGGTCCAGCCAGCCGTAGAACCCGGCCAGCAGCCCCAGCGGGACACCGACGATCACGGACAGCAGCACCGCCAGCGCGCCGACCACGACCGACGCGCGCAACCCGAACAGCACGCGGGAGAACTGGTCACGGCCGAGCTCGTCGGTGCCCAGCCAGTGGTGCCCGGACGGCGGTTGCGGCGCGGGCGCGGTGAAATCCGTTGCCTCGTAAGGGAAGGGCGCGATGAGCGGGGCGAGAATGGCGAGCAGCACGGCCAGCAGCACCACGCTGAGCCCGACCATGGCCAGCGGGTTGCGCAGCACGCGGCGCAGCGCCCGGCGCCGGGTCAGCCGCGGTTCCTTTACCACGGGTGCGTCGACGACGGCCGTCACAGCGTCACCTCGCAAGCTCGGTGCCGCCGCGCCCTGCCTGATGGTTCGCTCGCAAGCTCGCTCACAGCGCCGCACCTCCCACCCGGATCCGCGGGTCGATGACCGAGTACAGCAGGTCGACGAGCAGGTTCAGTACGATGTACGCGGTCGCCGTGATCAGCACGACCCCCTGCATCAAGGGGTAGTCCCTGGTGAACACGGCGTCAAGGGTGAGCCGGCCGAAGCCGGGCAGCACGAAGATCGACTCGGTGACCACCGCGCCGGAGATGAGGATGCCGAGCTGCAGCCCCACCACGGTGGTGACCACGATCAGGCTGTTGCGCAGTGCGTGGCCGAGGATCACCTGGTGCCGCGGCAACCCCTTGGCCCGGGCGGTGCGCACGAAGTCCGCGGTGAGCGACTCCAGCATGGCCGACCGGGTCTGCCGCATGATCACCGCGGCGATCGCCGAACCGAGCACGACCGCCGGCATGATCATGCGCCGCAGGTTCTCCACCGGGTCGTCCAGGAACGGCACGAAACCCGACGCCGGCAGCACGCCGAGGAGCACCGCGAACAGCAGGATGCCCATCTGCCCGAACCAGAAGTTCGGAATGGACAGTCCGAGCAGGGCAACCGAGTTCGACGCCCACTCCAGTGGCCCGCGCCGGCGCACCGCGGCGATCACGCCGGTGGACAGGCCGATCAGGATCGCGACGAGCATGGCCAGGAACGCCAGCTCCAGCGTCACCGGCAGGGCGCCGGCGATGATCTCGGTGACCGGCAGCCCGGTGCGCACCGACGTGCCGAGATCCCCGGTGAACGCCTTGCCGAGGTACCGCACGTACTGCACCGGCAGCGGCTGGTCCAGACCATAGGAGGCGCGTACCTCGGCGATCGCCTGCGGGTCGCTCTCCTCACCGGCCAGCACCCGCGCCGGGTCCCCGGGCAGCGCCCGGATTCCGAGGAACACCACCACGGTTGCCAAAAACAACGTGATGATCGACTCGACGAGGCGCCGCGCCAGGTACCGATTCACTCGACGAAACCGGCCGTGGTGACCCGGATGATGCCGTCACCGAACTCCTTGACCTGACCGGCTTTGCTGGTCACGCCGGTGAGGTTCTTCTGCCGGTACAGGTAGATCAGCGGGGCGTCCTGCTGCAGCTTGCCGACCACCTTCCCGTACAGCTCCTTGCGCTTCGTCAGGTCCTGCGTGGAGCGCGCGTCGTTGAGCCACTGGTCGATCTCCGCGTCGGAGTAGCCGGCGACGTTCTGCGAGCCCTTGGTCTGCACGAACGGCGTGATGTTGCCGTCCGCGTCGACCCGGCCGGACCAGCCGATCCGGTACAGCTGGTACTTGCCGGCGTCGGTGAGGTCGAGGGAGCTGGCGAACTCGGTCGGCTCGAGCTGCACGTCGAATCCGCCCTCGGCGGCCATGGACTTGACCGCCTCGCCGATCCGCCGGTTGTCCGGGTCGTTGACCACGGTCAGGCTGACCTTGACCGGAGTCTGCACCCCGGCCTCGCCGAGCAGCTTCTTCGCCTCGGCGACGTCATGCTTCGGGCAGGCCTGCGCGGCGTCCGAGGAGAGCTGGCTGGCCGGGCTGACCGGGCCGCACGCCGGGGCATACTGACCGCGGAACACCGTGCGGTTGAGCGAATCCCGGTCGATGGTCAGCATGAACGCCCGGCGCACCTTGGCTTCGGTGGCGAACGGCCCGGCAAAGGGTGCGGCGAGCGTCCCGGGTGCCTTGCCGACCCCGGCGACGTTCCCGATGTTGACCGTGATGCCTTGGTAGCCAAGGGACTCCGTGCTGATCAGGCGCAGGTTGCTCATGCCCTTGAGCTCGTCGACGTTGATCGGGCTCACGTTGAACACCACGTCGATGTCGCCCGAGCGCAGGTTGTTGAACCGGGTGTTGGCATCCGGGATGGACCGGTAGATCACCTTGTCCAGCTTGACCTTGGCCGCGTCGTAGTAGTTCGGGTCCTTGACCACCTCGATCCGGTCCTGGGCGACCCGGGTGGCGAACTTGAACGGCCCGACGCAGGACGGCGCGGTGCCGAAGTCGGCACCCTTAGCCGTCAGCACGGCCGGCGACATGATCATCCCGGCGCGGTCGGCGAGCACGGCGGCCAGCGGCGCGAACGGCTGGGCGAGGCCGAGCGTCACCGTCGCCGGGTCGGTCACGGTGACATCCTTGACGTTGGCCAGCTCGCTCTTGCGCTGCGAGCCGTCGAGCGTGCGGTGCCGGTCCAGCGACGTCTTCACCGCGGCCGCGTCCAGCGTGGTGCCGTCGGAGAACCGCAGCCCGGTACGCAGCTTGATCGTCACGGTCTTGCCGTCGGACGACACCTCGGGCATCGCCGCGGCCAGCTGCGGGACGACCTCGAGCTTCTCGTTGACGTCGTAGAGCTTCTCGCAGATCGCGGCGAACACGTTGCGGCCGACCAGGGTGCGGGCCAGCGTCGGGTCGAGTTTGTCCGGCTCGCCGTCCAGCGCGATGCGCAGCGTGCCGCCGCTCTTGACCGCCCGGTTGTCGGCGCTGTTGCCGCCGCCGGACGGTTGTTGCTGGTTATCGATCTTGCCGCAGCCGGTCAGCGCCAGCAGCAGGGCGGCAACAGCGGCGCCGCCTCGAACACGGGAACGAGTCATGGAGCCCTCCCGGTTCAATTGGAGGTTTTCCGGAACATACTGCATACAGTTGAAGGTCGACAATGGGCTCGTTGCCCAACCGTAATCGTGACCGGTATGCGACCAACCGCACCTTCAGGGCAGGTACACGCGCTGCTGAGCGCCCCAGAGCAGGAACGTCGAGTTGGCCGCGCCCACCGCGGCACCGCCACCGGCCAGACCCTCAAGCGGCGCAGCGGAAAGCTGGCAACCGTCTACTGTGTACCCGTTGTCGGTGAGCGCGTCCCGGGCCGGGCCGAGGCCCTCCAACTCGTGCACGACGACCACCACCCGGCAGGCGCCGACGCCGGCGCAGCGGCGCACCACGTCCGAGCGGGCGGTGCCGATGAAGATCGCGTCGGGGGCGGGCAGGCCGGCGAGCACGGCCGGCAGGTCGCCCTCGACCAGCCGGACGTCCACGCCGTGCGCGCTGGCGTTGGCCACGATCCGCACGCACAGGCCCTGGTCGCTCTCCACGGCCAGCACCGCGGCGCCGAGCCGGGCGGCCTCGATGCCCAGCGCGCCGGAGCCGGCGAACACGTCCCACACCAGGGTTCCCGGCCGCGGCGCGAGCTTGGCCAGCGCCAGTGCGCGCACCTCCGGCGGGCTGCCGACCCCCTCCCGGTGCGCGAACCGGTCCTCGGGCAGCGCCCAGCCGTCAGCCGGCGGCACCACCTCGCCCCCGGCCAGCCAGCTGTCCCGGCCGACCCCCTCCGGATCGGCCAGGCACAGCACGATGTTCGGCTCCTGCCAGTCCCGCCCGGCGGCCTCCACAGTGTCCACAACGGACAGCTTCTCGCCCGGCCCGCCGTGATCCTCCAGCACGACCAGCGTGCGCCGCCAGCCGTCCAGCGCCGCACCCAGCTCGGCCGGCCCGGATCCCGGCGCGGTCACCACCGCCACCGCACGCCGCGCCCGGCACACGTTCACCGCGGCGGCGAAGTCCCGCGCGCTCACCACCGACACGTCGTCCCACGGCCGCCCCATGGCCGCGGCCACCCGCTGCAGGCAGGAAACCGACGGCCAGCTCACGGTCGGCAGGCCACGCTCCCGCAACTGCCGCAGCAGCCCGAAAAACCCGGGATCCCCGGACGCCAGCACCACCGCCGGCTCCCCCGCCCGCACCGACGCGTCCAGCGCGTCCAGCGCCGCCACCGGCATCGCAGCCGCCGCGCCCAGCTCCACCATCCGCGCCCCGGCACCCGCGTAGGTGTGCAGCAGCGCCCGCCGCCCCACCACCAACCGCGCACCGGCCAGCGCCGGCACGGCCCCCGGCGGCAGGCTGCGCCCGTCCACGCCGATGACGGTCACGGTGGCGGTCACGCCACCCATCAGACCACGCCCGGCGCCGCCCCGGCAGGGAAGAAGGGTGCAACATCGCGCATCATCCGGGTGACATGCCGTGAAGGCCGCCTTCGGGACGATGAACGTCCCGAAGGCGGCCTTCAGGGCCTTACGGCCTAC
>NZ_DASYTH010000296.1:0-6877 GCF_036002505.1 Actinophytocola sp. | reverse complement strand
TCGTTGCTGCCGCGTTCCCACGGCGAGTGCGGGTGGGCGAAGAACACCGGCAGCCCGGTCGCGGTGATGCCGGCGTGGCGGGCCGTCTCCGCGCCGCAGTCCCAGGTCAGCGAGCGGCGGATCTGGGTGGGCAGGCCGCCGGTGGCGGCGATGACAGCGTCGCCGACGGTCAACGAGTCACGCCCGGTCAACGGAACCAGGATGAGGAACCGGGACGTGCGCTCGACCAGCGTGGCCACCGCGCTCTTGCCGTCCTTGCCGATGACGAGGTCGCCTTCCCAGTGACCGGGCACCGCCCGGCCCTCGACCTCGCTCGGGCGTTCGTCGATGTAACGAGGCTCGCGGATTCGCGGCGCCGGTGGTGGGCGTCTGCCGCCCCGGCGGGCCTGCCGCCCGGTCCGCAGGCTGATCAGCTGCCTGGCCAGGCCGGACACCGGCTGGGCGTACACCCACTGGTAGATCGCTTCGTGAGACACCCGGCAAGCCTGATCGCCCGGGTACGCGACCGGCAACCGGCCCGCGATCGAGGCCGGCGACCAGCCGGCCCGCAGCTGTGCGCAGACGACCGCGCGCAGCCGCGCCGAACGTTCGACCGCGAACCGCTTCGGTCGTTCCCGCGCTACGCCCGCCGCGGTGTCCGCGGCCACCGCCCGGTAGCCCGCCCGGCCGCCGTGACGGCGAACCTCGCGGGAGATCACCGACGGATCACGCCCGATCAACACGCCGATCTCCCGATAGGCCAAGCCGTCCGCCAATCCGCGGGAGATCTCTTCACGATCCGACAACGTCAACATCACACGCACGGCGGGCATCCTGTCCCACCGAACCACCAAGATCAAATGCTACGACCGGCTGAACCCAGGCACTCCTGCTGGCCGCTTGCACGACGATGCGAACGGTCAATTTAACTTTAAGGTCGTTCGGATTCGCGAGGATCGCCTTGTACTCTATGTGGGCCCCTTGATCGACGGCCGGCTTCGTCGTGTTTGGGATTACCCGAAAAGGCGCCTGGGTATAGAGGTTATGCGGCTGAGCGTAATGGTAATACCCCAGATTACTATCGCCCGATCTGATCGGCACCCACACGCCACTCTTGTCCGTGTACTTCCACAGGATGAAATACCACGCCGCGCTGCCGCCACCGCCCGGCGGATCAAGCGCAGGCCCGTCTGCAGGGGTGTCGTCAGAAGTTGGCTCTGCATCAGAGACTTCAACCGTACTCGGGCTCTCCTCCGGTCCCGTCACGCTCTCAGGTGCAGCCGTTCCGAATTCCGCCTCGTGTCGCGAGGAGTACTCCTCCGGCGACATGAAGACCAGGCCCGCTTCTGAAGTTCCGCTGCCGTCCGACGATACCGCGAACGCTGACGACGGTGTAAACACTCCGACGGCCAGCAGAGCCAGTGCCGCGCCGACAGAACCACGCCTTGACGACGCCGTCCACTTGTTTCTTCCCATGGCGATGAACCTCCCCCGACTATCACCAAGATCGATGAGAGCGGAGGAGGCTATCAGACTCCCAAAGTCGCCCATCTCGGCGCGTGCCCACCCCGAAGCCGGAAGCGCTGATACTCCGACGATGCAACGCAGGCGACGCATTCTCATCGGCATGTCCGCGCGTGGGTGCGCTTGGCACCACTCACGAGCGTAACGGCCACGCAAGCCGAGAGGATGGTTTGCCTGCTTTTTGGTGGCTCGTCATAGCTTGATGCCTCAGCTGTGCCGGTGCCTGCTCTCTTGGCGGTACTGAGTTCTAGGTTTCACCGACGCGCTCAGTTGGCGTCCGTTTGCCGAGCCAGGCGAGCATTCGTGACTCGCTCACCTTGGTCCACAGTTCTTGCAGCTGCTGGGTCAAGTTCTCGCCGGGTCGGAGGGTGTCGATGTAGGCGAGATCTACGGGAAGTTGCGGTGGGATCATGTTGCGGATCAGCATGACGCGACGCAGCTCGAAAAGTTCCCGCTGCGCTCGTGCGAACGCTTCGTGAGCGCGTGCAAGGGCATCGGCGGCGGCCGCCGTCTCGACGCTTTGTCGTAGCTCGGCCGCGGCCTGTAGTTCTCGACGGCGGCCATCGGAGTCGTTGGTGCCTTCCTCCGCGGGGGACTGCTCGTGCGCCGCGAGAGCATCGGCAGCTGAAGTGGCCGCGTGCTGGGCGTGCATGTATTCGGCCTCGGCTTCTTCGAGCCGGGCCCTGGTGGCCATTACACGTTGGCGAGTCTGAGTGTGGACCTCGTGAGATGCAAAGAAGGCGGTACCGTATCCGGATTGGTCCGCGAGAGGCGACTCGTCGAGTAGCTGGGCAACGCCAGCCTCGGCTTGCTTCAGGCGCTGGCGAAGGTTTTCGGCTGCGAGGACCAACTGATCGAGTGGGACGTCGGAATCGGCTTTGCCGGAGTCTAGTTGCCGCTGCCGTTCACGTGCGTGCTCATCGGCCCAGTCCATGAAGGCGCCGGCCGCGGACCGCAACTCATCAATGGCCTCCAGCACAGGATGATGTGTCGGCGGCTGAGAGTCGCGCAGATACTCGCGCTGTAAATCCTCGAACGTCGCGTCCCCTCGACCCAGCGGCACGCAGGCAGGCAGAAGAGTCTGCACTCCGTTGGCCCAAGCCCACGCCTGAAAGCCGGCTGCGGTGACCTCGGGCGTCATTTCGATCCGGTCTCGCCGGTCGGCCGGATCATTGAGCAGAAGCCGGTTCGGCGTGGTGTTTAGCGCCAACGCGATCGCAACGAGGTCATCCACATCGACACGGCGTGCGCCCGTCTCGATCTTGTTAACGGCGGTCCCCAGCATTGGCCGCCCCAGGGCGCCAAGAAGCGCCGCCAGCTGGGCACCGGTGAAGCCCCGGTCTTGGCGGATGCGCTTGATGCTGTCCCGCACACGCTCTCCGATGGCGCCGCGGCGAACTTCGCTCGTCCCCATGATGGGGATACTACACCTAAGTTGACTCCGGGGTGCCTTCCTCGTAGACTCAACCCATCCTGGAATTCTTTTACCGAAGATGGGGATTCAGGCGTCGCCGTGACGGTCAGGCCCTGCCCGCATCGAGGCGGCGCTCCGCGTGCGACTGCGGTGGCTGCTCGCGAAGACACCCGAGAGGACGCAATCCGCCATGACCGACGCGCGGACGAACAGCTTTGCCACGCCACCTGGCGGGACGCCTCGATGGGTATGGATGTTGCTCATCCTCTTGATCGCCACGCTCATCGCCGGCATCGCCGGTCTACTTGCAATTGCCGGTGGCGCTGACGTCCCGCACGCGATCCTGACCGCCGGCGCCGCGTTCGGAGGAGCGGTCGCTCTATTACTCGGTCTGGCGCACTTCCTCGGGACAGGCCCCAGCTAACTACGCCAGGGAAGGCGTGACGTACCGAGCCGCTACAGCATTTGCCCCAACGGAGTGAAACCCCAGCGCTGCTCGACCAGCCTCACGCCCGAACGATCAGCTCGACGACAGAGAGGAGACCTCGCCTGCCTTGGCGGTGACATCAGCGGCGTGCTCCTTACCGCAGCCGTCTACACCGCACCCGGAGCATGAGGACCGACGACCCGGCAGACCGGCCGGAGCGCAGCTCGCCGACATGGCCCCGCGACGTCCTCGTCGGCCGCACCACCAAGCAAGAAATCACCCGCAGCTCCAGGTGCGTCGGTGCGATGCCACGCTGATGATCCGCTACCAGCGACAACGCCACCGGCGACGAGCTGGACCCGATCCCGGCGACGAGCCCTATCGGCGGCTACTTCTTTAATTGGATCTACGACCTGTGCCCGGCCAGGCTGGGTCGAGGTAGCCGGTGGGATCGCTCTCTTTTGCGGCTGTCCACCCGAATCGAGGTGTGACTCTCATCTGGCATGTGCCCGCCGGCTACCGCCCGGGGAGTGGCTCGAGAGGGGTCTGTGCAGCTCAAAGTAGCTTTGCCCTCCCTGTTCGGCATCAAGGATGTGAGCAGCCATAGGGAGGAACCAGCACATGAGTCGTGTGGTGATCGGCATGGATCCGCACAAGCGGTCGGCCACGATCGAGGCCATCGACGAACGAGAGAAGATTCTGACTCAAGGCCGTTTCGGCACCGACACCGCCGGCTATCAGCTGATGCTGGCAGCAGGCCGCGCCTTCACCAACCGGGTATGGGCCGTCGAAGGCTGCTACGGCATCGGCCGACACATCGCCCAGCGCCTGGTCGCCGACGGTGAACCAGTGCTCGACGTGCCGCCGAAACTGTCGGCCCGAGTCCGGGTCTTCGACACCGGCCAGGGCCGCAAAACCGACCCGGTCGACGCGCACAGCGTCGCGGTCGCCGGCCTGCGCAGCCGCGGCCTGCGCCCCGTCAACCCGGATGATCCTCACCGTCGTGGTGCGCCTGCTGGTCGACCGCCGCGACGAACTCGGCCGGACCCGCACCGACATCGTCAGCCGCATCCATCACCTGCTACTCGAACTCATTCCCGGCGGGGCGAAGAAGTTCCTCACCCGCGGCCAGGCCAGCTACCTGCTGCGCACCGCACCACCGCCAGCCGGCATCGTCGCCCGCACCCGCCACGACCTGGCCCGAGAACTCATCGAGGAACTCACCACGATCGACGCAAAGATCCGGGCAGCCGACAAGCAACTACGCCAGCTCGTCACCGAGCACGGCAGCACCCTGACCAGCCTGCACGGCATCGGCCCGTCCGGCGCTGCCCGGCTGATCGGCGACATCGCCGACATCCGCCGGTTCCGCACCCCGGCGCACTTCGCCTCCTGGAACGGCGCCGCCCCGCTCGAGGCGTCCTCCGGCGACCAACGCCGCCACCGGCTCTCCCGCGCCGGCAACCGGCGAATCAACCGGGTCCTGCACATCATGGCCATCGTCCAACTCCGCCGTGACACACCCGGCCGCGCCTACTACCGGCGCCGCCTCGCCGAAGGCAAAACCACGATGGAAGCGCTCCGCGCTCTCAAACGCCACCTATCCGACGTCGTCTACAAGCGGATGCTCCACGACGCCAAAACGCGCGGAGCTGGTGAAACGGGTCCGGGAGGACACACGGGAGCGACTCTGCAATCCAGCGCGGACGGCCCTATCCCGACAGCCGTCTCTTCGGACAAGTCACAACCCGGATCCGCCACCAAGAAGCCTAAAACAAAGTCGCCATGATCCCTTGACCAAGAGGGGAACCAGATAAGTGCGCCTGATCTTGCAGGCGTTCGAACACGATGCGCCAGTGCCTGGGCGGAGGGATCGCTGAATAGGCCCAGCAGGTCGAGCAGATCGATGATCCAGCCGGTCTCCTCCTGGTATTTGCGCCGGGGGGCCTGCTGCCAGGTTTCTCCGACTTTGAGGCCGCCGCCTGGTACCCCCCGGCTTCCTTCGCCGCTGCGGCGCGTGAACAGCACCCGATTGCGATCGTCGATGACGACCACGCCGCAGCAGGCTCGAAGTCCGGTCTCGCTGTCCATGAAGCGATGCTGCCAGATACGCGAGACCCTGGCTGCGGGGCAGCGACGCAGCCATGATCGCCGTCGCATCGATCCGGGAAATCGACTGACGCCTGCGGGCGGTAGCGTGGATCACTGGATCGTTGCGATGCCGTGGCGAGGCATTGACGGTGCAGCGGTGACAGCGGAGGTCGTCTCGTGCTCTTACCTGCTGATAGTCACGTGCACAGCCAGTGGTCGTGGGACACGCCGGTCGGTGACATGGAACGGTCGTGCGCCCGAGCTCTGGAGCTTGGCCTTCCGGCAATCGCTTTCACCGAGCATCTGGACCACACCGTCTGGCGGATCGCGTTGACGGGTCCCTACGTCATCGATCACCTCACCGCACTCGCTGACACCGACGGGCAGCTGACACCACCCGCCTTCGACGCCGCCGGATATCTGGAAACGATCGAGCACTGTCGGCGACGGTTTCCGCAGCTGCGCATCTTTAGCGGTCTGGAGTTGGGTGAGCCGCATCGCCACGCCGATCAGATCGCCCAGGTGCTGGCCACAGGCCGTTTCGATCGGCTGCTCGGCTCGCTGCACACCCTGCCGGATCAAGGTACGTTCGCCGAGCCCTGGGGCATCTATCCGCACCGGGATCCCTACGAGGCGGCGATGGCGGCGAGGAGGTCGGCCGGTGCCTCGGCTTCCGACGGCGGGGCGTAGGCCGTCGCCCACCGCCCGTCCGCTTTCGCGGCGTCTACCGCGGCGCGGCCTGGTGGCAGCATTCGCCCCTGTGCTTCCAGCCGGGCTACGTGGGCGATGTTGCGTTGTGACCAGGAGCTGCGGGGTCTACGAGGGGTGAACCGGATCCAAGAGGTCTCCTGATCCCGTTTCCGGGTCTGCCCGTCGATCCAGCCGAAGCAAAGGGCCTCGTCGACCGCCTGCTGCCAGGTCAGCGTGGTGACTATGCCGCCCTTTTTGGTCAGGGCCAGCCAGACGCCGGGCGACGTGGCGTGGTTGGCCGACAACCACGCGCGCAGCGCCTCGGCGTCCGCGACGATCAACTCATCCAGCTCGGCGCTCGCCATGACGGCAGGCTAACCGACGCGACGTGGCCGCAGCCTCTGCCTGTTGGCCAGCCGGACCCGCCGGGCTGCCGACGCACCGGCCGCCCGGCGAGTCGGGGGCAGGGCCCCGAGGGCGGCCAATCATCCTGAGCTGTGCCGAAGACGTCCCGCATCACCGGGTCAGGGTCTCGGCGTCGGCGAATTTTCGTTCGGTGGCCATTTCTCATCCCGTTCTGGAGCGCCTGCGCCGATCCTCCGTCAGCGGCTTTAGCCTCTGCAGATTCAGATGCCGGTCGAGCTCACTACCAAATCGTCAAGGCTAAGAAATTGTGCGTGGGTGTGCCCTTCATTGGCATGATCACGCGCACTGTCATCGGCAAATCCGATGCGCCGCGAGGCGCCTTGTTG
>NZ_DASYTH010000295.1:0-19656 GCF_036002505.1 Actinophytocola sp. | reverse complement strand
CTCCGCGCCCTGCAGACCGGTCATCTCCAGCTTCTCGAACACGATCCGCCGGATCTCCGCCTCGGACCTCTTCGTGTGCTCCCGCAACGGAAACGCCACGTTGTCATACAGGTTCATCGACCCGAACAACGCACCATCCTGAAACAACACCCCGAACAACTTCCGCGTCTCGTAAAGTTGGTGCTCCGAACAGGCCGTGAGGTCCACCCCATTGACCCAGATCCGCCCCGCATCCGGCCTGAGCAGACCAATCAGGCACTTCAGAAAAACCGACTTACCGGTACCGGACGGGCCGAGCAGCACACTGATCTCGCCGGCCGGCAAGGTCAGCGTGACATCACGCCAGACGACCTGCCGACCGAACGACCTGGTCAGCGCCTCAACGGCGACCTCGACCCCCACCACGCCTCCCCGTGATGCCGACCAAATTGACCCGTAACCAAACACCGAATCCGTCGTTGTTACTCGCGAGTAGTCAACTACGGAGGTATCAGGCCGGCAAGCATCGGCGGGAGGTTCGTTAACCTCGGCGCAACACCAGTACGATTTTTGTCAGCTCGTGACAAAATTCAGCAGCGGCTCTTATCAGAATTGCTCAAGGTTGGGCTACCTTACCGTCGTGGTGGCCAGCCTTTCGTTGTCGGCGGGCCGGGCGTCGCGCGTCGCGAAGGGCACCGTGGCGACCGCCTTGAACGTGACCGCACCGGCGGTGGCGTCGGCTGCGCCGAAGGTGTAGGCGAAGGGAAAGGTCACGGTGCGGTCGGGGCGGGCCGGCACCCACTGGGTGAGGGTGCCGACGTGGACGAAGGAGCCGCCACCGGTCTGCTTGAACAACTCGACCTGCACGGTCTCGTCCTGGCGGGTGTTGGCGATCGACACCGAGATCGGCTTCGTCTGGTCCACACGCGCCCTGGCGGGGACGGTGAGCGAGGCGATGGAGACGTCGTGGGTCTCGATCCGGAGCGACGCCGTGGCGGTCCCGGTCCGGCCGTCCCTTGTCGCGCCAGTGAATTCGAGCTGGTACACGCCGTCCGCGGCGTACTGGTGCCGGAGGAGGTCGCCGGTGAACGGTGCCGAGGAGCCGTCACCGAAACGCAGCTCTCCGCTGGCGAACTCGGTGCCGATTGCGTCGCCGGTGAACGGGTGGAACAGGATCTCGTCGAAGATCGAAGGCTGGAAGGCCGAGGTTGCGATGCCGGGATGCAGGTCCGGCGCCCGGTCCAGCTGGACCTCGAACGGGTCGGCGCCTTCGGGGTCGTTGGCGACCCGGATGTAGTAGGTCTCGCCGGCGGTCGCCCCGAACACGGCGAACGACCCCAGCGCACAGTCCACTTCGGTCAGATCGGTGAGCGCCGTGCCCCGGTACACGGTGACCGTGGGCGAGAATAAGAAGGAGGAGGCGTGCGCGGCGACCGACCGGGTCGCCTGCGGCCGGTAGACGTACCAGACGGAGTCGGTCGCGGTGGCGTCGCAGCTGGGCAGTGGCTCATCGGGTTGCCGACCGGCCCTCGCCAGGTCGCCGGTGAACGTCGACGGCAGCGCGGTCACGGCCGTCGCGCCGGCGAAGTCGTCGTTGGGCGACGGCGGGAGAGCTTCGAGATCCACGGTCAGTGCGCCGCCACCACCGAAGTATGACCGCACCAGGAGGTAGTACGTCGTGCCCGCGGTCACGTGGAAGGTTTCGCCGCCACCGGTACTGCCGAATGCGCAGACCCCCGGCACCGGCACCAACTGCCCCCGCGTGCCGGTGAACACGGTGTAGAGCGTGGTGTAGTCGAGGCTCTCCGCGAGAACGTGGACGACCGCGTCCGCGGGCGCGGTGTACCGGAACCAGACGGAGTTGTCGGCGAAGTCGTAACACGTGGGCGGGTCGTCGGGCGCCCGCGTGGCCTCAGCGGTGTTCTCAGTAGCGTGGAACGGCAACGCCGCGACGGCGGTGGCGCTGTCGAAGTCGTCGTTGGATGGCGGCTCGGCCTGCGCGATCCCAGGCGCCAGCACGGCAATCGTGGCCGCGACCAGACCGGCAATCGACGATCGCCGCATGGTGGAATGTTTCATCTTGATCCTCCCCAGAGGTTGGTCGAATGCGGTTCCGGTCAGGCGAACCGAAGGTCCATCAGGCTTGGCTGAACGGTGGTGGAAATGGCGATCGCCTCGTTGTCCAGGGGCAGGGCGTCGCGCAGCGAGAAGGGCAGCCGGGCCACGGCCCGGAAAGTCACCCTGCCCACCAGTGCGTCCTCAGCGGTGAACGTGTAGGCGAACGGGAACTTCACCGCGCGGTCGGCCCGGGCGGGCACATCCAGGGTGAGCGTGCCGACCAGCGTCCAGGATCCCCGGTCGGACTTGTACAGGTCGGTCGTCACCGACTCCCGGTAGCGCGTGTTGGCGATCTGCACCGCGATCGGCTTGGTCTCCCCGGTTCGCGCCTTGGCGGGCGTGGAGAACTTGGTGATCGACACGTCGTGCGTGGCCACCGTCACCGCCGCGGTCACCGTGCCGGTCCGGCCGTCCCTGGTCGTGACGGTGAGGCGGACCGGGTAGGTCCCGTCGACGGCGTAGCGGTGCGCCGCCGGCGACGCCGTTACCGGCGCCGTGGCTCCATCACCGAAGTCCCATTCCCCGGAGGCGATCGGCTGGCCCACCGGATCCCCCGCATCAGCGCTGAACTGGATCTCCTCGAAGACGGTGGGTTCGAACGGCGACCTGTCGAACCGCGGCTGGATCGCGGGCGCCGCGCTGAGGCGCAGCGAAACCGGCTCAGCCAGGAAAAGCGACCCGCTGACGCTGAGGTAATAGGTCACTCCCGGTTCGGTCCGGAACACCGCGGACTCGAAACCACCCCGTGCGCACTGGAACTCCCGCAGATCCGCCAGCGTGCTCCCGGTGTACACCGACAGGTCGGCCAAGAAGTTGTCGACCCCGGCCACCACCGACACCGCCTCGGCCGTGGCGAACGTGTACCAGACCGACCGCCCCGGCGTGCCGCCGGCACAGCGTGAGGACGGCTCGTCGGGCTCGGCCGAGGCGGTCGCCAGATCCAGCTCCCGGGTGCTGGGCAGGGCGGTCAGCGGCTCCGCGTCGGCGAAATTGTCGTTCTGCGCGGGAGCGAGGCCGGCCAAGGCGAACGACAGCGCACCACCCGAGACGAAGAAACCGGAAACCATGAAATGGTAGGTCGTCCCGGCGCTGGCCAGGAACGTCACCGTGGCCGCCGTGCTGACACTGCACGCCCCCGGTACCGGCTGCAGGTCGCCGCGGAGACCCGTGTTGGCCGACAGGACATTCTCGTAGTCACTGCCCGCCGTGGTGGCCCGCAGCACCACGTTCGTCGTGGGAGTGAAGCTGAACCAGACCGTGCCGCCGATGTCCCGCCCCTGGCACCAGCCCGCGTCGTCGCTCGCTCCCGTGGCCTCGCTGGTATCCGTCTGCACGCTGAACGGCAGCGCCGAGATGACCGTGGCGGCGTCGAAGTCGTCGTTCGACGGCGGAGCCGCCTGTGCCACGCCGGGCAGCACCACCGCCAGCGCCGCAATCGCCGTGCTGATCGTCGCGATCCGCTGCCGCAGAGTTCCTGTCATCACAACCACCCCAGACGTCGCTCGGTGCGCTCCCATGGGCACCCGACCGTTGTATCGGAGCCGTTGTGCGGACGTAACTGAGGCGCGACAAAACTGCGGGAAAGCTGCGCCCATGCAGGGGTTATCTGAAGCTATTTCACACCGCGAGCCGGCGGGCCCAGGTCGCGGTCGGCCCGCTGGATGATTTTGGGGTCGTTGTGGGTGAGGGCGGCGCCGATGATTTTGGCCGCGCTGACGAGGGCTTCGGTGCCGAAGTAGAAACCGATGATGACGATGACGACGGTGCGAAAATCGTTGAAGATCTCCTTGGCACCGCCGGCCTGGGTCGCCTCGGCAAGACCCTGCAGGGTGAGCACGTAGGAGAGCGCGACCAGGAACGTGAGCAGGAAGCTGGCCGAGATCGCCACCCGGGCCCGCCGCGCGGCGATGTAGAAACCGCCGAAGGCGATGATGGCGACGAGGACCAGCACGATCCCGGTGACCGGCTGCCAGGGGATGACGGCACCCTCGGACGACGGCACCGTCCAGCCGAGGCTCCGGGACAACCAGAGCACCGCATGGCCCCCGCCGGCGATCAACGCGCAGATCAGCGTCGTCCAGATGACCGGCGCGATCGCGATCTGGTCGACATCCGAGGCAGGTGACTGCCCTTCGCCTTTGGGCGCCGCGTGCTGTGGCTCGCGCACCGGCTGCGGCGGCTGGGACAACGAGGCCCTCCCCGACGGTCGATCATCGTGTCGCGCCGAGATTACCGCCCGGGGCAAGGGCTCCGGCTCCGTGAGCGAGCATTCCTTCGCAGGTTCGGATGATCACACGGCAGGCGGTGGTGGCGCGGTGGCCGAGGACGGGGTCCTCGGCGTGCTGGCGCCAGCGTTGCAGGGTGGCCAGGGCGGTGGCGTGGAGCTGGCGGGGGTCGGTGCCGGCGGGGAGGCCGAGGCGGATGGGAGCGGCGACGCCGTGGTCGCCGAGCAGCCGTTCGGCTTCCGCGGACAGCGGCTGGGGCAACGTCACGGTCCCCGCGCGCAGGGCGCTGAGCAGTCGCAGCTCGACGAACTCGTGGGTGCTGGTCAGCAGCCGGTCCACCGCACCGGCCAGACCGCGGCCGTCGTCGACCCGCAGCGTCCGGGCCAGGGCCAGAAGGGCGGAGCGGGCCTTGAGCACGTCATACCGCTCGGCGAACTGGATATGCAGCACCTGTTGCAGGTCGGGCAGGCCGCTGGCGTCCACCAGTTCCCGGGCCAGGTCGGTGGGATCGCCGGCCCCTTGACGGATGAGCGTGGTAGCCAGACGAATCCCGAAGACACCGAACCGCTGCAGCAACTGGCGCCGAAGATCCACAGTGGACTCAACGAGTTCGGCGCCGATGAACCGATCCGCCGACAGCAGTACCGAATCCAGCTTCTCCCGGTCCAGGGCGGCCAGGTCGCGGAGCTCGACAAACTCACTGTGGCGCAGGGTACGGCCGGTGTGGGCGAGGAGGCCGGCGACCGCGACCACGTTCTGGCACAGGTCGCGCAGCGCGGGTTCGGCCCGGTAGCGGGTGGCGATGCCGCGAGCCGAGACCATCGCGTCGATGCGGCCGGCGCCGATCTCGTCGGCCCGGGAGAGCACCGCGACCGTGTTGACCGCCGCGGCCCGGGCCACCCCCTGGTCGCGGAACGACTCCAGGAAGTCCACATCGGACACATGGAGATGGCGCATCAGGTACAGCACCGCGTCGGCCTCGGTCGGGGTGTCCTCGTCGGCGCCGAGAAAGCGCAGGCTCCGCGCGGCCACGTCGGTGGACAGCGACGCGATTCCCGGGGTGTCGATCAGCGTCATGGCGCGCAGGCTCTGTGCCGGCCAGTCGACCACCAGCCGGTCCAGCCGCTCGGCCGGGGTGCCGCCGAGGTCGATCTCCAGCACCCCGTCCCGCCGCACCACCGGGACCGGGCGAGGCTGTCCTTCCTTGGGGTGCATGAGGATCCGCGGCGCGGGCCCGTCGCGGTACCAGGTGACCACCTTCGTGCACTCCCCCGCGTCGGTCGCCGCGATGGCCTCCCCGACCAGCGCGTTGAGCAGGGTCGACTTGCCCGCCTTGACCTTTCCGGCGATCGCCACCCGCAGCGGTTCGTCCAAACGGGACAGTTGAGCGCGCAACGCGCCGGCCACTCCGGGATGGTCGCGGTAGGTCCACAGCGCCATCCGCAGCACCTGACGCACTGAATTTATGGCGTTCATGCCGCTGCCACCGCCCCGGTTGTCACGGTCGGCACCAGCGCACGGGCCTGCCGGTACACGGCGTCCAGCCGGCGCAGCTCCTCCTCGATCTCGGCCAGCCGCGCGTCCCGCTCCCGCTTGGACGCCTTGACCGAGTTCTGCGCCGCCTGCAACGACTCCTGCAGCGAGCGCTTCATCTCCTCGGCCAGCGCGGTGAAGTGGTCCCGCAGATCACGCTGCATGCCGCGGAGCATGTCCCGGGAATCCTTGCCCACATGGAAGGTCACGTCGTCGATGTAGCGGCGCAGCGCGGCCTTGGCGTCGTTCTGCCGCTTGGTGAGCAGCCGCTTGCGCTCATCGCCGATGCTCTTTCCGCCCAGCAGCAACCCGGCACCGATGGACAGCGGGTTGACGATCGAGGCGAACCCGACCAGCGTGCCGAGCATCCCGAACATCAGCATGCCCATGTACCCACCGCGGAGGCCGACCAGCGCCCGCTTGCCGATGCCGAGCTTCTCGCCGGCACGCACGGCTGGCGCGCGCACCGGGCGGAACGGGTCGGCCGGCTCGGTGCGCAGGGCCGGCAGCAGGTGCTCGCGCTCGGCGTCGAAGTGCTCGGCGACCCGGGCGGCCAGGTACCGCGCCCGCTGGGTGGCCCAGACGTAGTTGGCCGAGGCCGCGGACGCCGACGCCTGCTGGATCCAGTTGGCGAACTGCTCCCAGGTCTTGGTCGGATCGCCGCTCTCCAGCGCCTCCTCCGCCTCCCGGACGATCTCCCGGAGCCGGTCACGCAGGTCGTAGTCGATGTCGGCGTTGAGGTCGGTCACACCGTCGTTGAGGGTCTGCTGCCAGCGCGCGGACCGCTCCTTCAGGCTCGCCGCCCGCTCCTCGGCCGCAGTCAGCTTCCGGATCAGCTCGTCCACCTTCTCCGGGTTCTGCTGCACGGACTGCTCCGCGCGCAGCCCTTCGGCGAGCTGCTCGAGCACCGCGCACACGTCGTGCGCCGTGGACCGCCGGGCCAGCTCGTCGGCCCGGCCCAGCACGTCCTTGCGCAGATAGGAAACCAGTGGTGGATAACCGGATTCGGCGTTGAGCTCGGTGTCGCCGGTGAGCACCGCGTGCCAGCGCACCGAGTTGGACACGGTGAACAGCGGCAGGTCCAGCCCGGCCGCGGCGAGGTGCGCGCGGTTGCGCTCGGCGATGTTCCGCCACTCCGGGTACAGGTCGGTCTTGGTCAGCACGCACGCCGCGTTGGGGCACACGGTGATCGCGTGCCGCAGGAAGTCGATCTCCGGCGCGGTGAACTCCTGCGAGGCGTCCGACACCAGCAGCACCGCGTCCGCCGACGGCAGCGCGGCCATCGTCGCCGCGCCGTGCACGGAGGTGAGCCCGCCGACGCCGGGGGTGTCGACGAGCTCGAGCCCGCCATTCAGGAACGGCCGCGGCAGGCCGACCTCGACGCAGCTGAGATTCTCCCGGTTACCCGGATTTCCCAGCTCCGAAGCGAAGTCCGCCAGCCTTTCGACCGGCACCGCCTCCCGTTCCGCGGGCTCCCCCATCCGAACGAGGGTGACCGACGGCTCCTCGGCGTGCCGCACCACGGTCGGCACGGCCGTCGAGATGTCGTCGAACACCGGGCACGCCGGCGCGCCCACCAGCCCGTTGACCAGCATGCTCTTGCCCTGCTTGAACTCCCCGACCACCAGCACCCTGACGTGGTCGTCGAGCAGCCGGGCCCGAGCTCGCCGCAGCCGTGCCTCGAGATCCGGTCGCCGATATCCGCTGATCACCTCGATCGCCACATCGACGACCTGTACTGGCGCTGGCATATCCCCTCCTCCAGTTCAGCTGACCGTCAGATAACCGCCGCGTCGACCGGGTCGTGGTCGACCTCGACCTCGGGCTCCTCGTGGAGGTGCTCCTCCACCACGGACTCCGCCGGAACGGGTTCCACGGTGACGGGTTCGTCGCCGGCCGGCTCCTCGATGGGGTCGGGTTCCTGGGCGACCGGCTCGTCCTCGTCCGGCGCTGGGGCAGGCGGATTCTCCGGCTCCCGGTTGAACGAGTCATCGATGTCGATGTTGGTGTTGGTTTCCTGGCTGTTGTCCTGGATTGCCACGACATCGGTGTCGTTGTTGTTATTGTTGTTGGAATTGAACGAATCGATCACCGTGGTGTCCCGGTCGTCGATGTTGACCAGGTTGAAGGTCTGGTCCACGCGCTGGTAGTTCGCGTCGACGTGGTAGTTCGCGGTGGTGTGGTGGATCTCCCGCACCGGGTCGTGCGACCCGCTGTGGCGCGCGCCATGGCTGCCGCCGGCCGGCACCAGGCAACCGCTGTCCCGCATGACCATGCGGGCGTCGCGGACGTCCTGACCGGTGACGTCACCCAGGCCGCCGCGGGCCAGCGCGGCCTGCGGGTCCTCGTCGAACTCCGCCCGGGCGTCATCGTCACGCATCAGGCTGACCAGGAAGTCGATGAGCGCGGACAGCGACGACATCGCGGCTCACTCCTTTCGTTGTCGGGGTGACGGGCCGGGGCCGAGGGATGACAGAGTTTGATTGCACTCGCTCGCAAGCTCGCTCGCGCGGTTCGCGGCCTCTGGATCCGCTGTTTCCGCGCCTGCGCTGCTCGGTCGCTCGTTCCTCGCTCCCTGCGCTGCTCGCCGCGGAAACAGCGGCGGCCGCTCACCTCGGCCCCGGTCCGAGACTGGGCACTAGGGCAGGTCGATGTCGTCGAAGGCGTTCTCGATCTCGTGCTCGACCCGCAGCTCGATCTCGTGCGCGGTGTCGGCGTGCTGCGTGGACTCCTGCACCGAGTCCAGCTCGTTGACCTGGGTGCTGTCCTCGTCGGCGTCCTGCGCGTTCGCCTGGTCCGCGTCAACGTCCACATCGGACTCCGCGTCGCCGCCCCGGCCGCCGTCGGCGCTCGCGTTGCCGCCGTCGCCCGCGACCCCGCCGGCCCCGCCGACGCCGATCCCGTTGCCCCCGGAGGTGGGCCCAAAGTTGATGTTGACCAGGCCGTCCTGGTCCACGTCGCCGCCGTTGCCCCCGATGCCGAGGCCGGAACCCCCGTTGGCGCTGCCCCCGTCGCCGGCCACCGCGGTCCCGCCGTTGCCGCCGTCGCCACCCTGGGTCTGCGTGGCGGTGGTGACATCCTGCTTCTGGTCGGACGCCTGGTCAACGGCCTGATCGGCCACGGCGTTCGCGGTCTGCGGGTTGACCAGGGCGGCCTGCTGGTCCTGGTTCGAGGCCTGGTCCAGCACCGCGTCGAGGTTGAAGTCGCTGAGGTCGCGGAGGAACTCGTTGAGGTTGATGGGGTTGCTCATGACGCACTCCTAATTCCCTTACGTGGGGCGGATTGCCCCCCGAACCCCTCGGTCCGGCTGATGACAACGCTAGGTTCGCGGCGGGCCCCTGCCATCGGGGCGGAGTCCGGTTCCGTGTCCCGTCCGGACCGGGTCTGGAGCGCGTCGGCGTGCGGCGAATACGGGATTTCCCCTAGTTCAGCCAAACCCGGTGAACCGTCGCTCCGAATCAGACGTGGCGGCTGGTCACGGTCGGGTCACGATTGATCGTGCGGTTGAACCATGCCCGGGTGTTTTCCGTGTGCCCGGCACTCGGTTTCGATGCACAGAGGGGGCATTCGATGTCGTACCAGGTAGGCGTGGACTTAGGTTCGACGTTCTCGGCCGCGGCCGTGTGCCGTTCGGACAGTCCGGCCGCTGAACTGGTCCCGTATCTCCGGACGGTTTTGTTCGTTAACCGGGACGGATCGATTGTCGTGGGCGACGACGCGGAACGCCGTGCCGTAACCGACCCGCAACGGGTAGTGCGGCAGTTCATCCGCCGGATCGGGGATGGCGTCCCGATCCTGGCCGGCGGAACCGCACTACCGGCGGAAATGCTCGCCGCCCGGTTCGTCGGCAGGATGCTCGACACGGTGGCCGCCCAACTGAACGGCCCGGCCAGCCGGGTCACGGTCACGCATCCGGCCGGGTGGGGCGCGCACCGGGTGGCCGCGCTGCGCGACGCCCTGCCCGGCACGCGGTTTCTGCCGTCGCCGGTCGCGGCGGTGCTCGCGCAGAGCACCCGCGACCGGATTCCGCCGGGCGCCACGGTCGCGGTCTACGACCTCGGCGGCACCGGGTTCGAAGCCTCCGTGGTGCGCAGGGACACCACGGAGGCCTTCGGGCTCGCCGGCCCGGCGGAGGACCTCGAGATCGGCGGCCTCGACCTCGACGAGTCCGTGTTCACCCACGTCACGACCGCGCTCGGGCCGGCCTGGGGCCGCCTCGACCCGGCCGATCCCGCCGTCCGCGCGGCCGTATTGGCGCTGCGCCGCGGCTGCACGGCCGCCAAGGAGGCGCTGTCGGCGGACACCGAGGTGCAGATCCCGGTCGCGTTGCCGGGCGTCGACACCCGGGTCCGGCTGACCCGCGCGGAGTTCGAGGAGGCGATCCGCCCGGCGGTCGAGGAAACCGTGGCCGCATTGGACCGGGCCATCACCGCGGCCGGCGTCGAGCCCGACGCGGTGCTGCTGACCGGCGGGTCCGCCCGGATCCCGCTGCTCACCCAGCTCGTCTCCGAACGGCTCGGCCGTCCGGTCTCGGTTGCCTTCGACCCCAAGGGAATCGCGGCCATCGGCGCCGCCCTCGAGGCACGCGGCCCAGCCGTCCTGCCGACCCGCAGACTCAGTCCCGCGCCACCAGTTCCGGTTCCACCGGAGCCACCGCTGCCCGTGATCATCCCGCCACCCCCGGTCGGCCCACCCCGCGCCGACGATTCCGGCCGGTGGCTCGGCCTCCCCCGCCTCGCCGTCGCCGGTGCAGCCGCCACTGTGCTTGCAGTAGGGGTTGCCGGCGCTCTCACCCTGCTCGGTAACCGCGCCCGTCCGTCCACTTCAGACGCTGATACCGGAAGCAGCGTCACCACCAGAACCGTTGTCGTCACGGAGACCCAGACAGTTCCCCCGGGCGGCGCCCGTCCGCCGCGGCCAGGCACCCGGAAGTCCGAGCCAACCGCGACCTCGTCAACGCGGACCACAAGCCGACCGCCCGACGCCACCACGACCAAACCACCAACCTCCAGCAAAACGACCAGCACCACCACGACCTCGACGACGGCCGCGATCCAGGAGTCCACGCGATGAACCGGAACCTCGCACCGCCACCGCGCCCGCGGCACGAACCACCCTGGCTGGAACCGCGTGCGGCGGAACAACCCCGCCCGCGCGCGGTGAATGTGTCCGCCATGCTCTGGCTGACCGCCGCGGTGGCCGGGCTGGCCACCATCGGGCTGACCGTGGCCGAGCTCGACCAGGTCCGCGAGACCATCCTCGCCGAGGTGACCCGGCGATTCCCGAACGAATCACCGGCCACGCAAGACCGGGTCGGCTCCGCGGCGCTGCTCGTGATCGTCGCCGGCGGCGCCCTGATCTCCTTGCTGCAGCTGACTTTCGGGCTAGCAGTGCGATCCCGGCGGCGCGGAACGCGGGTCGCGCTCGTCCTGGTCTGGCTCATCAGCCTCGGCCACAGCTTGGTTGCCGCCGCCGCAGTCCCCCAGCCGGCCCTGGTCGGCGCCGCCGCGGCCGCCGCTTTCGCCGGTCTGGTCTGGATGTTCCTGCCCGTGTCGAACACCTGGTTCGCCAACCGGGGAGGTTCCTGGTGATTTCCACTGTGGACGCCGGTGTCGCAGCGGAACAAGCCTGGCGCGACGGCGACACCGCCACCGCCATCGAGACCGCGGATCAAGTGCTCGGCTCCGGCACGGATCCAGACTGCCGTGCGGCCGGAGTGGCAGCAGCCGCCACGGCCGCCGACGGAGCACTGTTCGACGCAGCAGACCGGTGGCGCCAGATCGCCACCGCGCTCGGCGGCGTGCCCGGCAGCTGGGCCGGCGGCCGTGCCGCGCTGTCCGCGTGCCTCGCCGGCGATGTCACGGCAGCACAACAGGATCTGGCGGAGTCCCAGTCCCTACTCGCGGTCGCCGCACCGCGCGGCCTCACAGTCCTCTTCGACGGCATCACCGCAACAATGCACGCCATCCACGGCGGCCTGAACCACGCGGCGCGGCGGCTGGCCGGCCTGGCCGTCGCCACCGTCCCGGCCGATCCCCTTGCGCCGCAACGCTGGGACGACCTTGCCGTCACCGTCATGCTGGCAGCCGGCGAGGACGCTACGGCACGCGAGATGCTCACCGCCTACCGCGACCGTCCACAGTCGACTCGCCGCCGGTTGCTGGCGGCCTGGCTGGATCTCCGCGCCGGCCGGCTGTCCGACGCGCGCAACGCCCTAGCGGCAGCCGGCGACGTGCCGGTTCTCCGCCGCGACGCAGTCCTCGCCGCCGCCGTCACCGTCGGACTGGCCCGGCGCACGGGCGACGGCGACACACTCCGCTCCACCTGGCACCGCATCGCGCCCGTACTCCACGGCGCCGACATCGAGCTGTTCCTGCTCGAAGCCTGGGGCGAACTCGCCACCGCCGCCGCCCTGGTCTCGCCAACCGACCAGGACCAGATCACCAGCGCACTCGCCGAGACCGTGAGCCGGGCTGGCGCGCCGGCCTGGGCGGCAGCAGCTCAAGCGTGGTGGTCGCTGCAACAGGCCATCGCCACTGATGATCCCGCTGCCGCCGCAGCCGCCGCCGACCAGCTCACCGGGAGCAGTCCGCGTGCAGCCGCCAGCCGAGCGTGGACGGCGGTTGTCCAGGGCACAGCTGAGCCGGCAAACATCATTGCTGCAGCGGAAGACCTGGCCGACGCCGGCCAGCCGTGGGAAGCCGCGACTCTGTGCGCCACAGCCGCCGCCCGGCTCGGCAATGTAGAGCTGCTCAGCACCGCCCGGACGATCCGCGCCCGCATCGCCACCACCGAGGCGGCGGCCGGCGGACTGTCCACACGGGAATCCGCAGTCGGCAAGCTCCTCCTCGACGGCCTGACCCAGAAGGAGATCGGCGCACGCCTCTACATCTCCCCCAAGACGGTCGAGCAGCACGTCGCCCGCCTCCGCCAGAAACTCGAAGCCTCCAACCGCGCCGAGCTCGTCGCTGCCCTGCGCACCCGGCTGGCCAGCTGACCGGAGAGCGCTTTCCAACACAGTACGATGCGCAGCATGGGTGATCGGCCGGCGCGCGGGGCGACGCTGGAGGACGTGGCGCGGGTCGCAGGGGTGTCCCGGGCGACGGTGTCCCGGGTGATCAACGGGATCCGCAACGTCGACGTGGAGATCCAGGAGGCCGTGCGCCGCGCCATCGCGGCCACCGGGTACGCGCCCAACCGGGCCGCCCGGTCCCTGGTCACCCGGCGGGCCGGCAACATCGCGCTGGTCGTCTCCGGCTCGCCCGGCGCGTCGGACGGCTTCTCCGCCTCGGTGCTCACCGACCCGTTCTTCGGCCGGGTGGCCGCGGGCGCGGTGGACTTCCTGCGCCCGCTGGGAATCCACCCGCTGCTCATGCTCGCCGACACCGACCAGGCCCGCGAGGACGTCGTCGACCACCTGCGCCAGGGCAGCGCGGACGGCGCTCTGCTGGTGTCCACCCACGCGGAGGACCCGCTGCCGGAGCTGTTCGTGCGCGCCGGCGTGCCCGCGGTCCTCTTCGCCCGGCCGGCCACCCCGAGCCCGATCAGCTACGTCGACCTCGCGCACCAGGACGGCGCCAAGCTCGCCGCCGAGCACCTGCTGGCCCGCGGCTGCCGGCGGCTCGCCACGATCACCGGCCCGCTCGACGTCCCGGCCAGCCAGGACCGCCTCGCCGGGTTCCGCGACGCGATGGCCCGGCACGGCCACGCCTACCTCCCGATCCTGGAGGGCGACTTCAAGCAGGAGAGCGGCGAGACCGCGATGGAGCGGCTGCTGACCGAGCATCCCCGGGTGGACGGCGTGTTCGTGGCCAACGACCTGATGGCCCAGGGCGCCTTGCTGGTGCTGCGGCAGCACGGTCGCCGGGTGCCCGAGGACGTCGCCGTGGTCGGCTTCGACGACAGCCCGCCGGCCCTGGCCTGCCGGCCGCAGCTCACCACGGTCCGCCAGCCGGTCGAGGACATGGCCGCCGAGATGGCCCGGCTTCTCTTGTCCCACATTGAGGATGCAGGCCGCGACCCGGCCTCGGTGATCTTCGACCCCACCCTGGTGGTCCGCGCCTCCGCCTGAATCGGTCTTGACAGCCGTGTGCTCTTCCAGCCACGCTGGGAGAGCGCTCTCCCAGGTCCCTGCCCTCGCCTGGCGCGCCCTCAAAGGAGATGGCCCATGAGCCCCCGCCTTCGCCTTGCGCTGTCCGCTGCCCTGCTTGCCGGTACCGCGGTCGCCCTTTCCCCAGCACCGGCCGGCGCCGCGCCAACCCTGCTCTCCCAAGGCAGACCGGCCACCGCATCGTCAACCGAGAACGCCGGCACCCCAGCAAGTGCCGCGGTGGACGGCAACACCGGCACCCGCTGGTCCAGCGCCTTCAGCGACCCGCAATGGCTACAGGTCGACCTCGGCACTCGGGCCAACCTCAGCCAGGTCAACCTCAACTGGGAAGCGGCCTACGCACGGGCCTTCCAGATCCAGGTGTCCGACAACGCGTCAACCTGGACCACGGTCTTCACCACGAGCACCGGCACCGGCGGCACGCAGTCCCTGACAGTCTCCGGATCCGGCCGCTACGTCAGGGTTCTCGGCACCACCCGGGCCACCGCGTTCGGCTATTCGTTGTGGGAGTTCCAGGTCATCGGCGAGTTCCCGACCTCGAACTGCGGCAACAACGTCGGGCTGAACCACCCCGCCAGTGCGTCGTCAACAGAAAGCGCCGGCACCCCAGCAAGTGCCGCAGTCGACGGCAACACGGGCACCCGCTGGTCCAGCGCCTTCAGCGACCCGCAATGGCTCCGCGTCGACCTTGGCGCCAGCACCGCGATCTGCCAGGTCGTGCTCAACTGGGAAGCCGCCTACGCCACCGCCTTCCAGCTCCAGGTCTCCACCGACGCCACGAACTGGACCACGATCTTCTCGACCAGCACCGGAACGGGCGGCGTGCAGACCCTCGCCGTCTCCGGAACCGGCCGCTACGTCAGGATTCTGGGCACCACCCGGGCCACCCCGTACGGCTACTCGTTGTGGGAGCTCGGGGTTTTCAGCGCCGGCGGCCCGCCGCCCCCGCCGCCGGACCAGTTCTGGGGCGACACCAGCAACATCCCGCCCGCTGCCAACGTGCTCACCGTCAAGGTGCTCAACCGCACCAACGGCCGGTACCCGGACAGCCAGGTGTTCTGGAACTTCAACGGGCAGATCCACTCCATTGCCGAGCAGCCGTTCCTCGACATGCCGGCCAACTCCGCCGGCCGCATGTACTTCTACCTCGGCTCACCGAACAGCCAGTTCTTCGACTTCATCGAGTTCACCGTCGGGCCAGCAGTTTTCAACGGCAACACCACCCGGGTCGACGCGTTCGGGCTCAAGCTCGCACTCCGGCTGCATGCCCGCGACGGCTACGACGTTCAGGTCGGTGAGGACCAGACCACCTTCGCCGAGGACCGCGCCGTCACATTCCAGAAGTTCGTCAACGAAGCACCGGCCGAGTTCGATGTCCTGGCCCAGGATCCGGGCCAAACGCGGATCATCGCACCAGGCAGCCACCCGAACTTCCGCACCGGCGGCGTGAATGCCAGCTACTTCACCGCATACGCCAACTCCGTCGGCGTCAACGCGGCCACGTCGGACATCTTCGGCTGCGCCGCGAGCCTGGCCGGCAACCCAGACATGTGCGCCGCCCTCAACCGCCACACCGCGCACCTCCCGCAATCCCAGTGGGGCGACCCGACCCGCTACTACCAGGCCGCACCCGCCAACTACTACGCGAAGTTCTGGCACGACCACGCCATCAACCGGCTCGCCTACGGCTTCCCGTACGACGACGTCGCCGGCCAGTCCACTTTCATCTCCCACGGCAACCCGCAATGGCTGCTCGTCGCGGTCGGCTGGTGATCCAGATGAGATTGCCCGTCATTGCCCTGGCCGTTGCGATGCTGGCCAGCCTGTTCGCGCCAGCGGCGTCCAGGGCGGCACCGACCCTGCTGTCCCAAGGTAAACCCGCCACGGCATCCTCGACCGAGAACGCCGGTACCCCAGCAAGCGCCGCCGTCGACGGCAACACCGGAACCCGCTGGGCCAGCGCGTTCGCCGATCCACAATGGATTCAGATCGACCTCGGCGGCAGCGCGACGCTGACCCAGATCGTGCTGAACTGGGAAGCCGCCTACGCCACGGCTTTCCAGATCCAGGTCTCGACCGACGCCGCGAACTGGACCACGGTGTACTCGACGACCGCGGGCGCTGGCGGAACCCAGACCCTCGCCGTCACCGGCTCCGGCCGGTATGTGCGGCTCCTCGGCACCGCACGCGTGACCGGATACGGCTATTCCCTGTGGGAGTTCCAGGTGTTCGGTGAGCTCGCGGCCACGTCATGCGGTAACACCAACGCCGCCCTGAACCGCCCTGCCACGGCCTCGTCAACGGAGAACGCCGGTACCCCAGCAAGCGCCGCCGTCGACGGCAACACCGGAACCCGCTGGGCCAGCGCGTTCAGCGATCCACAGTGGATCCAGGTCGACCTCGGTGTGGCAAGCACCGTGTGCCAGGTCGTCCTCAACTGGGAAACGGCCTACGCCACGGCATTCCAGCTCCAAGTCTCCGCCGACACCACGACCTGGAGCACGCTGTTCTCCACAACCACCGGCACCGGCGGGCTGCAGACCCTCGCCATCACCGGAACCGGCCGCTACATCCGCATGCTCGGCACCACCCGCGCGACCGGATTCGGTTACTCATTCTGGGAGTTCGGCGTCTACACCACCGGCGGCGGCACTTCGGACCCAGCGATCTCCCAGTTCCGTCCCGTGTCCGCCTCCTCGTGGGAAGGCGGCAACGCACCCGCCGCGGCCCTCGACGACCGTACGACCACACGCTGGAGCAGCCTCGCCAGCGATCCACAATGGATCCAGGTCGACCTGGGCGGCACCGCCACGGTCAGCGGCGCGCTGCTCAACTGGGAAACCGCCTATGCCACCGGATACCGCATCGAGGTATCCAACGACGCGACCACCTGGACCACCATCTACTCCACCACAACCGGCCACGGCGGCGTGGAGAACCTGCCGCTCCGCGGCACCGGCCGGTACATCCGGCTGTTCGGCACCGCCCGCGCCACCGGCTACGGCTATTCCCTGTGGGAGCTGGAGATCCACGGCACCGTCGACAACTCCGCGGTCACCCCGCCGATGCTCTCCGGCCCCACCCGCGCCCCAGCAACCACCGGCCAGTTCGCCCTCTCCGCACCCGCCGACCGCGCCATGATCACCACCACCCGCCGCCCCGCCCTCTCCTGGGCAGCCGTCCCCGGCGCCACGCGCTACCAGGTCTGGATCAACATCAGCCGCACCGACTACGACTTCGCCACCCCCGGCAACCTGATCGACCTCTACACCAAGGTCGCCGAACCCACCGCCACCACCTACACCCCGACCTGGGACCTCCCCGACCGCTGGACCTACAAGTGGTTCATCAGCGCGGTCACCGGCTCCGGCCCCACCACATCAAACATCCGCACCTTCAGCGTCTACGTCCCCACCCTGGAAACCATCCCCGACGGAATTCCCATAGTCGCCAACAGTCGCGACCTCAACAAGAACGGCGCCATCGAACCGTACGAAGACTGGCGCCAACCCGTCGAAACCCGCGTCAACGACTTGCTAGGCCGAATGACGTTGCAGGAGAAGGCCTTCCAGATGTTCTACAACGCCCAGGCCTTCCCCCAGTCCGGCTGGCACTTCGGCCCCGCCCAAGCCCAGGACCCTGCACAACTCCCTGCTCGCCGCCGCCGGAACCAGGCTGGGAATCCCGTTCATCTCCGCCGGCGACACCATCCACGGCTACCAGACCACGTACCCCACCCAGAGCGCCCTCGCCGCCGCCCGCAACTATCCGCTGGACTACCAACTCGGCGACATGCAACGCCGCGAACAACTCGAAGTCGGCACCCGCGGCGTCCTCGGCCCACTCGCCGAAGTCGGCACCAAAGTCCTCTACCCTCGCATCCAGGAAGGCAACGGCGAAAACGCCGACGTCGCCGCCGCCCAAGTCCGCGCGCTGGTCGCCGGCCTCCAAGGCGGCCCAGAACTCAACCCCAGGTCCGTCCTCGCCACCGTCAAACACTGGCCCGGCGAAGGCGCCGGCGGCGAAGCCCTGATCACCTACGACGCCGTCACCATCAAATATCACATGATCCCATTCCGCGCCGCCATGGAAGCCGGCGCCGTCAACATCATGCCCGGCTACGCCGGCAGCTCCTTCCTGGACCCCGGCGGCCCCGGCGCCGGCGACAGCGCGAGGATTCTCGCCTACCTCCGCCAAAACCTGAACTACACCGGCCTGATCACCACCGACTGGCTCCCCTCCGGCTCCTGGGTCGGCGCGGCCAACGCCGGCTCCGACGTCATGGGCGGCGCCGACCCCGGCGCCCCCGGCTTCTCCCTCACCACCTTCACCACCAACGTCCCCGCCACCCGGATCGACGACGCCACCCGCCGCATCCTCCGCCTCAAATTTCAACTAGGCCTCTTCGAAAACCCCTACGGCGACCCCGTCAACGGTCCCTACCGCTTCCACACCCCCATCTACACAGCGCTCGCCAACCAAGCCTCCCGCGAATCCATGACCCTGCTGAAGAACGACGCCACCCTCCCCCTCCACCTCAACCCCGGCGACAACATCGTGGTAGCCGGCCCCCGCGCCACCGACCCCAACGCCTGCTGCATCTGGACCAGCTTCTTCCATCAGGAATACGGATCCAAAACCATTCTCGACGCCATCCGCACCCGCGCCGCCCCCGCCGGCATCAACGTCTACCAAGACACCGCCCCCTCACCAAGAGTCGCTATCGTGGCGGTAGGCGAACCCTCCTACACCCACGCCACCAGCTGGGTCAAAGAACAACCCTACCTCCCACCCGACCAACTCTCCCTCATCCACAACTTCCACAACCAAGGAATCCCCGTAGTAGTCCTCCTCATACTCCCCCGCCCCTACGTCATCACCGACTGGCACACCCTCGCCAACTCCATCGTGGTGACCTATCGCGGCGGCGAGGAAATGGGCCCCGCCACGGCCAGCCTCCTCTTCGGCGACTACACCCCCCACGGCCGCCTCCCCTGGCAACTCCCCCGCAGTCTGGACCAGATCCTCCGCCCCGGCGGCACCGACACTCCCGCCGACATGGTCGAACAATGGGACCTCCCCTACGACCTCGGCGCCACCGACGCCCAACGCGCCAACATCCGCACCACAATCGACACCAACCAACCCCTCCCCACCACCTCCGGCAACCCCCTCTACCCCTACTCCGCCGGCCTCCAAAACTGGCACTAAACCATCACCCCATCGTGTGATTTTCGCAGCCGTTTTGGATCTTGTGGTTGGGGTAGTGTCGAACAGGTGAGCACATCTACTGCGGGGATTTCTCCTGAACTCCAAGTCTTGCGCGATCTGGCGGATATCAGCCGTGAGATCGTGGTTCTGGAGGGCCGGAAGTTGGTGTTGTTTGCGCGCTATCAGGAATTGCGGGAAAACGATGGTGATCATGCGACGCGGTCGGTGCCGGATGAGTTGGCGATGGCGTTGCATATCAGCAGCCGCTATGCCGGCGCTCAACTGGCGTTGGCCGTCGAGTTGCCGGAGCGGCTGCCGGACACCTTCGCTGCGTTGCAAGAGGGTCGGATTGATGTGGTCAAGGCGCGGGCGTTGTTGGAGGTCACCGAGCCGCTCACCTTGGAGGATGCGCGTGGGGTGGAGGCCAAGGTGTTGCCCACCGCGGAGACCCGCACGGTGGCCCAACTGCGCGCTCGGGCC
>NZ_DASYTH010000294.1:0-37590 GCF_036002505.1 Actinophytocola sp. | reverse complement strand
GCTGCCCGGGATTCTCGACGATCTGGCCGCCCGCGGCCTGACCCCGGTGACCGCGACCGAGCTGCTGAGGTGAACCCGTTGCGTGCCTTCGTGATCCTTGCCGTCGGCGGGCTGCTCGCCGGTTGCTCGACTTCGTCCACTATGGACTATCCGATCGTCTCCGCGCCGCCCAGCGAGTCGGCGGCCCCGGCGAACGTCGAGAACCCGTTGCCGGACATGCCACCGGTGACCGATCCGCGCAAACTGTACGCCGGCGCCGGCAAGGTGATCCGCAACGTCCACATGGGACCTCAGGACATCAAGCTCGCCCCCCGACGGCGGCGCCCACGGCCTCTACCTCTCCCGCGACGCCACCCGCCTCTACGTCACCAACCGCCACGAAGGCACCATCAGCGTCCTCAACGCCGACACCGGCGCCGAGATCACCAAATGGCACCTCCCCGGCAACGCCAGCCCCGACATGGGCAACCTCACCGCCGACGGCACCCAACTCTGGCTTTCCGGCCGCTACAACTCCGCCGTCCACGTCCTCTCCACCGCCGACGGCACCCTCCTCCACACCATCCCCGTCGGCGCCGAACCCCACGGCCTCTGCGTCTGGCCCCAACCCGCCGCTACTCCCTCGGCCACACCGGCATCACCCGCTGATACGCCCAGAACGTCCCTATTTGGGCGTTTAATCGATCAGGTCATTGCCGGCCACTGGCAAATGGTAACCGAAAGAATCTTTCCATTCGACGTGATAAATTTGAACATTTTGATTCGCGGGAATGGTGTGTACGGTTGTTGCCGGCGGAATCCTCCGCCCGCTTCCCTGCATTGTTCACGGAGGATATGTCGTGCCACGCATACCTATTGCCGCCACGGTTCTCGCCACGGCAGCGTTATCCGTCGGTGCGACCGCCGCGGCCGCCGCGGCTCCGGCCAGCCAAGCGCAGCGCGCGTGTGGGCTTCCCGCGGCAGGTTATGCCGCCTGCCACGCCTGGGTTCGCACCGACCTCGCGGGCCCGGCCGCGACCGTGTCCGGGTACGGCCCGGCCGAGTTGCGGTCGGCCTACGGGCTCGCGTCGCTGGCCGCGAGCGCCGGTGCGGGTGTCACCGTGGGAATCGTCGACGCCTTCGACGCCCCGACCGCGTTCGCCGACGTCAACACCTACCGCGCGCAGTTCGGCATCCCGGCGCTGGCATCGTGCACGCCCAGCACGATCAACGCCAGCACCACGGCCTGCTTCGCGAAGTCCGACCAGAATGGCGGAACCAACTTCCCGCGCAAGAACAGCGGTTGGGCGCTGGAGGCCTCGCTGGACGTCGACATGGTTTCGGCGATCTGTCCGAAGTGCAACATCCTGCTGGTCGAGGCGAACACCAACAGCCTGCTCAACCTCGGCGCCGCGGTGAACCGGGCCGTGACCCTCGGCGCCGAGGTGGTCAGCAACAGCTACGGCGGCGGCGAGTACTCCGGCGAGACCAGCGACGAGAACACGTTCTTCAACCACCCCGGGATCGCGGTCACGGCGAGTTCCGGTGACTCCGGCTTCGGCGTGTCGTTCCCCGCCGCGTCCCGGTTCGTGACCGCGGTCGGCGGAACCAGCCTGCGTACCGCGGCCACCAGCCGGGGTTGGAGCGAGGCCGTGTGGAACGGCGCGGGCAGCGGCTGCTCGGCGTTCGTCAGCAAGCCGTCCTGGCAGACCGACACCGGGTGCGCCCGGCGCACGGTCGCCGACGTGAGCGCGGTCGCCGACCCGGCCACCGGGGTCGCGGTCTTCGACAGCACCCGTTCCAGGGCCTCAGCGGCTGGCTGGTGTTCGGCGGCACCAGCGTGTCCGCGCCGACCGTCGGCTCGGTCTACGCGCTCGGCGGCACCTCCGGGGTCAACGGCGCCAACCTCCCCTACGCCCACGCCTCGTCCCTGTTCGACGTGACCAGCGGCAGCAACGGCTCGTGCGGCGGGTCCTACCTGTGCACCGCGGTCACCGGCTACGACGGCCCGACCGGTCTCGGCACCCCCAACGGAGCCGGCGCCTTCTGACGGTCCGAATCCACCAGCCCTGGAGGGGAAGCAAACGCCAGATTGCTTCCCCTCCAGCCTCATTCCATCAGAACTCGCCGGTGACCCGGCCGCCGTACAGTTTGAAGATCTCCTGCACGTACACCCCGATGCCGTACCGCCGCCGTACCGGGTCGAAATCCTTGCTGAAGAACACGTTCCGGTCGAACGACGCAGTCGACAGAATGCCCTTGACCGAGCGGACCACGTGCGTCCGGTCCTCGAAGAACGCGTCGCACAACGTCAGCAGCCGTCTCATGTGGTACGGCGAGGTCACGACCACCATGTCCAGCGGCCCGCGTTTCGCGACCGCGAGCTGGACGAGCTCCGGCCACACGTGCAGCAGCGTCTCCGCCGTGCTGCGGGCGCGGCTGTCGCGCAGCACGGTGATCGACTGGTCCACCGTCTTGGATTCGAGGTAGTAGGCCATGGCGTCGGCCTCACCCATGGCCAGCGGCTGATCGGGGTCATAGAGCGGATGACCACCGGACAGGATGATCGTGGCACCCGACCGCTGCGCGATCCCGAGGGCGATGTCGACCCGGTACCGGTGGCCCCGGCGCGATCCGGGAACCAGCACCACGTCACAGCTCGTCAAGTCCCCCGAACCGGCCTGCCGCCCGTCATTCTCGGCGGACAGGCACGCGAAAAGCTGGCCGACCGCCCGCACCTCCTCCGCGCTGAGTCCGGCCTCGACTGACTCGAAGATCCGGTCAGCAAGCGGTCGGTTGAGCCCCTGCACCCGCGTCAACCGCTCCTCACCAGCCGGGATCAGCACGTCACCCGACGAGAACCCGAACACCTCCAGCAGGTTCCGCAACACGTCAAACGGCAGCGGTCGCTTCGCTTCGAGCTTCCGCTGCAACTCCGCCGGAGCGGTGATGGTGCGCGGTATATGATGTTTCGGCTCCAACGCGTTGAAGCGCTCATAAAGTGCGGCTTTCAACTCCGGCTCCAGCAGCTCCCACCGAAAACGCTCAACCCGCCGGTCGTCGATGATATTGATCGTTTCCTGCAGTTTAAGATGACGCGCATACTGGGTGAGCTGGCGAAATATCATCTCCCGGAACTGTGCCGCGTCCTCGAACTCGAAGACGAGCCCGCGCCTCGTCATCTGCTTCTTGAACTTCTCCACCTTCGCCAGCTGGACGGGGTTGATGCCGTCGATCTTCGCCAGCGCGCGCGAGAAGTAGAGCAGCACCGGCTTGTCCGCCGCCAGGAAGTGCTCGATCTCCTCGATGGTGCCGGAGGCGGCCCTGCCGGTGGGTGTGCCTACCCGTCCCCAGAACATGCCCAGGAGCAGGTCGCAGTCATCGAGGATCTGATCGTTGATGATTCCCTGGGCTCGGCCGTCGCGCTTCACCTGTGAGTACGCGTGCGTTTCCCAGGTGACCGGGAGGAACACGACCAGGTACTCGCCGGCGTTCTGAGCGTTCCACTCGCCGAGGGCGTGCGCGAGCATCTCGCGTTCCTTGGCGAGGTCGCCCGGCGAGGCGATGAACACCTTCAGAATCCGAGCCTGGGACACCGTGCTCCGATCGGCGGCGGGCGGGTTGGTCACCCATCGTACCGATCGGCGTGGCTAGTAGTTGAACACGTCGATAAATGCGTAGAGCTGGTTATTGGAGAGGGGTACGGCTGGGCGGGTTTGGGAATCTGACCAGATGCTGATGCTGACTGTGACGACGATGCCGTCCGTCCGTATTCCCGTGATGCACCGGCTTCGGCCGATGTCGTCGGTGAGTTGCCAGTTGACCACGGGTGGGGTGTCGGCGGGCCATCCGGTGAAGACGCCGCAGCGGGCCCACGGATTGGCTCGGAAGGGTTTGTCGACGTCGATTCTGAGGGTGCCGAATCCGGAATCGTCGATGAGCTTGGCGAAGGCGGTGTATTTCGATGATTCCTGGGGGAGCTGGACGAACTCGAGGGGCGGCGGCGGGGCACCGGCGATGGTGCGGGTGCCGGGGGTGTCGTCGGGCTCGACGCGGAGGGATGACGGGATGAGATCGCGCCGGGCGGTGAGTTGGGCGGTGAGCGCTTTGGCGCGGTTGTCCACCGTGGCCTGCACCGTCGGGACGGGGTCCGCGGGGCGGTCGTGCCAGGCGCGGGTGGTCGTGGTGATCAGCAGGGTGAGTGCGGCGATCACCACGACCGTACCCCCCGAGGCGGCCGCTACGGCGCGGCGGCGTGAGTGCACCCGAGCGGCCTGGATCACGGCATCGATGTCGACGAGGGGGTCGGGCAGGTCGTCGGCGAGTGATACCAGGCCGGCGGTGAGCTGTTCCTCCTCCATCAGGTACTCAACTCCCTTATCAGGGCGGCGTTTCCACCCAGCCGGGTCATGGCCGCGCGCAACGCGGTGAGGCCGCGCGCGGTCTGGCTCTTGACGGTTCCCTCCGAGCAGCGCAGCACCGCCGCGGTCTCGGTCACCGACAGCTGGGACCAGTAACGGAGCACCACCGCGGCGCGCTGCCGGGGCGGGATCTCCGCGAGGGCCCGCCGGAGCAGGTCCTTGACGTGGTCCGACCCCACCCCCAGGGCGGGGTCGGACCTGTCGTCAGCCAGGTCCGGAACGATGCCGGTGCGCGACTCCGCCCGTCGCCAGGGCCGGCGGAGTTCGTTGAGCCAGCAGCGCAGCAGCACCCGCCGGGCGTAGCCGTCCAGCGCGTCCTGCCGGTCCAGGCGCGGCCAGGCCTGGTACATCCGGATCAGGCACGCCTGTGCGAGGTCCTCGGCCAGGTGCCGGTCCCCGCACAGCAGGTAAGCCAACCGGGCCAGCGGGCCGACCGCCCCGGCCGCGAACAGCCGGAACCGGTCCTCGTCGTCGCGGGTACGCCGGAGACTCACGCCCTCTACACACCTCGGATCGGGTCGAGGTTGCAAGCCATGAAGGTGACCTTCGGGGCATTCAGCGTCCCGAAGGTCACCTTCATGGCACTAGAACCTGCGGCTCTCCGGCGGCCCCAAGTAGCTCGGCCGCAGCCCACCGGTGTCCACCACGAGCTTCTGCAGGATCACGGTGGGGTCGACCATCCAGAAGCGCAGGGTGTGCACGCCGGGGGTGTCGATCTGGTGCGTGGTCGCCGTGCGGTTGACGTTGTTCGACGTGTTCGTCTCCCACTGGCGGTTCATCGTGGTGTCGTTGGCTCCCGTTGCGGTGGTGACGTTGACGACCTGCGGGGGAGCGCCGTCGACGGACACCGCGTAGCTGAGGCCGTCGGTGGGATGGACGTTGTTGCGCGGCGACAGGTAGGCCCACACCGTGACCGGGCCGGTGGTGGTCAGGTTCATGGTGAAGTCGAGGTGCGGGGTGTCGCCGCCGGGGGTGACCCGGGGCGCGGTGACCGGCGAGGGCAGCATGCCGTCACCATCCCGGCCGATGTCCGGGATACGCAGCCAGTTGCCCGTCGTACGGGTGGCGTGCTGGGCGAGCATCGACACGTAGCCGTTGGCCTCGGCGAAGGTGCCGCGCGGTGACCGCGACAGGTCAGGGTTCTGCACGACAGCTTGGACCACGACGCTGGAGCCGTTCGGGCCGGTGATCGTGATCGGCACCTGGGTGGTGCCGCGCGGCGCCCGGGACCAGTCGACGAACACGGTGGCGCGCACCTGTTTGGTGACCGTGCCGCGGTTCGGCCAGACCCGGACGTACGGTGCCGCGGCCTCGATGCGGTAGTCGAACGCGGTGGTGCCGCGGTTGAACACCTCGACGTACTGCGCCGGCTGGCTCTGGTACGGGCTGAACGTGGGCAGCAGCGCGGGGGCCGGCTCGGCCGGCCACCACTTGTCGGAGCCGTCGACCGCCACCCCCATGTCCGCTGTGGACGGTACCTCGATCCGTTGCAGCGCAGGGAAGATCACGTCCGGCAGCACCGCGTTGTTCAGCTCGGGTTGCTGCCAGGGCGCGTTCGGGCCGTACCGCGCCACGTCGCCGTAGTCGATGTGCGGCTGAAGCTGGAAGTTGTTCCACTTGCCGCCGGCGATGCCGTGGTTGTAGTGGTCCGCCAGCGCCAGGTCGTCGGCGAACCGGGCCTCGGCGGTGGCCGCGACGTCGTTGGTCGCGGCGCGGCCCTGCCGGGCGTAGCGGATGTTGGTGAACTCCGCGTTGCGCAACGCGTACAGGTTCGCGGTCGCCTTCACCGCGTACAGCACCAGCTCGTAGTAGGCGTCCTGATAGGACGGTGGGAGCGCTCTGCCGATCTGGTCGGCGCGTTCGGCGAGCCGCGCCCAGTCCGCGGTGGCCCGGTCCATCTCCCGGTAGTTCTCCAGGGAGAACGGGTTCCCCTGGTCGTCGTAGGTGATGTTGTTGGGGTTGGCCGGATCCACCGTGATCCGCCGGTTCAGCAGCTCCGGCTTGCGGCGCCCCTGCAGCGCTCCGTAGTCGTGCAGCACATCGGCGATCGATTCGGCGTGCTCGCCGCCGAAGTTCTCCGCGGCGTACCTCTTCTCCCACGCCGGCAGCTTGTCCGGCGTCATCGCGGCCGGATTCCACGCCGTGTCAAGGGAGAACTGCAGCGGCAGCTCCTCGCCCTTCATGTCGCCGACGTTGAACACCCAGAGCCGGTCGATGCCGTAGCTGTACGCGGCGTGCAGCTGTTCCCACGTATTGGCCAGGTTGATCGTGTCGACCCACTTGTAGTTCCGGCCACCACCGACGTAATCGAAGTGGTAGTACATCCCGTACCCGCCGGAACGCGCGGGCAGGCTGGGGTCGGGCAGCTTGCGCATGTTGCCCCAGTTGTCATCGGTGAACACGACGGTCACGTCGTCGGGCGCACGCAGGCCGCGGTCCCAGTACCGCTGGACCTCCTTGTACAGCGTCCAGACCTGCGGGATCGTCGTCACGTCTTTTCCGGTGACATCACCGAGAATGCGGCGCTCGTTCGCGATGATGCTCTGCATCAGCTCGATGCCGTCGCCGTCGGGCAGGCTCACGTCCCCGTTGCCGCGCATGCCGAGCGTGACCACGCCCTCGAAGCTCTCGTCCACCATCCGGCGGATGCCGTCGGTCCAGTACGCCTGGATCGCGTCGGCGTTGCGGCGGAAGCTCCACTCGCCGGTGCCGCCGTACGGGTCGGTCCCGGGCGTGACGATGTTGCCGTTGCTGTCCCGGACCGCGGCGCGGGCGTGCCGGTTCCACTCCTCGATGCCGCGCATCATCGGCGCCTCATGGGAAGTACCCATGATCACGCCATATTCCGTTGCGGTGGCGTGGTTCTGCGGGTCGTCCTCGGCGAAGGCCCGGCCCCACACCGCGGGCCACAGGTAGTTCGCCTTGAGCCGGAGCATGACCTCGAAGATCTTGGCGTAGAAGTTGGCGTTGAAGCCCCACGGGATGCCGGGTGCCTTGCCCGGGCCGAAGAACGCCGGGGCCCAGGTGCCGAGGTTGGGGGCCTCGTCGTTGATGAAGAAGCCGCGGTACTTCACCACCGGCGTGCCCTGCGTGTGCCGGCCGGGCAGCACGTGCAGCGCGTCCGCGTGCTTGGCCGGCACGTCGTTCCAGAAGTACCACGGCGAGACGCCGATCTGCTTCGACACGTCGTAGGCGCCGTAGATCGTGCCGCGCTGGTCGCTCCCGGCGATCACGAACGCGCGGCGGATGCCCGGCAGCGGGTTCTGCACGACCTGCTCGAGCGAGGTCTCCCACTTGCCGGCGATGCCGCGCACGTCCAGCTTCCCGGCGCTGATCAGCCCGTCGATGAGCGGGCTGCGGCCGATCGTTCCGATGATCACAGGTTCGCTGCGGGCAGGGACCTGGTTCGTTGAGATCGCCGGCTGGGCCCCGGTCACTCGGTTGACGTCGGCCTGCAGGTCGTCCACCACGCGGACCACGCCGGGGTGGTCGGCGGCGCTCACCACCAGCGGGGCGGCCTTACCGCGCTCCACCAGCGCAAAGCTGCCGGGCCGGGGGGTGGTGACGACGTACTGGGCGGGATCGGCCTGGCCGTGGTCACCCGTCGCGACCGCGGTCATCGCAGGGGCGAGGGTGGTGGCGAGCAGGGACGGAACGAGCAGCGCAAGGGACCTTCTCATGTCGCGATCTCCGTACCGGGCAGGGTCGGTCGGACCCGAAAGTTACGAAAACCTTCCGGAAGTCCCACGATAGTCACCTCGGGGACGTGACGCTACGAGAAGAGGTAGTTGGGCTGTTCGTTGAACGGCAACTGGTGGTGCCCTTCGTCCTCGATGCGATTGCTCTGGTTGGTCCGGCCCTCTTCCGTGACCCGCCCGGAGTAGCGGTAGAGGCCCTGCCCCGCGTTCGCGACGTAGACGGTGCAGTTGTAGCCGTTGCCGTGGAGCGGATAGCCGTCGGCGTCGGTGTTCCAGGACGTGAGGCGACCTACGTACGCGTGGGGATACTGCACCTTGAGGGCGGCGATGTAGGTGGCGAGTTGGTGATGAGTCTTTCCGCCGGCATAGTATTGATCGGCCGCGGACTTGATTTCCCCCACATAGATCCACATGTCGCCGAGACCGTCGTCGTCCCGCTCATCCTTGATGGCGACCATGTCCGCGAAACCAGGACCCGCCGCGAATTCCGTGTACAGGTTGTAGTTGTTCCCGAGATGGCTGCTGAGGAACGCGCCCTGAACCAGCCGGTGCACGTCCGTGCCGATCTGCGTGGCGCTCTTGCCGGCGTTGGTCACCCCCGAGACCGTGGCCCGCTGGACCGTGATGCCTTGTGCCGGTGGGCGAAGCAGACCGGTCACAGCTCGGTTGCCCGCCGATGCCTGCAGTGCCAGCAAGCCGGACGGCGACGAGACGGGGCGCGGCAGTCTCCTGTCCCGAGCGGGTCGACCCCCGGCGTGGGCGGGTGCGTCGTCGTGACCCGAATGCCCGTGGCTGTGCGTTCTTGACACAGATCCTCCAAGAAAGATTGACCTTTACATCTTCGTGGTGCCAGCGCGAAGTAGCCGACCCCCAAATGGGTATTTCGCTGGCGAATAGAATCCGCAGGATCGGGCATGATGTGGTTCCGGCGGCGAGTTCCGGGCGATGTGGGTGGCGTCGGTTCAACCGACCGGGTTGCCCCGCGGCTACCTGGGATGATTCAGTGCGGGGCGTGCAGGAGCCGACCGAGCGGCCGCCGACCAGGGCGGTGCTGATGGACGCCGCGCTGGCGGTGTTCACCGAGCAGACGTACGGCGGTGCCGCGGTTGCCGAGGTGGCGAAGCGGGCGGGGATGTCGGTGGGCACGCTGTACCGGTATTTTCCGAGCAAGGAGGCGCTCGGCAACGCCGTTTTCCAGCGGTGGAAGGGAATGCTGGTGGAGCGGATCGCCGGGTCCGGCGACGAGCCGGCGCGGGTGATGTTCGCGCGGATGTGGCGGCTGGTGCTGGACTTCGCCGACGAGGCACCGGACGCGTTCGCGTTCCTGGAGTTCCAGCAGCACGAGGGCTACCTCGACGCGGAGAGCGTGGCGCTGTCGGAACGGGTGAGCGCGGCGGGTGAGGAGTTCGTGGCGCGGGGGCAGCGCACCGGGGAGATCCGGGCGGGAGACCCGGCGATGCTGCTCGCGCTGGTCTACGGGGCGCTGGTCGGGTTGATCAAGGCGCGGCGCGGGGGGCTGAAGCTGGGGGCGGCGGAGCTCGAGGCGTCGGAGCGGGCGGCGTGGGCGCTGCTGGCCGCTGAGAACTGAGGCAGGATCTCTCAGGGAACGGCACGCCGGCGTTGACGTGACCGGGCTCCGGAGTGAATATTCACTCCGCACGCACCGAGCGTCCCGGGAGGTTGGTGTGGTCAAGATCGAGGTCAACGGTGAGTGGCGCGAGGTCGACCCCGGGCCCGATGACACCGCGGTGGAGCTGCTGCGTGACGGGTTGGGGTTGACCGGAACGAAGCTGGTGTGCGGCGGCGGGGTGTGCGGGGCCTGCACCATCCACGTCGACGGCGAGCCCGTGGTGAGCTGCCTGCTGCCGGTCGCGGCGCTGGAGGGGCGTTCGGTGGCCACCGTCGAGGGGCTGACCCGCGACGGGCATCCGGTGCCCCGCGCGTTCGCCGCGCATGCCGCGCTGCAGTGCGGGTTCTGCACGCCGGGCTTCGTGGTCGAGGCGGTGGCGTTCCACGACCGGTGGCGGGCCGAGCACGGCACCGCGGAGCCGCCGGCCGAGGAGGTGGCCGCCGCGCTCGCCGGGCACCTGTGCCGGTGCGGGGCCTACGCCGAGATCCAGGCCGCGGTGCGGGAGGCCTGCGCGGGCAGGTTCGACGAGCCTGGGGAGCTGAGCGGGCCGCGCCGGGAGGCCGGCGAGAAGATCACCGGGGCCGCTCGGTACACAGTGGACATTCGACATGACGGTCAGCTGGAAGGGGTGCTGCTGCGCTCGCCGCACGCGCACGCCACGGTCGGCACGGTGGATCTGTCCGGGGCGCTCGCCGTGGAGGGCGTGCGGGCCGCGGTGGAGTTGCTCGGTGCGGACCGGACGGTGCGCTACGCCGGGCAGGAGGTCGCCGCCGTGGCCGCGGTGGACCGGCGCACCGCCGAGGCGGCGCTGGCGAAGATCGTGGTCGAGTACCGGAAGCTGCCCGCGGTGATCGGGGTGGATCAGGCGCTGGCGGACGGTGCGCCGACGGTGTACCAGCGGGGCAACCGGAAACCGCCGAACGCGGCGGAGGGAACGGCGACGCCCGCACCGTGGAAGGGCAACGTGCGCGGGCCGATGGCGCTGTTCTCCACGCACCGGCGACGGGCCCGGAACCTGATCGAGCGCGCCCGGGCGGCCGGGGATCCGCTGCTGGTGGAGGGCGATTTCCGCACCCAGGCGCAGGCCCACACCACGCTCGAGCCGCACGCCGCGGTGGCCCGGTTCACCGGCGACACGCTCGAGGTGCACGTGTCCACCCAGGCCGTCGCCGAGCTGGCCAAGCTCATCGCCAAGCGCTTCTCCTTGCCCGAGGACAAGGTCCGGGTGATCGCCGAGCACGTCGGCGGCGGCTTCGGGTCCAAGGCGGGCGTGCACGCCGAAACGGTCGCGGCGGTGACCCTGGCCAGGGCAGCGGCCGCGCCGGTCCGCGTGGTGTTCGACCGGCTGGCGGAGCTGAGTGTCACCGGGCACCGGCCGGCGGCCCGGATCTCGCTGTCGCTGCTGGCCGACCGGGACGGCAACCTGGCGGCGCTGCGGGTGCACGCGTACGGCGACGCCGGGATCGCCATCGGCAGCATGATCGCGGCCCTCGGCCGGCTGATGTATCCGGCGCCGGCCAAGGAGCTGGTGGACTACGACGTGGTCAACCACACCCCGTACGGGTTGCCGTTCCGCGCCCCGGGCGCGCCGCCGCTGAGCTTCGCCCTGGAGCAGGCCGTGGACGAGGCGGCCCGCCGGCTCGGCCGGGACCCGATCGCGCTGCGGCAGAAGTGGGATCCCGATCCCGGGCGGCAGCGGCTCTACCGGTGGGCCGCCGGACTGCCGGTGTGGCAGCGGGAATCGCGGCGCACCGGGCGGTTCCGCCGGGGTGTCGGCGTGGCCGCGGCGAACTGGCTCTACCTCTGGGAGTCCGACTGCGCGGTCGCGCTTTCGGTGCGGGGCGGGCGGTTGACGGTGTCCACCGCCGTGCAGGACATGGGCACCGGGAGCCGGTCCGTGCTGGCCGCCACGGTCGCCGCCGGGCTCGGGCTGGCTCCGTCCGATGTGGACGTTCAGTTGGGCGACTCCGTGCTGCCGGTCGGGCCGGGCTCCGGTGGCAGCCGGACCACGGCCACCATCGCGCCCGCCGCGCTGTCCGCGGTGGCGAAGCTGAAGGCGGAACTGGTCGCCCGCAGCCGGCTGTCCGGTGCGCGCGCGGCCGCCGACGGAATCCGTTACGCCGGCGGGGTTCTGCCCTGGCCGGAGGCGATCGCCGCCGCGGACGATCTGCGGGTCGAGGCGAAACGCCCGCCGGACGACGCCACGCTGAGCCGCTCCGCGCCGCGGGCAATGGCCGGTGCCGGTGTCCTCGGTGCACTGTTCCCCGTGATGATGCGGCTGCAGGGGCCGATGCGGATCGGGCGCGGCTACCCCAGCGGGGTGCAGGTGGTCGAGGTCGAGGTGGACACGAAGCTCGGCCGCACCCGGGTGCTCCGGGTGCACGGCGGCATCGCCGCGGGCAAGCTGGCCGTGCCCGAGCTCGCCGCCGCACAGGCCCGCGGCGGCATCATCCAGGGCGTCGGGTTCGCGCTCTACGAGGAGCGCCAGTTCGACCCCGGCACCGGCCTCGTGCTCAGCGCCAACCTCGAGGACTACCGGATCCCCGGCATCGCCGACATGCCCGAGATCGAGCTGCACTTCGACACCGAGGGCTACGAGCACGTGCCCGGCGGCGGTGTCGGCCTCGGCGAGGTCGCCACCATCCCGGTCGCCGCCGCCATCGCGAACGCCGTCTACGACGCCACCGGCGTCCGCCAGTACGAGCTGCCGCTCCGCCCGGACCGGGTGCTGTCCGGTAAGGGAGCAACGTGACAGTGTTTGTCCCGCGCTTCGCTCTACCCGCCACAACGTGACGTTGCTTTCCCAGGAAACGAGCGTGAACGCATGACCGCCACCTACGAGCTGCGCGCAGGCGCCACCGACCTCACCGAACGCCGCCGCACCGGCGTCTCCCACGGCGCCGTCCGCGACATCGAGCGCAGCCCCGAGCTCACCCGGATCGACTGGGCCACCGACGGATCCACGACCATCGGCGCGCTCGTCACCGCCGACACGGTCTCCTCGGACGCCCGGATCCGTTCCGGCTACCCGGGTCTGGCCGCCGCGGCCGCCGGCCTCGCCACCCCGCAGATCCGCCGGGCCGCCACCATCGGCGGGAACCTGTTGCAGCACAACCGCTGCTGGTACTACCGCCACCCGGAGACCTCGTGCCTGCGCAAGGGCGGCGACAGCTGCCCGGCCCGCACCGGCAACCACCACCACGGCGTGATCTTCGACCTCGGCCCGTGCGTGGCCCCGCACCCCTCCACCCTCGGCGCCGCCCTCCTCGCCTACGACGCCACCATCGCCACCGACCGCCGCACCCTCCCCGTCGCCGACCTCTTCACCCCCGACGACCACCACACCCTCGAACCCGGCGAGCTCCTCACCGCCGTCCACCTCCCCGCACCCGCAACCGGCGAGCAGGCCGCCTACCTCCGCACCATCTCCCGCGCCTGGGCCGAATGGCCCATCGTCGAAGCCGTCGCCCGTCTCGTGATCACCGACGGTGTGATCACCAGCGCCGCCGTCGCCGTCGGCGGAGTCGCCCCGGTCCCCATGCGCCTGCCCGACGTCGAAAGCGCCCTGACCGGAAAGCCGCCCACCGCCGAGAATCTCGCGGCCGCCGCGAAACCCGCCGCCGCCAACGCCACCCCGCTGCCGATGACCGCTTACAAGGTCCCGCTCCTCGTCGCCACCGTCGAGGATGTCCTGCACCGCGCCGCCAACATCGCGCTCGAGTAGCCGTAGCCTTATCGACCGTGGAGCCGCGCGACAAGGCCACCGACATTTGGCGGATGCCCGGTCCGGACCGGTCTGGTCGCGCCCCCACGGTGTTCACGTCTCCGCTTCGGTCGTTCCTCGTCGATCTGGCCGCCGACGTGCGCGAGAAGACCGAGACGCAGCTTTCCCTCATCGTGGGTGAACGCGGTCAGGTGGTCCCGTGGGAGGTGATCTCCTCTCAGGATCACCCGGTCGGGCGCGGCCCGGAGGACTTGGCGCGATTGTTCACCGAATGCCGGCAACTCGTCGTCGTCGGCCCGGCCGGTTCCGGTAAGACCGTCATCGCGATGCAGCTCAAGCTGCTGCTCGCGCCGGGCGCGCCCGGACAACCGGTTCCGGTCCGGTTTCCGCTGGCCTCGTGGAATCCGCACGCCATGAGCCTGCGCACCTGGATGGCGCGGTTTCTTCGGGAGCTCTCCCCGGACGCCACCGCGGCGGTTTCCGACGACGGGTTGGTCACCGCCATCAAACGGGGTTCCATCCTGCCGTTGTTCGACGGGTTCGACGAGATCAGGGAGCTGTCGCAGCCCGATGCCGAGGCGGCGATCCAACTCGCCGTCGGGGCCCTGCCCGCGATTCTCACCTCGCGCCCGCTGACCAGTCTCGGCGACGCGACCTATCCGGATCTGCCGAACACGACTGTCGTCCGGCTCCGGCCGGTGACGCAGGAGGACACCGCGGAGTATCTCCGCGCCGTCATCCGCCGGCCCGGCGAATCGTGGACCGCGCTGGTCGGCGCCCTGACGCCCGGGTCGGATTCGCCGCTGGCCATGGCCCTGTCCTCGCCGCTGATGGTCTCGCTGGTGCGCGGGATGTACTCCGCACCCGCCCGCGAGTACGGCGATGTGTCGCAACTCCTTGATACCGCTGCGTTTCCTGACCAGGTGTCGATCGAACGGCACCTGTTGCTGCAGGCCGTGCCCGCGGCCTTCGCGCGGGCGCAGGTGGCGCCGGACGGTGAGCCGGTCGACCGGACCGCGCCGCGGGACGCCGAACGCTGGCTCAGGTTTCTTGCCGCCGGCGTGCGCACGCACGGCCAGATCGCGTTCTGGGTCGTGGCGAGGCTGGCCCCGAAGCACCGGCCCGCTCTGGTCGCCGCCCTGACCGGTGGTGCGCTCATCGGCCTGCTCGCCGGTCCGTTTCCGATGCTCGCGATCGGAATCGAGTCGTGCCTCATTCTCGGAGCCTGTTTCGGTGTCAGCTTCGGATGGGCCTATGCGGAGGGCCGGCGGCGGGAGTACGAGGAGGGAACCCGGACCGGATACGGCGGCCGGATCCGCGGAACAGATCCGGACCTGCGTACGTTTCTCCGGCGTTTCGGAGTCACCCTGACAATGTCTCTGCTGTCCGTTGCGGTCGCGGTCGGCCTTGGATCGCTGTTATGGCGCTCTGGCTCCACATTCGCCGGTCTGGACTTCTCCGGCGGTGCGCTCGGCCGGGTTCTCATGCTCCTGCCGGTGGGTGCGATCGGCACCACCCTCATCGGCTACGCGGGCGGCACCCTCACCGCGATGGTCCTGCGCTCCTTGCCGAAGATCGACATGACCCGAACCGGCGCGCGGGCCCGCACACCGGCCGAGGCGGTGCGCAAAGACCGGAACGCCACCCTGATCATCGGTGCGCTGGCCTGGCTGGTGCACGGGGTGATCATGGCCGCGCTGTTGTTCGTCGTCTTCGGCGCCGGAGGGGTCGTCCCGGGCCTGCTCAGCGGCGCCGCGGCGGCCGTCACCGCGGGCACGATCTTCACCTTCTGGGCCCGCTACCGTCCGGCACACGCGTGGCTCGCCCTTCGGGGCCGCCTGCCGTGGCGGCTGATGGACTTCCTCCGCGAGGCTTACCTGCTCGGTGTGTTGCGGCAGAACGGGAACTTCTACGAATTCCGGCACGCGCGTCTCCAGGAGTGCCTGGCCGAGGCGTACCACACCGGCCGGGGGTTGCGGCGGCGCTGACGGAGTCCCTGACACTGCGGCCGCACCTGGTGACGTGAGCGACGGGTGTGGCCGCAGGGACTCCCGGGGCGACCGGAAGTGCGATGAACGACGCTTTCATCACGCCCAGCGCGAGGAAAGACGCATTCATCGCACCCGACCGGGTGAGGTGTTCCGTGGCGTGCCGGAGGCGATCGTGGCGCAGGCCGCCCATCTGCGCGCATTCTCAATGTGGTGGCGCCGAAGACGCTGCGCCGGGACTACCTCGGGGTGGTCGTGCCGGACACCGGGGTGGGTGACACCGAGGGCCGGCTCCCTCGACTGGCGAGCCGGTTGATCCTGCGTGGCCTGCACCCCGACGCCCCCGACCTCACCGAGGTGACGACCTGCCGGGCCGAGGCACTCTGGCGGGCAGCCGGCCGGATGCGGGTGGTACCGCGGCACGTGCGGTACAACGGCTGAGCAGTCCACTTTCGGGGAATTGGCCGGCGACAGCGGGGGAGTGGCCGGCTAGCGTTCGGGTCGTGCACTCACGACTTGCGGATGATCTGGCGCGGTTGCCGGAGTTGTTGGCGTCCACTCAGGACTTGGCGGGACGGGTGCTGAGCGGGCTGCATGATCGGCCGGTGGCGGCGAAGGTGAAGCCGCTTGAGCCGGAACCGTTGCCGCACCACGGGGTTGGGTTGGACGGGGCGCTGGCCCGGTTCGGGGAGCGGTGGGAGGGTGGGTTTTCGGGGAGTGCGGGGCCGCGGTATCTGGGCTTCGTGACCGGTGGGGCGACGCCGGCTTCGGTGGCGGGGGACTGGTTGACGAGTGCGTATGACCAGAATGTGGTGACCCGGCTGGACTCCTCGGCGGTGGAGCTGGAGCGGGAGACCGTGCGGTGGCTGGCGGAGCTGCTCGGGATCGCGGGGCACAGTGGGATGTTCGTGACCGGTGCGACGATGTCGAACTTCGTGGGGTTGACGCTGGCCCGGGAGTGGCTGGGGGAGCGCAGCGGTGTTTCCGTTGCGCGGGAAGGGGTTGGTGTACTCGGCGACGTTGTCGTGCTGTCCGGGGCGCCGCACTCGACCGTCTACAAGGCACTGTCGATGACCGGGCTCGGGCGGGACCGGATGCGGCGGGTGCCGGTGCTCGATGGACGGGAGGCCGTCGACGTGGCGGCGTTGCGGGCCGAGCTGGAGCGGGTGGGGCGGCCGGCGGTGGTGGTGGCGAACGCGGGAACGGTGAACACCGGGGACTTCGACGATCTGCGGGCGGTCGCGGCGCTCAAGGAGAGCTTTCCGTTCTGGCTGCACGTGGATGCGGCGTTCGGCGGGTTGGCGGTGCTGTCGCGGGAGCATGCGCCGCTGCTGGACGGGCTGGCGGAGGCCGACTCGGTGTGCGTGGATCTGCACAAGTGGCTCAACGTGCCGTATGACGCGGCGGTGCAGTTCAGCCGGCGGCCGGACCTGCAGGTGGCGGTGTTTCAGAACGCGGCTGCGTATCTGGGTTGGGAGCGGAGCTTGCGGAGCGACCCATCGGACACTGCCCTGTCGCCGAGGGACGAGGCGACAGGGTTTCCGGGCGAGGACCCGGATCCGGTGCACCTGACCCCGGAGAGCTCGCGGCGGTTGCGGGCGCTGGCCGCGTGGTTCTCGCTGACCGCGTACGGGGTCGACGGGCACCGGGAGATCGTGGAGCGGGACATCGCCTGCGCGCGGCGGTTCGGGGCGGGGCTGGCGCGGATTCCGGGGGTGCGGCTGCTCGCCCCGGTGCGGCTCAACGTGGTGTGCTTCGCCGTCCCGGGCGACGTGGCCGCGGTGGCCGAGGCCGTCGCGGAGACCGGCGAGGCGTTCCTCACCACGACCGTGCACGACGGCGTCCCGGCGTTGCGGGCGGCGTTCAGCAACTGGCGCACCGAGGACTCCGACGTGGACCGCGTGCTCGCGGCGCTCGGTCGCGTCCTCGGCTGACTTCCGGTAGTGCTCGTAGATACCAATCCGACCAGAAGCAGGCCGTTCCGGTATGCGCGGGCCGTGACTTCGGCTGGCCTGCTTCTGGTCTTCTTGGTAAGTGTCAACGGGTAACTTCCCGACTTCCGGCCGTGTTGTTCGCGAGGCCGGTGGTCACACGCTCGTGGGTGACGCGACCCGTCGACGAAAGGGATGTGCCGTGACCAGACGATTGTGGGCCCGGGCGCTGCGCGGAGCGGTGCTGACCGGGGCGTTTGCCGGGCTCGTGCTCGGCGCCGGCGCCGGCCAGCCGGCCGTGGCGGCCCCCGCGATCAACGCGGTGGACTTCACCGGGATCGTGGCGCTGAGCAACTGCTCCGGCTCGGTCGTGCGCACGCCGAACGCCGTGTCCACCGACCGCGCGCTGGTGATGTCCAACGGCCACTGCTTCCGGCTGCTGAACGCCGGCGAGGTGGTGCAGAACCTGTCCTCCACCCGGACGTTCTCGCTGCTGAACTCCGCCGGTACGGGCACGCTCGGGACGCTGCGGGCCGACCGGCTGCTGTACGCGACGATGACCAAGACCGACGTGTCGATCTACCGGCTCACCATCACCTACGGCCAGCTGCAGTCGCGGTTCCCCAGCACCCGGCCGCTCACCTTGTCGACCGTGCACCCCACCGCCGCCGAACCCATCCGGGTGGTCTCCGGCTTCCACCGGACGATCTACTCGTGCAACATCGACGGGTTCGTGTTCCAGCTCCGTGAGGACCGGTGGACCTGGCAGGACTCGGTCCGGTACACCCCGGCGTGCATGACCATCCCCGGCACCTCCGGCTCGCCGGTGATCGACGCCAACACCAACCAGATGGTCGCCATCAACAACACCGGCAACGAGGACGGCCAGCGCTGCACCCTGGACAACCCGTGCGAGGTCGACCAGAACGGCACCGTGACCGTCCGCGAGGGCATCAACTACGCCCAGGAGACCTTCTACATCGCTCCCTGCATCGGCCCCGGCAGCGTGATCAACCTGACCGCCGCCGGCTGCGGCCTTCCCCGGTAGAAATGCGATGAAGGGGGCCTTCCTCACCCCCAGCGTGAGGAAGGCCCCCTTCATCGCACTCAGGCGCTGACCGGTGACGGTGCAACCCTGAGCACGGCCGCGGCCCGGGCGGGCAGCCACCAGTTCCACTTCCCGAGCAGGCTGACCAGCGTGGGGACGAGCAGGCAGCGCACGATGGTGGCGTCGACGAAGATCCCGGCGCCGAGGCCGGTGGCGAGCACCTTGACGTCCACCACCGGCGCGGTGGACATGGCCACGAAGGACAGCAGCAGGATCAGCGCGGCGCTGGTGACCAGCCGGCCGGTGCGGCTCAGCCCCTCGACCACGGCGTCGTCCGTGGTGTGCCCGGCGTCGTAGGCCTCCCGCATGCGGGCCAGCAGGAACACCTCGTAGTCCATGGACAGCCCGTAGAGGAACGCGAACACCATCAACGGGATCCAGGTGCTGAGCGCGCCGGTGCCGACGACGCCCCACAGCGACTCGCTGCCGTGGCCCTGCTGCCAGACCAGCACCATCACGCCGAACGCCGCGCCCAGCGAGACCAGGTTGAGCAGCACCGCCTTGGCCGGCAGCAGCAGCGAGCGGAACGCCCGGGCCAGCAACAGGAACGTGACCAGCGACAGGATCAGCAGCATCCACGGGAACGTGCCGTACAGCGCCGACCGGAAGTCCAGGTTGACCGGACCGGAGCCGGTCACCCCGACCACGTTCGCGTCACCGGCCGCCGAGCCGCGCACGCGCGCCACGGTGTCCTGCCCGGCCGCCGAGCCGGCCTCGTCCCGCGGCAGCACGGTGACCAGCGCGGTGCCCTCCCGGGCCTGCCCGGTCGCCGTCGCGGTGACCACCCCGGGCACCTCCGCCAGCCGCCGCGCGACGTCGCCGGCCGCGCTTTCCTTGGCCAGCACGGTCATCGGGGTGAGCACGCCGCTGCGCACGCCGCCGTTCGTCAGCGTGTTCAGGGCGTCCCGGGCGGGCCCTTGTGCGGCCAGCGAGTCGGAGTGCGGCGCGCCGAGGTGGATGCCGGCGACCGGCGCGGCCAGCGCCAGCAGCGCGGCCAGGCCGAGGATCGCGGCCGGCCAGCGCCGCCGCACGGTCAGCCTGGCCCACGCGGTCCAGCCGCGGCTGGCCGTCCGCTCGTTGCGGATCCGCGGCCAGTCCAGGCGCGGGCCGACCGTGTCCAGCAGCACCGGCAGCAGCGTCACCGCGACCGCCACGGACGCCAGCGGAATGAGCGCACCGGCGAAACCCACGCTGCGCAACGCCGGGATGGGCAGGAACACCAGCGTCAATAGTCCAATTGCGACGGTCAGCCCGGAGAACACCACGGCCCGGCCGGCGTGTGCCATGGCCCGCCGCACCGCCTCGCGATTGTTCGCGCCGTGTGACCGTTCCTCGCGCCAGCGGGTGGTCACCAGCAGCACGTAGTCGATGGCCACGCCGAGACCCACCAGCGCCACCACGAACTGCGCGATGAAGCTGATGTCGGTGAGGTGCGTCAGCCCCAGCATGAACAGGAACGTGGTGAGGATGGAGATCGCCGCCATCAGCACCGGGAGCAGCGCCAGGAAGCTGGCGAACACGAACGCGAGGACGGCCAGCGCGCCCAGGCCGCCGATCAGCGTCTCGGCCAGCACGCCGTTGCCCGACCGGCCGGAACCGGCCTGCGCCAACGGGTTCAGGCCGGTGACGCCGACCTGCCAGCCGTCCGGCGCGGCCGCCCGCACGGCGCTCTCCAGCGCCGGCGCCAACGTGCTGCCCGAGTCCGGGTTGCCCGGCGGCAGGTAGGCCAGCGCGAACGTGCCGCGCCCGTCGCTCGTCAGGAAGGCGCGGTCGTGCGTCGTGGTGTAGTCCACGATCTGCACGCCGCCGACCTGCCGGGCCGCGGCGAACACCCGGGCCAGATCGCTCGTGACGGCCGGCGAGTCGACGGTCTGTCCATTCGGGACGGTCAGGGTGATGATGTCCGGATCCTGGCCGGCGCCAATGTGGTAGGTGTTCGCGACGTGCACCGACGTCTCGTAGGCCGGCGAGCCGGGCGCGGTGAACGTGGTGGCGAGCCGGCTGGTCGTGGTCGACGCGGTGGCCGCGCCGGCGGCCGCGAGCAGCACCCAGAACAGCGTGACCAGCAGCCGGTGGCGGAGCACGAAGTCGGTGATTCGAGTCATGCGAGAACCGTAGAAATCATTGCGCCGCACCGAATCCGTTCAACCGCGACAATCGGGTAGGCAATCGCGCGCAGGGTTCGCAGCTTCGACTACGCCGCTCGACGTACTACTCGCCCGGGGTCACCAGATGCGTCTCGTACGCCAGCACGACGAGCTGCGGCCGGTCCCGCACGTCCAGCTTGGTCATCGCGCGGCTGACGTGGGTGCGCGCGGTGGCCGGGCTCATGTGCAGGTGCCGGCCGATCTCGTCGTTGGACAGGCCGCGGCCGACCAGCGCCACCACCTCGCGCTCCCGGCCGGTGAGCACGGCGAGCCGGCCGGTGTCCGGCGCGGTGCCGGCCGGTCGGGTGGCGAACTCGGCGATCAGGCGTTTCGTGACGCTCGGCGAGAGCAGCGCGTCGCCGCCGGCCACCACCCTCACCGCCCGGCGCAGGTCGTCCGGGTCGATGTTCTTCAGCAGGAACCCGCTGGCGCCCGCGCGCAGCGCCTCGAACACGTACTCGTCCAGCTCGAACGTGGTCAGCATGATCACGTGCACGCCCGGCGCCCGGTCGTCGGCGACGATCTTCCGGGTGGCCGCGAGGCCGTCCAGCACCGGCATCCGGATGTCCATGAGGATCACGTCCGGCCGGGCTGAACGGGCCAGCTCGACGGCCTCGGCGCCGTTCTCCGCCTCGCCGACCACCTCGATGCCCTCGGCGCGCTCCAGCAGGACCCGAAACCCGGCCCGGACCAGGCTCTGGTCGTCAGCCACCACGACCCGGATCGTCACCCCGGCAGTGTGCCAGCCGGAAGCCGCGCCTGGACGCGGAAACCGCCGGCCGGACCGGCGCCCGTGGCCAGCTCTCCACCGACGGCCGCCGCGCGTTCGGCCATGCCGATCAGCCCGTGACCGCCGGTCTGCCCGCCGTTCGGCCGGACCACGGCGCCCGTGCCGTCGTCGGTGATCTCGAGCCGGACGGCGTCGTCGGTGTAGCCGATGCGGACCGTGGCGGTGGACGCGTGGGCGTGCCGGACGACGTTGGTCAGCGCCTCCTGGACGATCCGGTACCCGGTCAGGTCCACGGCCTGCGGCAGGGTGCGGAGGGTGCCGACGATGTGGAGTTCCACCCGCAGCCCGGTTTCCCGGGTCGCCGCGACGAGTTCGTCGATCTGGTCCAGACCGGGCGCGGGCGCGCGCGGCGCTGACTCGTGGTCACCTTTGCCGCGCAGCACGCCGACCACAGCAGCCAACTCTGTCATCGACTCGGTGCTGGCCGAGCGGATCGCCTCGAGCGGGCCGCGCAGCTCCGGTGGGTAGTCGGCGAGCCGGTCCACCGCCACGCCGGCCTGCACGGTGATCACCGAGATGGTGTGCGCCATGACGTCGTGCAGCTCGCGGGCGATGCGCAGGCGTTCCTCGGTGACCCGGCGCTCGGTCTCGAGGTCGCGGTCGGCCTCCACCCGGCGCAGCCGCTCGCGGACCTCGGTCAGCCATGCGCGGCGGGTGCGCAGCGCCTCGGCCAGCAGCACGACCGCCACCATGAGCGAGGCCACCTGGCTGAACTCGGCGAGCACGGCCTGCAGGTCCACCGCGGGTTTGAGCCCGGCGACCAGCAAGCCGGTGAAGCTGAAGAAGCTCAGTACGCCGATCGACCACCAGCGGTAGCCGGCGGAGGCGGCCAGGTAGAGCACGATGGCCAGCGGGATCGCCGGGGACATGCCGGGGAAGCCGGAGGTGTAGTAGCCGAGCAGGAGTACCGCGGTGGCCAGCAGCGCGCCCAGCGGCCAGCGCCGGTACGCCAGCAGCGGCAGCGCCATCGACGCGCCGATCAGGTAGGCGACCCAGGTGACCGGCCGCGAGTCCGGCTCGTCGGCGAAGCGCACGGCGAGCACGTCGATCGCCATCGCCGCCAGCGTGAGCGCCACAACCCGCCAGTTCATGGCCCCAAACTAGAAGGCCGCGGCGGCTGCGCACATCCGTTCCGCGCCGTACCCCGGGTACGCCCGCGGACGTAGCCGTGACGAATTCCCGCGAAGCTCGGTAGGCGCTCACTGTGAACGTGGTCCGGTCGGCTGCTGTCCTTGAGTACACAGCGGACTGGGAGGAATTGATGAGCAGCGAACCGATGGCGACCGGACAGGTGACGATCAAGGCGAGCCCGGACGAGGTGTACCGGATGATCAGCGATCCGACCGTGATGGTCGGGTTCTCCGAGGAGCTCTTCAAGGTCCGTTGGCTGCGCGGAGCGACCGGCCCGGAGGTTGGAGCCCGGTTCAGCGGCTCCAACCGAAACGGCCGGCACCGCTGGGTGACCACCTGCCGGATCACCGACGCCGAGCCCGGGCGGCGGTTCGCCTACGAGGTCCGGACGCCGTTCGGGGTGCCGGTCGCGCGCTGGCAGTACGACCTCGTGGCGGACGGCGACGGCTGCACGGTCACCGAGACCAACTGGGCCCGGGTGCCGGGCTGGTTCATCCCGATCGCCATCCTGATCACCGGCGAGCCCGATCGCCCCGGCGTCAACAAGCGCAACATCGCCACCACCCTGGGCCGGCTCAAGGACCACCTCGAGTCCCAGCGCGCCGAAACCGCCCGCGCAGCCTGAGGTTCCGGCACGGTGAAGTCGCGGGCTGACATTCGGTAACCGGGCCCGTATGGTCATTTCATGGCGGAAACGCCGGTGCGCATCGTTCTTGTGGACGATCATGAAATGGTCCTGCAGGGTTTGACGTCGATGCTCATGCCGTTCCGTGACCGCGTCCGCGTGGTCGGGCAGGCAACCGGCGCGGACCAGGCGGTGCGGCTGGTGAGCGGCCTCAACCCGGACATCGTGCTGTGCGACGTGCGGCTGCAGGGCGCCAGCGGGCTGGACCTGTGCCAGCGGCTGATCGAGCTCGACCCGTCCCGCCGGGTGGTGCTGCTCAGCGTGTACGACGACGAGCAGTACCTGTTCCAGGCGCTGCGCGTGGGCGCCTCCGGGTACCTGATCAAGCAGATCACCGGCGTGGAGCTGGTCCGCCAGCTCGAGCTGGTGCGCGCCGGCGAGCGGGTGATCGACACCGCGCTCGCCGGGCGGGCCGTGGACACCGCCGCGCGCCTGGCCAGCGGTGAGTTCTGGCCCGGCGCGCGGCAGGGGCTCACGCACCGGGAGAGCGAGGTGCTCTCGTTCATCGTCACCGGCGTGTCCAACCGCGGCATCGCGCAGCGCCTCGTCGTCGGCGAGGAGACCGTGAAGAGCCACCTGCGCTCGATCTACCGCAAGCTCGAGGTGTCCGACCGGGCCGGCGCGGTCGCCGTCGCGCTGCGCGAGGGAATCTTCCGGTGACCACGGATCTCTCCCGGGAGAACGCCCTGCTGCTGGCCATCATCCAGGCCACCTCGGAAGGCCCCGGGGTCGAGCCGCTGGCCGCCGCGGTGGCCCGGCTGATCGCCGGCGCGACCGCCACCGACGCCTGCTTCGTGCACGTGCTCGACGACGCCGGCCGCTCGCTCACGCTGGCCGGCGCCACCCCGCCGTTCGACGTCGCCGGCCGGATCCAGCTGCCGCTCGGCACCGGGGTGACCGGGTGGGTGGCCAGCCACCGCCGCCCCGCGGTCATCGTGGAGAACAAGGAGGCGGACCCGCGGTACCGGCCGATCCCGGCGCTGCGTGGCTCCGAGTTCACCTCGATGGCCTCGGTGCCGATGGAGAGCGACGTGGCCGGGCTGGTCGGTGTGCTCAACGTGCACACCCGGCGGCGCCGCCAGTTCACCGAGCGGGACCTGCGGCTGCTCACCATGATCGGCCGCCTGGTGGCCGGCGCGATTCACCAGGCCCGGCTGCACCGCCAGCTCATCGGGCGCGAGCGGGCGCACGAGCGGTTCGTCGAGCAGGTCGTCGCCGCGCAGGAGGCGGAGCGGCGCCGGCTCGCGGGGGACATCCACGACGGGATCTCGCAGCGGCTGGTCAGCCTGGGTTACCACCTGGATGCCGCGGATCGCACGGTGGCCGAGGATCCCGGGTACGCCGCGGAGCAGATCGTGCTGGCCCGCCGGCTCACCGACCTCACGCTGGACGAGGCACGCGCGGCCATCGGCGGTTTGCGGCCGCCGGTGCTCGACGACCTGGGGCTGGCCGGCGGGCTGGCGTCGCTGGCCCGGTCGATGCCGGAGTTGGAGGTCGTGCTGGAGCTGTGCGACGACCGGCTGCCGGAGCACATCGAGGTGGCGCTCTATCGGATCGCCCAGGAGGCGCTGCAGAACGTGCAGAAGCATGCCGGCGCGCACTCGGCGCGGCTCAACTTCGGGGTGTCGCAGGAGGTGGCCCGGCTCGAGGTGCGCGACGACGGTGTGGGGTTCCGGCCGGACGAGCCGGCGTCGGGCTACGGCCTGGGGAGCATGGCCGAGCGGGCCGAGCTGATCGGCGGGAACCTGGAGGTGCGCTCCCGGCCGGGCGCGGGCACGAGCGTGATCGCGCTGGTTCCGGTCGGCGGCAGGGGCTGCTGATCGTATACGATGTGCCCGGTTTCCTCGTTGTAGTCGGCGATCGCGGGAACCGGGAGGGCGCGGGGGAGCGGGCACGGGCGGCCCAGGTGCGCCTCGAACTCCCCCGGGAACCGGTCGAGCGCACTCGCCACGAAGCCGGTGCCGAGCCGGGCCAGGGTGTCCAGCTCGCGCCAGGTGCCGTCGCCGCGCTCGATCGCGTCCAGGCAGAGGACCACCGGCTCGGCGGCGGTGAGCCGGGCGAACGCGAGCGTGGCGGCCACCGGGCACGCCGAGTCGTCGTACACCACCAGGCCGCCGGGGTCGACGGCGTCGTCAAGTTGTTCCCCGGTGAGGACTTCCCCCGTCGTGCCGGCGAAGACGGCTTTCACCTGCCGACCCGGTGCCAGCCCGCCGGCCAGCAGACCGGCCAGCAGGCGCGGTGTCAGGCCGACCGGCAGCTCACCCACCGCTGGACGGCATACATCACCGGAGACGGTGAACACGGTTGTGGACGGGTGACAGCCGGTGCGCAGCAGTTCCGGCATCGTGGACAGCGTCTCGAGGTCGAGACACGCCGGCGCCTCGTCCTTGATCACGACCTGGAGCCGGACCGGGCCGAGCACGCCGGCCGCCGTCAGCTCATCGAGGGCGACCAGCAGCCGGGCGATCTCCAGCTCGAACCGCCGCCGGATCACCAGCAGCCCGGCCCCGGCGCCGGCCGCGTACGCGGCGATCGCCAGCCCTTCGAGCACCTGGAACGGGTTGCGGCGCAACAGGTGCCGGTCCCGGAACGACCCGGGCGCGGCCTCGGTCGCGTCGGCGATCACCGTGGCGGCCGCCCGCGGGACGCCACCCAACCCGGCCGCCCGCAACTCCGCGGCCACCCGCTCCCGGGGCCGGCGCCGGGCCGCCGCGAGGCCCTGGCCGCCGCCGATCTCCTGGTATTCGGTGAGCGTGGCCACCGGTTCGGTCAGCGCGAGGATTCGTTCCGTGCCGACGACCATCGCGCGACCTCCCCGGAGGTACCCGCCGGCCCCGCCCGCCAGCGGCCGATCTCTTCGACATTAGTGGTGGGCCGGGCGCTGTCTTCCCCTCACCGGGGTAGACGAGGGGTTACGGCGCCGGCGGCCCAAGGTGGTGAACTGAACCGGTTCTCTTGTGCCTTGACAGTGCGCTGGCGGCACTTCTACGGTCAGCCTACTTATTCGGTTCAGCTCCCGTAGGCGTGGGATGAATCATGCGCATCGTCAGCGTTCTGGCCGCGGTGTCCGTTGTGGCGATCGGCATGGGAGGGGCCGTCCCGGTGGTCGCCGGCTCCGAACCGGCCGCCGGCAGCGGCTTCGTTACCCGGCAGGGCAAGGATCTCCGGCTGGACGGCAAGCCGTTCCGGTTCGCCGGGAGCAACAACTACTACCTGATGTACAAGTCCCGGCTGATGGTCGACGACGTGTTCGCCGACGCGCAGGCCGCCGGCTTCAACGTGCTGCGCGCCTGGGCGTTCCTGGACATCGGCAACGCCGACGGCTCGAACTCGATCCGCGGCAAGGCGGACGGCGTCTACCTCCAGTACTGGAACGGCACCGCGCCGGCCTACAACGACGGTCCGGACGGGTTCCAGCGGATCGACTACCTGCTCGACTCGGCACGCCGGCACGGCATCAAGCTGGTCATCGGGCTGACCAACAACTGGAACGACTTCGGCGGCATGGACCAGTACGTGCGCTGGGCCGGCGGGTCGTTCCACGACGACTTCTACTCCAACCCGGTGATCCGCGGCTGGTACCAGGACTACATCAGCCACGTGCTGAACCGGGTCAACTCGATCACCGGCGTCGCGTACCAGGACGATCCGACGATCATGGCGTGGGAGCTGGGAAACGAGCCGCGCTGCCTGTCCGCCGGCGCCTACCCGCGCTCGCCGAACTGCACCCCCGCGACGCTCACCAGCTGGGCCGACCAGATCAGCCGGCACATCAAGTCGGTCGACCCGCGCCACCTGGTCGGCATGGGCGACGAGGGTTTCTTCTGTGACAACCCTTCCGACCCGGACTGGACCCGCAACTGCGGCGAGGGCGTGGACACGCTCGCGTTCGGCCGGCTGCCGGCGATGGACCTGCTGTCGCTGCACCTCTACCCGGACGGCTGGGGCAAGGACCTGCCGTGGACCTACGACTGGATCCGCCGCCACGTCCGCGAGGCCAACGCCATCGGCAAACCCGTGCTGTGGGGCGAGTTCGGCTGGCTCACCAAGTCCACCCGGAACACCGTGTACAAGACCTGGACCGACATCTTCGACCAGGAGGGCGGCGACGGCTGGCTCTACTGGATCCTGTCCGGCATCCAGGACGACGGCACGCCCTACCCCGACTTCGACGGCTTCACCGTCTACTGCCCGACCCCGGTGTGCCAGACGTTGTCCAATGCCAAGGAGGAGCTCGTTGGCGCCCAACGCTCCCGCCCGCCCGTGGCCGACCACGACACCGCCGTCGTCGAGTTCAACCAGCCCGCCGCGCTCACCCCCGCCGCCAACGACGTCGCCTACCGCACCTACCTCCAACCATCCACAATAGACCTCGATCCGGCGTTGACCGGCCAGCAGCGCACGGTTTCCGTGGCCGGCGGCTCGTACACGTTGACCACCAGCGGCACCGTCGCCTTCGCCCCCACCCCCGGCTTCGCCGGTAAAGCCACCGCCCACTACACCATCCGCGACGCCGCCGGCCGAACGTCCAATGTGGCCGATCTGATCGTCACCGTGAAACCCGACCCCACCGCCGCCATCCCCCTCGCCACCTTCGAAACCGGCACCGAAGGCTGGGCCCCCGGCAACTGGCTCCCCGACGCCGGCACCGTTTCCCAGACCCCCGGCTTCCACCCCGAAGGCTCCTTCGGCCTCCACCTCGACGTCACCGCCCCGCACTGGTTCGGCCTCAACCTCCCCGAACCCCGCAACCTCAACGGCAAAACCCAGGTCCGCTACGACCTCCGCACCGGCCCCAACGGCACCGCCGTCGCCCTGGCGCTCCAAACCGGCCCCAGCTTCACGTGGTGCCAAAGCTCCTTCCCCTTCATCCAGCCCAACACCACCACAACCATCACCGTCGACCTCCTCACCGACTTCTCCTGCACCCCCGACACCCTCACCGACATCCGCGCCCTCTACCTCTTCTTCAACCCCGGCACCTACGACATCGACAACCTCCGCGCCGAGTGACGTCGGGTCCACTATGATGGCATCATGAGTAAGACGCGGCAGATCTCGATCACCTTGCCCGAGGACCTCATCGACACCATCAAGGCGGCGGTCGAACGAGGCGAGGCACGGTCGGTGTCGTCCTACATCGCCTCGCGCCTGGCTCCCGGCGTGATCATGGACGCCCTGTTCGCCGAGTGGGATGCCGAGCGTGGTGCGCCCGGCAAGGAGGTCGAAGAGTGGGCCGAGCGCGAGCTCGACCGCGCGTTCGCTGAACAGGCACGGCTCAACCGTGGCGGTAATGCTGCGTGAACTCGCAAGTTCTGGTGTTGGATGCCGGAGCGTTGATCGGAGTCGACCGCCGGTCAGCGCACGTCCAGGGACTGCTCAAGCGCGCCCGGCTCCGCGGAGCGTCGATCTTCGTTCCTGCGGCCGTGGTTGCCCAGGCTGTTCGGGGTGGTGGGCGGCAGGCGAATCTATGGAACTTCCTGGCGGACTCCTCCCTGCGCTTCGTCAGTCTCGACTATCCGTCTGCCCTGGAAATTGGTGCGCTGCTCGGCCAGAGCGGCACCGCCGATGTCGTGGATGCGGCGGTGATCGTTTCTGCTCGCCGTCTCGGTTACTGCCCGGTCGTCACATCCGATCCGGAAGATCTGCGAAAGATCGATCCCAGCGTGCCGCTCATCACGATCTAGTCGGCTTGCTCCAGACACTCGGCTAGGCGGCGGGTGAGGTAGCGGCGTTCGGGGTCGGTGTGGGCTTGGGCTAGGGCTTCATGGTAGGCGGTGGCGGCTTCGGGGTGGCGGCCCAGGCGGCGGAGGAGGTCGGCGCGGGTGGCGGGGAGAAGGTGGTAGCCGGGGAGTTGGCCGGTGAGGGCGTCGACGAGGGGGAGGGCGGCCGCTGGGCCTTCGGACATGGACACCGCGACGGCGTGGTTGAGGCAGATGACGGGGGTGGGGGTGAGGGCGAGCAGGCGGGTGTAGAGCGCGGTGATCTGGGGCCAGTCGGTCGATGCCGCGTCGGGTGCGTCGGCGTGGCAGGCGGCTATGGCGGCTTGGATCTGGTAGGGGCCGCGGGAGCCGTGCGTGGCGGCGGTTTCCAGGAGTGTGCGGCCTTCCGTGATCGCGGCGGCGTCCCAGAGCGATCTGTCCTGATCGGACAGTGAGACGAGATCGCCGGCGGCGTCGATGCGGGCGGCGCGGCGGGAATGTTGCAGGAGGAGCAGGGACAGCAGGCCGAGGGCTTCGGGCTCATCGGGCATCAGGCGGGAGAGCATGCGGCACAGGTGGATGGCTTCGGCGCAGAGGTCGGGGCGCAGGGGGTCGGGGCCGGAACTGGCCGCGTAGCCCTCGGTGAAGAGGAGGTAGAGGACGCCGAGGACGCCGGTGGTGCGCTCGGCGAAGAGGTGTGCGGGTGGGACGCGGTAGGGGATGCCGGCGGTGCGGATCTTGCGTTTGGTGCGGACGAGTCGTTGGGCCATCGTGGATTCCGAGACCAGGAAGGCGCGGGCGATCTCGGCGGTGGTGAGGCCGGTGAGCGTGCGCAGGGTGAGTGCCACCCGACCCTCCAGGGAAAGGGCCGGGTGGCAGCACGTGAAGATCAACCTCAGCCGTTCGTCGGGGAACGGGTCGACGTCGCCGCCGCTCGCGTCATTCAGCATCGCGAGCTCGCGGAGCTTGGCCGACTCGGTCGCCGAGCGGCGCAGGACGTTGAGGGCGCGGTTGCGGGCGGTGGTGGTGAGCCAGGCGCCCGGGTTGGCCGGGATACCGTCGCGCGGCCAGCGTTCCAGCGCCCGCGCGACGGCGTCCTGCGCGCATTCCTCGGCCAGGTCCCAGTCTCCGGTCATCCGGATCAGGGTCGCCACGACCCGGCCCCACTCCTGGTGGAACGCCGAGGTGATGGCCGCGGTCAGTCCGTCCACAAGGGACGAATCTCCAGCGATCCCAGCGCGGCGACCGGGTGTTTGGCGGCGACCTCGATGGCTTCGTCGAGGTTGGCGCACTCGAGCAGGTCGAAGCCGAGGATCTGCTCGTTGGTCTCGGCGAACGGTCCGTCGCTGGCCAGCATCTCCCCGTTGCGAACCCGCACGGTGGTCGCGCTCGCCGACGGCCGCAACCGGTGGCCTTCCAGGCGCACCCCGCGGCGGTCCATCTCCTCACCCCACAGCACGCCCGCCTTGTAGTCCTCCTCGCTGAACTCGCCCTCCGGCTCGACCCCGCACACCAGCATCAGGTAACGCATGTCGCTCCTGTCGTCTCGTGAAGATCCTGACACCCCTACGACACCCGGGAGCGCCGCCGATCGACATTCTGCGGAACCGGATTCGCCGGGCGCAGGATCGGCGGGTGCATCAGCGCGGCCGGCCCGCGGCGGTACAGCGCGGCCGGCCGGCCGCCGTCGCGGGAGGTGCGTTCCCCGGTGGGGACCAGGAAACCGGGTACGCCGGTGATCTTGCGGTGGAAGTTGCGCGGATCCAGCGGGTGGCCCCAAACGATCTCGTAGACCCGGCGCAGCTCGCCGATGGTGAACTCGGGCGGGCAGAACGCGGCGCCCAGGCTGGTGTACTCGAGCTTGCCGCGGGCCCGCTCGACGGCGTCGGCGACGATCGTGCGGTGGTCGAACGCGATCGCGGCGCCCCGGCCGAGGACGTGCTCGACCGGCACGAAGCGGGCGGCCCGGGCGTCCCCGCCGGCCCGGGGGAGCGGCAGGTTCGGCATCAGCGCGAGGTAGCAGACGGTGATCACCCGCCCGCGCGGGTCCCGGTCGGGGGCGCCGTAGGTGCGCAGCTGCTCCAGATGCAGCTGCTCGGCCGAAAGTCCGGTCTCCTCGGCCAGCTCGCGCGCGACCGCGGCGTCGAGGTCCTCCCGCCGGGATTCGAGGAAACCGCCGGGCAGCGCCAGCATGCCGCGGAACGGCTGGATGCCGCGCTCGACCATGAGGATCTGCAACAACTCCGCGCGCACGGTGAGCACCGTGAGGTCGACGGCCACCGCGACCATGGGAATCCGCCAGTCCTTGATGTCGTCGGCCATGTCGCCACCGTAGCTTCTCGTCATATTGACATCAACCCCGCGAGGGAAGTACACTTCGTTTATTCGCGTCAGTGTGACGAAAAGAGCCATCATGCGAATTACCTGCTCGCTGTCGCTCGCCGTCAAATTGATCATTCTGGTGCTCATCACCGGGTTGATCACCGGGTTCTATCTGGGGAACAACCTGCCCTTGGGCTAGGCGGGGGACGGGTGGGCCGCCGGGTGGGATTCGTTCCGGCCCGTGTGGGGTGGGCCGGAGAGGCCCGCCCGGTCGGCCCGGCCAGCGCTTCCGGTACAGAATCCCCGACATTGGGCTAAGGTGAGCGAGCCGTGGCCGAGCATGTTCCCGTTGCCGTTGTCCTGACCGCGCGCCAGGTCGAGTTCGCGGCATTTCGAGCGTATCTGAGCAATGTCGAGGAGCTGTTCCACCCGCAGGGAACGGCGTTCTGCGTCGGCGATCTGCCGGGTGGCCGGCGCCGGGTTGCGCTGGCCGAGATCGGGGAGGGCAACAACGGCGCCGCGGTGCTGACCGAGCGGGCGATCTCCTTCATCCGGCCGGAGTTGCTGGTGTTCGTCGGCATCGCCGGGGCGCTCATGGACGATATCGAACTCGGCGACGTGGTCGTGCCCACCCGTATCTACCTGCTGCTGTCCGGCACCGTGGCGGACGACGGATTCCACCGCCGGCCGCGTACCTGGCAGGTCTCGCACGCGCTGGACCAGTTCGCCCGGCACGTGCACCGGGAACGCGCCTGGCTCGCCGGTTTGCCCGGGCCGCCGCCGGAGGTGCATTTCCGGCCGGTCCTGGCCGGCGAGCTCGTACTGGACGCGCGCGACACGATGCTCGCCCGGCAGATCCGGGAGCACTACAACGACGCGGCCGCGATCGAGATGGAAAGCGCCGGAATGGCGCACGCCGCCTATCTCAACCAATCGCTGCCGTCGATCGCGGTCCGCGGAATCAGTGACACCGCCAGCGGCGACAAGGAGGAGACCGACAAGGCCGGCTGGCAGCAGCGGGCCGCGCGCAACGCGGCCGCGTTCGCCGCGGCCCTGCTGTCCGGGTTCCCCGGGGCGGCTCCGGCGAACGCCACCCCGGCGCTCCGGGTGGCGATCGCGGAGCTGGCCGCGGCCGAGCAGGCCGTGGAGGAGCTCTACCGGACCGTGCACGACAAGATCGCCAAACCGGGCCTGCCGCCGGTGGCCGTCCGCACGCCGGAGCTGGCCGGCCGGCTCGACGACCTGGACCGGTTGGCCCGCGAGAACGGCCGGCTGACCGACGAGCTGTCCGGGCTGGAACGGGACATTGCGAGCGCGCGCACGGAGATCGAGGAGCTGTACGCCCGGGCGGCCGGCCTGCTCGAACGGCGCCGCGAGCTGCGCGGCCGGCTGGAGATCCACCTCGCGCTCGCCGTCCGGCTGGGCGTCGCCGAGGCCGAGGAGGTCGGTGCCCGCTACACCCGCGCCCGCGAGCTGCTCTGGACCAAGCCGTGCGACCTGCGCGCCGCGACCCGGGCCGTGCACGACTACCAGCGCGCCGTCACCGCCCGGCGGGAGGCCGCCCAGTGACCACGTCCTCGGCGAGTCGTACGTTCCGGCACGCGAGTCGTACCGTCCGGCAACCGAGTCGTACGTTCCGGGAGGCACCGTGAGCGCGTGCCGGCATCCGGGGTGCACCGGGACGTATGAGGCGGACGGGTACTGCGATGTGTGTGGGCGGAAGGAGTTGTGGGCCGCTGCGGTGCCGGTGCCGGAGTCGGGTTCGTCGCGGCGGCGGGTGTCGTCGGCGCAGACCCGGCTCGGTGCGGGGCTGGTGGAGCTGGCGCCGGTGGCGCGGCGCGATCCGGTCTCGGCCGTACAGCACGATCCCCGCGTGCCGGAGCACCGCAGGGTCTGCCGCACCTGCCGCAAGCCGGTCGGGCGGTCGCGGGACGGGCGGCCGGGGCGGGACCGCGGGTTCTGCCCGGTCGACGGCACGCCGTTCTCCTTCGTGCCGGCGCTGGCCGAGGGCGACCTGGTGGAGGGCCGCTACGAGATCCGCGGCTGCCTGGCCTACGGCGGCTTCGGCTGGATCTACCTTGCCCGGGACGGAAAACTCGGCGACACGCACGCCGAGCGCTGGGTCGTCCTCAAAGGACTGATCGACGTCAACGACCCGGACGCGGTCGCCTCCGCGGTGAACGAGCGGCGGTTCCTGGTCGAGGTGGACCACCCGGGCATCGTCAAGATCTACGACTTCGCCCGGCACCCCGACCCGCACACCGGGACGATCGTCGGCTACCTGGTCATGGAGTACCTCGGCGGCCGGTCGCTGCAGGACATCCACACCACGCAGCCCGGCCCGCTGCCGCTGACCACGGTGCTCACCTACGGCCTGGAGATCCTGGCCGCGCTGGGCTACCTGCACGACAACGGGCTGCTGTACTGCGACCTCAAGCCGGACAACGTGATCCACGTCGGGGACGCGCTCAAACTGATCGATCTCGGTGCGGTGCTGCGGATGTCCGACCGGGAGGGCGCGGTGTTCGGCACGGCCGGCTACCAGGCGCCGGAGCTGGAGCGGCCGGACGCGCCGGCGGATCCCACGGTGGCGTCGGACATCTACACCGTGGGCCGCACGCTGGCCGCGCTGAGCCTGCCCATCGAGGGGTTCGGCACGCGGCACCGGCACAGCCTGCCCGACCCGGCCGAGGCGCCGCTGCTGGCCGACGAGGAGTCCTACCACCGGCTGCTGCTGCGGGCCACCCATCCGGATCCGCTGCGGCGGTTCGGGTCCGCCGAGGAGATGCGCGAGCAGCTGCACGGTGTGCTGGCCGAGGTCGTGGCGTCCACAAAGGACGATGCGCGACTCCGGGCACCCATGTCCGCCCGGTTCACCCCGGAGCGGCGGGCGTTCGGCACCGGCGCGGGCGCGGTGTCGGTCAACGGCCACACCGAGATTCCGGTGGACTGGACCACGGTGCCGCAGTGCCTGCCCACGCCGCTGGCCGACCCGGCCGACCCGAGTGCGAGCCTCCTCGCCGCGCTCAGCGCCGCCGAACCGGACGAGCTGGTGGGCACCCTGCTCGCCGCCCCGGTGCGCAGCGAAGCCGTGCAACTGCGCCTGATCGACGCCCGGGCCGCGGCCGGCGACGTGCCCGGCGCCCGGGCCGAGCTCGCCGCACTGTCCATCAAGGACTGGAGAGTCGCCTGGTACAGCGGCGTGGTGGCGCTGGCCGGCGGCGAGCCGGACATGGCGCGGCAGGCGTTCCAGGCGGTGTACGACGCGCTGCCCGGCGAGCTCGCGCCGAAGCTGGCGCTGGCCGCCGCGGCCGAGTGGGGCGGCGACGACGCCCGGGCCGGCTCGCTCTACGAACGCGTGTGGCGCACCGACATCGGTCATGTCAGCGCGGCGTTCGGCCTGGCGCGCGTGCTGCGCCGGGCCGACCGCCGCAAGGACGCGGTCGCCACACTCGAGGCGGTGCCGGAGTCCTCCAGCCAGTACGTGCTGGCCCGGGTGGCCGCCATCCGGGCCCGGCTCGATCCCGGCCGGGTGACCCGGTCCGACTTGAACAACGCCACGAAACGGTTGCGGGACTTGAAGATGGACATCGAGCGGCAGGCCCGGCTCACCGTCGAGGTGCTCACCGCGAAGCTGAACTGGACACTGAGCGGGCTGGAGGGGCCCGATGGCCCGGACCAGGAGTTCGACGAGGTCCGGCTCAGACGTGAGCTCGAGCGGGCCTACCGGAACCTGGCCAAGCTGGCCGAGGATCCCGAGGTCCGGTCCGGCATGGTGGACCGGGCCAACCGGATCCGGCCGAAGACGCTGTTCTGAGGGGACTCGCCGCGATGAGCCAGCCGATCACCTTCGACGTGACCGTCTACCAGAACGAGTACCTGCCGGCGGGTGAGCGGGTGATGGACGCGCTGGTCTCGGTGACCGCCACCGGGCGGATGGCGGCACTCCCCAGTGCCGCCCAGGTGATCATGCTCGACCGGTCGAGCTCGATGGCCGGGGCGCGGCTCGTCGAGGCCAAGCGGGCGACCACGGTGGCCCTGGACGCGCTGCGGGACGACGTGGCGTTCGCGATCGTGGCCGGCAACGCCGAGGCCACCATGGTGTACCCGGCGGAGCCGCGGATGGTGCCGGCCACCGCGCGCACCCGGGAGGCGGCCCGGGCCGCGGTCGCCCGGCTGGAAGCCCAGGACGGCACCGCCATCGGCACCTGGCTGGCGCTGGCCAACCAGCTGCTGGCGGGGGAGCGGGCGGAGATCAAGCACGGGATCCTGCTCACCGACGGGCACAACGAGCACCAGACAGCCGAGGATCTGCGGCGTGTCCTGGAGGACTGCCGGGGCCGGTTCGTCTGTGACTGCCGCGGGGTGGGCGACGGATGGGAGGCCAAGCCGCTGCTGGAGATCGCCGACGTGCTGCTCGGCTCGGCGGCCGGGCTGCGCGAGCCGGCCGAGCTGGCCGAGGACTTCCGGGCGGTCACCGGCGTGGTGATGGGCAAGGCCGCGGCGAACGTGGTGCTACGCCTGTGGACGCTGCCGGACGTGCGGGTCCGGATGCTCAAGCAGGTGCACCCGCGGATCGTGGACCTGACCGGGCGGGGGGTCGTGGTCGACGCCCGCAACGTCGACTATCCGACCGGGCAGTGGGGCACCGAGACCCGCGACTTCCAGCTCTCGCTGGACGTGCCGGCGGGCGCCCTGGACGAGGAGATCAGGGCCGCGAAGGTCGGCATGGTGACCGGCGGGCAGGCCTCCGACGGGCGGCTGGTGCGGGTGCGCTGGACCGCGGATCCCGCGCTGTCGACGAAGATCAACCCTCGGGTCGCGCACTACGCCGGCCAGACCGAGCTCTCCGAGGCCATCGAGGACGGCATCGCCGCGCGGGACGCGGGCGACGAGGACGCCGCCACCGCGAAACTGGGCCGGGCGGTCCAGCTCGCGCACAACTCCGGGCACGAGGTGACGCTGCGGGTGCTGTCCCGGGTGGTGGACGTGGTCGACGCGCCGTCCGGCACCGTTCGGCTGCGCCCGGACATCGCGCCGGTGGACACCGAGCTGGCCGAGCTCTCGTCCCGCACCACGGTCGGGATGCGCCGGCGGAGCGGAGGCAACGGTGTCTCCGCTTGACACGGTTCCGCCGGTGGTGCCGCTGACCACGTCCAGCCCGGGGATCTCGGTGCGGCGGCGGGTGCTGCGCTGGGCCCGGCGGACCGAGGGCCGGCTGGCACTGTTGCTGGTGCTGATGGTGGTGCTGGGCGTCGCGGCCGGTGCCGCCGGGTTCTCCGCGGTCCGGGATCGCGTCAGCCGGCTGGACGGCGTCCAGGAGGGAAGCCAGCTGCCAGCACTGCAGCTGTACGTCAATCTGGCGAACGCCGACGCAACGGTGTCCGCGGCGTTCCTTTCCGGCGGCGCCACGGCGGACGAGCTCGGGAGGTTCCGCTGGTACATCACCGAAGCGACGAAGGCGCTCACGAAGGTGGCCGCGGTCAGCCGCTCGTCCGACGTCAGCATCCTGTCCACCGAGCTCCCCCTGTATGCCGGCCAGGTGGAGGACGCCCTCCTGGCCTACAACCGGCCGGGCGTCTCGCCGGAGGTGTCCAGCCGGCTGGCTGACAACTACATCCGTGAACCGGCGATCAAGGCTCGGACGGCCATGCTGCCCCCTGCCCGGTCGCTGCACGAGGAGGAGCTCGTCCGGCTGTCGTCGGCGCAACGTGAGGTCGCCGCCCTCCCCTGGCTCGCCCTCGGCTTCGGCGCACTGCTGATCGCCTGCCTGATCGCCGTCCAGATCCAGCTCACCCGGCTGACCCGTCGGCGCCTCAACCTGTACCTGCTCGTGGCCACTGCCGCCGCCTTCGCCGCCGTCACCTGGCTCGGCGTCGCCTCGACGCTCGCGGCCAGCCACAGCGAGGTGAGCCGTCGGGACGGCACGGCCCAGATCACGGTGCTCGCCGCGACGCGAGTCGCTGGCCTGCAGGCCCGCTCCGACGAGGCCATGATCCTGATCGCGAACGACAACGGCCCCAACGATTTCGTTAGCTTCTACTACAACAACATGACAGTGCTCACCGCTGCTTTCGCTCAGGCGTCAGCCGTGGCTGCCCCGCAACCCGAAACCTGTGGCGTCGTGGAAGCCGCTCCGGACCCCCTGTGGTGCTGGCTCGGTGCGCACCTCCAGCTCCAGGACTTCGTCCGGGCCGGCCAGACGGCTGGAGCGGTCGCCCTGCTGAGCGGTCGCATCACGGACCTGTCCAGGAGCATCGATGACCAGCTCACTGCGTCCATCGGCCAGGCGACTGAACGCCTCGCTACCCATGCCGAGGCTGCCCGGGAGGCT
>NZ_DASYTH010000293.1:0-61491 GCF_036002505.1 Actinophytocola sp. | reverse complement strand
GTCCTCCACCACCCTCGCCACCGCCCTGGGCCCCGAACTCCACGACGCCATCCTCACCGTCCGCCGCGCCGAAGCCGACCGCTGCGCCCACCTCGACCCCACCCAGCTAACCCAGGCCACCCGATGGCGTTGGTAACAGACGACATCCCGCTGGTTGACCAGCACTGCCACGGCGTCCTGACCAAAGCCCTCGGTGCCGCCGAGCTCAGCAGCTATCTGACCGAAGCGCCGGAAGTGCCGCACCACCGAGATCCGTTCAACTCCTTGCTGGGCTTGGGAGTCCGGCGTTGGTGTGCGCCGATTCTGGACCTGCCGTCACTGGCCGGTCGCGATGTCTACTTGAGACGGCGGGTCGAGTTGGGGTGGCGGGAGGTCACCGAACGGCTGCTGCGCGCGGCCAATGTGACTGAGTGGCTGGTTGATACCGGGTTTACGCCGCCACAGCCGCTTACCGGGCCGGAGGTGTTCAGTGACGGCGCTGGCCACGAAGTGGTGCGAATCGAGCACGTTGCGGAAACGCTGGCGGCGCAAGGAAAATTCTCGCTTAACGGATTCCGGGCCACACTGCATGAGCGGGCCGCGAATGCGGTGGGGTTGAAGACCATTGTCGGGTACCGGTCGGGTCTGGCGGTTCCAAGTTTGCCGCCGACAAGCACGGCAGCGCGGGTGGCGGCGGAGCGGTGGCTGCGAAGGGGTGGGCGGGTCGAGGAGCCGGATCTGCTGAGTTGGTTGGTGCATGAGGGGGCGCGGGTGGCGGCGGAGTTGTCGTTGCCGCTGCAGGTGCATGCCGGGTTCGGGGATCCGGACCTGAGGTTGCGGGATGTCGATCCGGCACTATTACACGATTTTGTTGAGGCTTATCCGAATGTGATGATTGTGTTGTTGCACTGCTGGCCGTACCACCGGAATGCGGCGTATTTGGCGCATGTGTTTCCGAATGTGGTTGTTGATGTGGGGTTGATGGTGCCGTTTGTGGGGGCGCGGGCGGGTGATGTTTTGGGGGAGGTGCTGGAGTTGGCGCCGTTTGATGCCGTGGTGTGGTCGTCGGACGGGCGTCAGCTGCCGGAGACGCATTACCTGGCTGCGGCGTTATGGCGGCACCACTTCGGCAGACTGTTGGACACGTGGATCAACGAGGACGTACTCACCGTGGCCGATGCCGAGCGGCTGGCATTCGCTGTCGGATCAGGCAATGCGGGTCGGATTTACCGCCTCGGCGGAGGGCGTGATGAATGAGACGGTGTGGTCGATGATCATAGGGTCGCGCAGGATGCGCCAGTGGCCGAGGTCAGACGCCGTCACCAACTCGGCGTGCGGCCACACCTTGTGCAGAGCGAGGCTGTCCGCGTAGCGCGTTTCGCGGTCCCGCGGGTCGTGGACGAGAAGCAGCGATGGGAGCCTGCCGACCTCACCGACCTGGCTGGGCATGTCGAAGTCCGACCACGGCCGGCCAACCCGTTGGGCCGCGCGAGCTTCCATGCGGGTGCGGATGCGCTCGTCGAAACCCAGCGCCGCGGCAAAGAGAACCGTGTACGGCGAAGGCTGCGTCATCGGGGCGAGGAACACCAGGCGACGAACTGGAAGTCCAGCGCGCATCGCGAAGAATGTCGCTGTGCAGCCGAGGGAGTGGGCGATGATGGCGTGGGCCGGGCCGTGCTTGGCGACGACGGCGGCGAGGGCGTCGGCCATCTCGGGGATGGTGGAGCGGCGGGGGCCGTGGTGGCCGGGGTCGGAGTCGCCGTGGCTGAGGGCGTCGAAGGCGATCACGCGGTGGCCGGTGGCGAGGAGGGGTCGGACGAACGGGTCGAGTTGGGTGCTGGCGCCGCCCCAGCCGTGAACCAGGTAGACGGTGGGGCCGGTGCCCCAGGCGCGGCCGGAGACGTGGCGGTCGTGGACGCGGACGCGGAACGTCTCGGCGAGGGGGAGGCCGGCGGTGCGGTGGGTGCCGCGGAAGCGGGGCAGGGTGAGCCAGAGCCGTTCGGCCCAACGGGCCCCAAGATCTGGCGCGGCACGTTCGAGCGTTCCGAATAGAGAACGAACGATCGTGCTTTTCAATGATGAGAACGATGCCATGATGTCTCCCAAGTGAGGGCCGGTCAGGACACGCGTGCCGTGGCCAGGAGTTGCTCGAAGGAGCGCCAGGCCCGCTCGCCGGCGGTGGAGTCGTCGAGCAGACGGCTGGTCAGGTGGTGGGCGAGGAACACGCCTTCGAGGTCGAAGGCGAACTGCTCCGGGTCGGCGTCCGGGCGGAAGTGGCCTTCGGCGACGCCGGTGCGGAACACCTCGGCGATGGTGTCCCGCCAGTCGCGCTCGTCGCGGGCCACCCGGTCGCGGACCGGGCCGGGCTGGTCGTCCAGTTCGGTGGCCGCGGAGGTGAAGATGCAGCCGCCGGGCGCGGAATCCCAGCGCAGCTTGTGCTCGAAGAGGGACCGTACGCGGGGCTCGCCGCGCGGGGCGGACAGCGCCGGGGCGATCACCTGGGCCACGAACCGGGCCTTGGCGTGCTCCAGCACCTGGAGCTGCAGGTCCTCTTTGGACTGGAAGTGGGCGTAGAGCCCGCTCTTGGAGAGCTGGGTGCTCGCGGCGAGCGTGCCGATGGTCATGCCGCCCAGCCCGACGGTCCGCGCCATCCGGCCGGCTTCGTCGAGCACGGCTTCCCGGGTCGCCTCGCCCTTACCCATGGCAACACGATAGCACGATCGTTCGGATTGTTAACTCTTGGAGTTGTCTGAACAACCTCTACCCAGGGTGAGCAAGGGATGACAGAATGGGCCGCCCGGTACCGACTCCAAGGGTTGCCCATCACCGTGTGCCGCTCGCTTCGAAAGATCAGCTGGTGATCCGTCGCCCGGGGCCGCCCATACCGGTTCGGACAGCCGATCAGCTCTTCCTCGCCGCACATGACCACGACACCGGTCACCTACGGGCCCGGCTGCACCGGGCCGGAATGGAGCTCGGCCTGGCCGGCGCACTGCTCGCCGAACTCGTCCTGGACCGCCGCATCGACGTGCGGCAGGGCCGGGTCGTGCTGGTGAGCCGCGCGCCGATGGACGACATCCTGAGCCAGACCGTGCTCGCCGACATCGTCTCCGAGCTGCAGGTGGCCAAGCAGCCGCACCCGGTCCGGGTATGGCTGGTCTACCTCGGCCACAGCTCGGTCACCCAGGTGCGGAACCGCTTGTGCTTCAACGGGATTCTGCACGAGGCGCCCGGCCGCCGGCGGTGGTGGGGCGGCACCGTGGCCACCTACCGGGCGGCCGACATCAGCACCGCGCTCGGCCCGGAGGCCGCCGTCTACAGCATGCTCGCCCGCGAGCCGGCGTCCGACACCGCCGTGCCGGCGATGACGTTCGCCGCCCTGGCTGACGCGTGCGGCCTGCTGCCGCGCCTGGCGTGGTGGCACGAACAGCGGGTGGGCCTGCGCACGCGGCTCGCCCAACTCCGTGACCAACTCCCGCCGGCGCTGCGGGACCTGGCCGACCACACCGAGGCCGCGGTGGGCGATGCCGTCGCCGGCCGCCGTTGACCCATAAGGAGATCCGGTGCTCGACCACATGCAGGTCGCGAACACGCCGAGCAAGGTGTCGCGGGTGCTGGCCGCCAACCGGCTCGGCGTCGCCAGCGTGGTGTTCTTCATCGTCGCGGCGGCCGCCCCGCTGACCACCGCGGCGGGCGGGGCGACCACCGGGTTCGCGGTCACCGGCGTGCTCGGCATCCCGGTCGCCTACGCGGTGATCGCGGTGATCTTCGCGGTGTTCGCCGCCGGCTACGTGGCGATGTCGCGGCACATCACCAACGCCGGCGCGTTCTACACCTACGTCGTGCAGGGCTTCGGCCGGGTGCCCGGGGTCGCGGCGAGCTTCGTGGCGCTGCTGGCGTACAACGCCATGCAGATCGGGCTGTACGGGATCTTCGGTATGGCGCTGGCCGGCCTGCTCGCGACGCTCTTCGCGGTGTCCGTGCCGTGGTGGGTCTGCGCGCTGGCCGGCTGGGCGGTGATCGGGCTCGTCGGCGTGCTCCGGGTGGACATCAACAGCCGGGTGCTGGCCGTGCTGCTGGTCGCCGAGGTGCTCATCGTGTTGCTCTACGACCTGGTGTTCGTGGCGAACCCGGCCGGCGGCGCGGTCACGTTCGACTCGGTCAACCCGGCGAACCTGGCCAACGCCGGCTGGGGCGCCTCGCTCGCGGTGGCCATCGCCGGGTTCGTGGGGTTCGAGGGGAGCGCGGTGTTCGCCGAGGAGACCAAGGATCCGCGGCGGACGGTGGCCCGGGCGACGTTCCTCGCGGTGGCGTTCATCGGCGTGCTGTACACGGTTTCGTCCTGGGCGCTGTCGGTGGCCACCGGGCCGGACGGGATCGTGGCGGCGTCCCGGTCGGACGGTCCGGCGCTGATGTTCAACCTGGCCGCGGGGCACGTCGGCCGAATGGTCACGGATCTGGCCCGGGTGCTGTTCGTGACGAGCCTGTTCGCGGCGCTGCTGAGCTTCCACAACACCGTCGCCCGGTACCTGTTCAGCCTGGGCCGGGAGCGGGTGCTGCCCGGAGGGCTGGGCGCCACGCACTACCGCACCGGGTCGCCGTACGCCGGCTCGCTCACCCAGTCCGTGCTGGCGCTGGTGGTGCTGGTGATCGCCGTGCTCGCCGGGGTCAACCCGGTGGTCACGCTGTTCTTCGTCGGCACCAGCCTCGGCGCGCTGGGTGTGCTGGCGCTGATGACCGCCACCTCGTTCGCCGTGCTCGCCTACTTCCGCCGCCGCCCGGAGGGCGAGTCGTCCTGGAGCCGGGTCGGCGCGCCGTCCTTGGCCGGGGTGTCGCTGCTCGTGGTGCTGGTCGTCGTCCTGGCCAACTTCCACACGTTGCTCATGGTGCCGCCGGGGGACGCGCGGAGCTGGGTGCTGCCGTCGGTGTTCGCCGTCGCCGCGGTGGGCGGGCTGCTCTGGGGCTGGTACCTGAAGGCGCGGCGGCCGGACGTGTACCGGACCATCGGGCTCGGGGCGAACCGGGTGATCGGCCGGTCGATGAGCGAGCCGGTGCGGGAGGAGCCGTCGACGATCATCTTCGCCGCGGAGCGCCCGCGGCCGGTCGTGCCACCGCCCGCACCGGCCGAAACCTCAATGCCGGGGCGGACCTTGGCGCCGGCCCGGCCCGGCACCGGGATCGTCCGGCTGCACAACACCACCGCCGAGCTGGAGCTGATCACCGCCGTGCTGGCGCCGGCCTACCTGAACGACGGGCTGGCGGAGTGGCTGGTCCCCGAGGCGGACATCCGCGCCCGGCTCTACCCGGAGTACTTCCGGATGCGGGCCCGCCACGCGCTGCGCGGCGCCGGCGAGGTGTTCGCCACGCCCGACCGCAGCGCCGTCGCCATCTGGCACCCGGCGCCCTGGGGCGTGCCGGACGTCGGGCCCGCCGACTACGACGCGCAGCTCGCCGCCGTCACCGGCCCGTACCTCCCGCGCTTCCTGGCGCTGGACGCCGCCCTCCAGGCCGAGCACCCGATCGAGCGCGCCCACCACTACCTGAGCTTCATGGCCGTACGCCCCGACCACCAGGGCCGCGGTCTCGGTTCCGCCCTGCTCGCCAACCGCCTCACCGAGCTGCACCGCCGCGGCGTCCCCGCCTACCTCGAGGCCACCAACCGCCGCAACCTCGCCCTCTACCTCCACCACGGCTTCACCGTCACCGGCACCATCCACATCCCCGACGGCCCCACCCTGTACCGCATGTGGCGCGAGGCCAGGGGTCACTAGCCCTGAGGCGGCTTGAGCGGTGAATGCGTCGTTCCTCACGCCCAGCGCGAGCAACGACGCATTCGCCGCATTCCGCAGCGCCTCCGAACAAGGAGCCTCGACGCCACAGGCCAACACGGCACCGTCAGACGCCAACACTGCGACGTGAGCGGCCAACATGCCCGGTTAGCGCTGGGGTGTCGTTTCTTTCACCCGGAAGGTGATGTCCTTGGCGCGCAGGCGGTCGATCAGGGGTTGGCCCATGGCGGCGGCGGGGGTGAGCTGGCCGGAGGTGGGTGGGAGGTCGTCGAAGGCGAGGCAGAGGGCGGACTCGGCGAGCATTTTGGCGGTTTCGGTGTAGCCGGGGTCGCCGCCGGAGACTTCGGTGGTGACGTGCCGGTCGCCGCCGTGGGCGTCGAAGCGGACGGTGAACCAGGATTTGGCGCGTCGTTCGGCGGTGGGGCCTTCGCCGGGCTTGAGCCGGTCGAGGAGCCAGCGGCGGGTCGGGGGGATCTGGGCCAGGACGGCGAGGGTGCCGAGGCCGGCGCCGGCGGCGGCGATCGTGGTCAGGTGCTTGACGGCGGCGAAGTGGCGGTAGGTGAAGTCGGGGCCGTAGCGGGGGAGCGCGGCGGCGGACCGGGCGATGATCTGCGGGTCGATGGTCGGTAGCGGCACCGCCCACATTCCGCCGTACCGGGTGACGCGGCCCAGGGGTGTCCTGATGCGACGGTCAGCGGGCCTGGGGTCGGCGCGCCGGCGCGCCTTGGCGGTCTCCTGCCCGTCCCGGAACCGGCTGGCCGCCGTCACCGCGGAGTGGAAGGTGCCGCCGGAGATCGTGCCGGCCGCACGCACGAAACCGTCGACGGTGATCGGCACGCCCTCCGGCAGTTGCTGCACGGTGAAGTAGACGCCGAGGTCGTGCGGGATCGAGTCGAACCCGCAGGCGTGCACGATCCGGGCGCCGGTCTCGTCGGCCTGGGCGTGGTAGCGCAGGAACATCCGGTCGACGAACTCCGGTTCGCCGGTGAGGTCGACGTAGTCGGTGCCGGTCGCCGCGCAGGCGGCCACCAGCGGCTCGCCGAGGTGCACGTACGGGCCGACCGTGGTGATCACGACGCGGGCCTGCTCGGCGACGGCGCGCAGCGAGCCGGGGTCGGTGATGTCCGCGTGCAGCAGGGGCAGCCCGATCAGTTGTGCGTCCAGTTTGGACAGACGGCGGCCCAGGGCTTCGAGCTTGCCGCGGTCCCGCCCGGCCAGCGCCCACCGGCAGCCCGCGGGTGCGTTGGCCGCCAGGTACCCGGCGGTGAGCGCGCCGGTGAATCCGGTGGCGCCGAACAGGACCACGTCGAACATCAGGACCCTTCCACGTCAGCCAGCGAGGTAGCCACCGCGAACGGCGGCCGGCCGGTGCCGGTGATCCGCAAGCGTCCCCAGGTGTCCGGATCCGACAGCTGACCGGATGCCGCACCCTCCGGGGTCCGCAACACGACCGCCTTGGGCACCGCCAACCTGCGCACCCGTTCGTCGGCGTTGATCCTGCCGTACCAGTGGTACAGGCCGTCAATCGGCTCGAACTGCCCGCGCAGCGTCACCGTGACGTCCACCTCGGACTCGTCGACGATCAGCGTCGCCGGCCCGGTGTAGCCCTCCTCATCGTCCATGCGGACATGTTACCGCTAGTAACATGTATCGGCGGGTTCGGTCTCGGCTAAGGTGCCGCGTGGCGCTCACCCGCGCGCCGGACCTCCTGACCGGTGGCCCACGCCCGCCGGCCGTGCGGAGGCAGAGGTGGCCTCGATGCCGTCGCGGGTGGCGTGCCGTGCCATGACCTTCCTTTCGTTCGGCGCGCCGGTCGCGGCGTGGGGTGCGCCGGCGCGGCCGCGAGAGGAACGACGATGACGGAGCGCAGGGCGCTCAAGAAGCTGATCCGCGAGCGGATGTCGCGCACCGGCGAGAGCTATACGACCGCCCGCCGGCAGGTGCTCGCCAAGGCCGGGCGGGCCGACGCGCCACCGCTGCCGGCCGGGATCGTGCCCGGCTACGACACCTTCGGTGTCGAGTCGCACCGGCCGTCCGCGCTGGTCGTGCACGTGCTCCGGCACCTCGGCACGCAACACGGCGAGGCGATGGCCGCCGGGCTCGCCGGCGGCGTCGGGTTCATGTACTTCGTGTTCGACTACACCGGCATGCCGCCGATGATGACCATCGTGGCGCAGCACCACCCCGAGCCGTGGGCGCCGGCCGCGCTCGGCCGGCTCGGCGTCCCGCTGGCCGAGGCGCACAGCTCGAAACCCGCCCCGGCGCTGAAGAAGCTCTACGCCGAGCTGGACGCGGGACGCCCGGTGCTGTGCACGGTGGACCAGAGCCGCCTGCCCTGGCACGGCATGCTTCCCGGCTACGGCACCGATCCGTACGTGGTGGTCGTCGCCGGCCGGGAGGGCGACACGCTGCTCGTCGACGACGAGGCCACCCAGCCGTCCCGGATCCCGGCGGACCAGTTCGCCGAGGCGTGGTCGGCACACCGCAAGGGTCGCCACCACATGCTCACCCCGACCGGCCCGCCGGCCGCCACGGATCTCGCCGCGGCGGTCACGGACGCCATCGCCACCACGGTCGCGCACCTCACCGGTCCGGTGCTGGGCAACAACTTCGACGTCAACTTCGGACTGTCCGGCATGGCCAAGCTGGCCGAGCAGCTCCGCGACGGCAAGGCCAAGACCGGCTGGCCCCGCCGCTTCAGCGAGCCGGTCCCGCTCTACCACGGGTTGCGCCGGCTCTACGAGTGCCTCGAGCTCCAGCTCACCGCGCCGGGCGCGACCCGCCCGCTCTACGCGGAGTTCCTCAGCGAAGCCGCGGCGGTGCTCACCCGAGCGAGCGACGTGCTCGACGAGGCCGCCGAACGGTTCCGCCGCTCCGGCGCGACCTGGTCCCGGCTGGCCGCCCGGGCCCTGGAGACCGTGGATTCCCTTGGCACGTATGGCGAACTGTCCGAGCGGCGGATGGAGCTGACGTGCAGCGGCACCGGGACGCCGGACGAGCTGAGCGCGCTGGACGAGCGGATCGGCGCCCTGGCGGGGGAGTACGCCGCGGCCGACCCGCTCGGCGAACCGGGCCGCCGCGCGCTGTTCGACGAGCTGGCCACGCTGGTCGAGGAGTGCCACGCCGAGGAGCGGGAGGCGGTCGCCCTGCTGGCGGGGGTCTAACCGGCCAGGCGCACGCCGGCGCCGGCGACCACGATCTGGTCGCCGCCCCGGGTGCGGGCCGACAGCAGCGCGGCGTCGGCCTGGTGGACCAGCTCCGGCAGCGTGCGGACGCGGGCGGTGCTCGGGTCGTTCACGGCCACCCCGATCGAGGCCGGGAGATTGATCGCTCGCCGGATCCGCGCCCGGATCCGACGAGCGACCAGCTCCCCCAGTTGCCGGTCCCTGGCCGGAAGGAGAACCAGGAACCCATCACCCCCGTGGCCGTACCTGCCGGCGAGGTCGGTGGCGCGCAGTGTCTCCCGCAGGACCGAGGCGGTGGCCAGGACGGCCTCCTCGGTGGCGGGATCGTTGATCAGGGTGACGCCGTCGAGATCGACCAGCAGAAGTGCGGTGGCCCGGGTGCCGGCGCGCTCGAGCGCCTGGGTCGCGCGCTCCTCCCAGTATCTCCAGGTGAGCAGGCCGGTAAGCTTGTCGACCACCGCGCCTGGCCTCATCATTCGTCCACTTCAGCTGTAGTTGATCCGGTACTAAGCGGAGTCTAGGCTGGTGATACACCGTTATTCAACTGGTGAAAACGTCAGGACCGTGTGGACTTTTCACTGTAGTGGAAGCGCCCCGGGCGCTGCCAGGGAGGGCCGTGATGGTTGAAAACACAACCAATGGCCGGAGCTTGGCCGACAAGCTGAACTACCTGTTTGCCCACAACACGCCGCGAAACGGTCAGGAGTACAGCAACGAGCAAGTCGCGGCCGCGATCTCGGCCCGAGGCGACGTCAAGATCTCCCAGAGCTACATCTGGCAGCTCCGGAAGTCCAAGAAGGACAATCCGACGTTCAAACATCTGCAGGCCCTCGCCGGTTTCTTCGGCGTGCCGGTCAGCTACTTCTTCGACGACGCGATGACCGACCAGGTCGCGAAGCAGCTGGAAAAGCTCAGATCGGAGCAGGTGCGGCTGAACGAGATCGCCGGCTCCAGCGACGTGCAGCTCATGGCCATGCGGGCCGGGGAGCTGTCGCCGCACCGGCGAAGACTGGTGATGGAGTTGCTCAACGTCGTCTACCGCGAGGAGAAGGCGGAACGGGCGACGGGTGACAAGGAGTGACCCGTGAGGGAACGAGTGCTACGCCGGAGATGCCGCCGGCTGCTCAACGAGCTGGACATCCAGCCGCCGCTTGACATCGAGGAGCTGTGCCGCCGGGTGGGGGAGACCCGCGGCAAGCCGATCCGCCTGGTGCCACACCCCATTCCGGTGCCCGGGCCGTTCGGCGTGTGGATCACCACCGAGAACGCCGATTACATCCTCTACCAGCAGGAAACCAGCAAAGCCCACCAGGGCCATATCGTGCTGCACGAGCTGGGGCATATCCTCGCCGGCCACAACAGTGACGAGGAGGATGACGCGCTGCTCGCCGAGCTGTATCCGGACGTCGAGCCGGAGGCGCTGCGGGAACGGTATCCCGACCTGGAGCCGGACGCGGTGCGCCGGGCGCTGCGCCGCACGTCCTACGACACCGAGCGGGAGCGCGAGGCCGAGACCGTGGCCACGATCATCCTCGAGTGGGCCTCGGTGCTCGACCGGGTGGCCGCGCCGGCGTCGGCGGACGCCACCGCGCAGCGGATGGGTGCCGCGCTCGGCGACCGGATGGGCTGGCTGTGAGGTGACGGCGTGACCGCGCTGCTGGTGGTCGAAGGCCTGGTGGCTTGCTTCGTCCTGGCCTGGATGATGTACCTGCTGGTGCGGGCCCCGCACAACGTTCCGCTGCGCGCGGTCACCGTCACGATCGCCTCGTTCGTGCTGATGTTCGTGGTGCGGTCGTCCGTCGCCGACGGCAGCGGGTTCCTCGGCCTCGAACCGATCATCGCCCGGCTGGTCCTGCACTTCACGAACATCCTCGGTGGGTACGGCCTGATCGTCTTCTTCCTGTTCTCCGCGCTGGACCTGCGCACCGCGCGCCGGCGGGCGATGTGGCAGGCGGTCCCGGTCGTGGTCGTGGCGGGGATCATGACCTGGGCGGTCGCGGCGATGCCGGCGCGGGTCCGCGACTCGGCCGCCGCGCTGACCACGGGGCGGCCCGGCTCGCCGCACGCCGAGATCACGGTCGCACTGCTGTACCTGACCATGTACCTGTACATGCTCTACGCGTTCTCCACCGCGCTGGTGTGGACCTGGCGGTACGGGCGCGGAGCGGAGCCGCGCCTGCGTCGGGGGCTGGCCCTGGCCTCGGTGGGGCTCGCCGCGATCGTGCCGGCGGAAGCGGTCTTCAGCCTTTCGGCGGTCGTGCGGTGGACGGGCGGGACCCTGCCCCGTGACCTGGTGGTGGTCGCGATTCCGCTGTTCCTGGGCGGAGTCGTGGTGTTCTTGATCGGGTTCGCCTACCCGGCGGTCGTGATGCGCCTGGCGGCCATCCGGGTCTGGTGGCAGCACCGGTACACCTACCACCGGCTCGGTCCATTGTGGACACTCCTGCACCAGGAGTTCCCCCAGGACGCGCTCAACCGGGTGCCGACCGGTCAGTGGCGGGACCGGCTGCGCCTGCCGGAGATCCATCGCCGCTACTACCGCCGGGTGATCGAATGCCGGGACGGGCTGGTGCGGATCAGCCCGTACATGAACGGATCCAGCGACCTCCCGCTGGTCGACCGGCTGCGTCACGGCCTGAGTGCGCACGCCTCCGGCGCCACGGTCGGGGCCCGCGCCACCCCTGTGGCCATACCCCGCGCCGACGGCCTCGACGCCGACGTTCGCGAGCTGGTTGCGCTGTCCGACGCGCTCCAGGCGTCGAAATAAAGGGGTTCCGCGCTCAACCGGCCTGGGGGTCACCGGGAGCACGGAACCGCCTAGATCATACATGCGCTCAGCCGACGACGCTGTCAGCCTTCCGGTCGAACTTCACGGCCAACGCCGCGGCGGCTGCCACCGCCATCACCGCCGCGCCCACCAGGGCCACTGTGTGCATGCCGCTGGTGAACGCGGTGCGGGCCGCGGTGAGCAGCGCGCCGCCGAGGTCGCCGGGCAGGTGAGCGGCGACCGCCGCGGCGTCGCCGAGGGTCTCCCGGGCGGCGTCGCCCGCGCCCGCCGGCAGCGTGATCTCTGACCGGTAGACCGCCGTTCCGATACTGCCGAGCACGGCGATGCCCAGTGCGCCACCGAACTCCGAGCCTGTCTCCATCAGCGCGGACACCGTGCCGGCACGCTCCGCCGGGGCGTCGCCCACGATCAGCTCGGCCAGCTGCGAGATGGCCGCGACCAGGCCGGCGGAGAGCAGGCCGGCGCCGATCAGGACGGTCAGCACGGTGTCATCGACCTCGGCACTGGTCAGCTCGAGCAGGCCGGCCGCGGCGACCGCGAACGAGGCGGCGACCAGGTGGGCCCGGTTCACGCCGCGCTGGGCCAGCGTCGACACGAGCGGCGCGGCGGCCCCGACCCCGACGCCGGCGAGCAGGCTCCACAGCGCGGCCTCGAGGGGCCGCATGCCGAGGACGGACTGCAGGTACTGGGTGGTGAAGATGGCGAACCCGGCCAGCCCGAACATGGTCACCACGTTCAGTGCCATGGCGCCGCTGAACGTGCGCCGGCGGAACAGGCTCAGGTCGATCATCGGGTTGTTCCGCCGCCGCTGCCGGCGGACGAACACCAGGCCCAGCAGGAGGCCACCCGCGGCGAGCCCGATCCGGCCCGCGGTGATGCCGTGCGCGGCGATCTCCTTGATCGCGTAGATGACCGGGAGCACGGCGGCCAGCGACAGCACGGAGCTGATCAGGTCGAACCGGCCGGGGTTCGGGTTGCGGAACTCGGGGATCAGGACCGGGGCGAGGACCAGCAGCAGCACCATGGCCGGCAGGTTGATCAGGAACACCGAGCCCCACCAGAAGTGCTCGAGCAGGAGCCCGGACAGGATCGGGCCGAGGGAGACGCCGAAGGTCAGGCCGGAGGTCCAGATCGTGATCGCGACGCCGCGCTGCTTCTCGTCGTGGAACATGCTGCGGATCAAGGCCACGGTGGACGGCATCAGGGTGGCGCCGCCGATGCCCAGCAGGGCGCGGGCCAGGATCAGCAGCTCGGCGCTCGGGGCGTAGGCGGCGAGCACGGACGCGGCGCCGAAGCCGGCCGCGCCGATCATCAGCAGCCGGCGGCGGCCGATCCGGTCGCCCAGCCAGCCCATCGTGATCAGCAGCCCGGCCAGCACGAAGCCGTAGACATCGAAGATCCACAACTGCTGGGTGGCGGTAGGCGTCAGGTCGGCGTTGATGAACGGCACGGCGAAGAACAGCACCGACACGTCCATGGACACCAGCAGCAGCGGCAGCATCAGCGTGGCCAGCCCGACCCACTCCCGCCGGCCTGCCTTCGTCGTCTCGTTCATCTGCGTACCCTCTCCACTGTTTATGAGCTACACAATTTGGTGTATGTTATACACAGATAGGCTGGAGGGTGTCAACGGGCGGCCCGGCACTAACCTCGACAGGCCGGTTGATGGGAGCTGGGATGACCGCGAAAAGCGTGGAGTTGCTGTGGGGGTCGGCGGAGCGGCCGAGCCGGGGACCGAAGCCTGGGATGTCGGTGGAGCAGATCGTCGCAGCGGCCATCCGGATCGCCGACGCCGAGGGGCTCGGCGCGGTGTCGATGCAGCGGGTGGCGGGGGAGTTCGGATTTACCACCATGTCGCTTTACCGGTATGTGCCTGGGAAGTCTGAGCTGGTTGACCTCATGATCGACACGGCGGTCGGCGAGCCGCCCGACCTGTCCGCGATTCCCGGTGGCTGGCGGCCGAAGCTGGCCGAGTGGGCGCGGCTGACCTGGGTGGTGTTCCAGCGGCACCCGTGGTTCCTGGCCGAGGCCACCCAGCGGATCATGGGCCCGAACCAGCTGGGGTTCCTGGAGACCGCGGTGGCCGCACTGGGCCAGTGCGGGCTGACTGGCGAGGAGATCATGGCTTCGGTGCTGATGGTCAACGGGTACGTGCGCAGCCTCGCGCCGTTCTCCGGCGAGCTGGCCGGGGCTTCGAACGAGTGGGGGAACGCCGTCGGCGCGCTGATCCGCCAGCACGCCGACCGGTTTCCGGCGCTGAACGCGGCCATCGCCGAGGGCGCGTTCGGGCTGTCGGAGTTCGACGACTTCGAGTTCGGCCTGCAGCGCGTGCTCGACGGCCTCGAGGTGTACATCGAGCGGGGATCGGCCCGGCGCTGATGCCCTGGATCGACTCCGGATCGTCGCCGGCCGCGCGGTGGGGCCGGTACCAGGGCAGCGCGGCGTCGCCGTACCGGGTGTGCGTGGACCTCTCCGGCCCGGCGTACCGGTGCTCCTGTCCCAGCCGCAAGATCCCGTGCAAGCATGCGGACTGGTTGCTGAAGCTCCGCAAGGTCGAGCCGGCCGCGGAGCCGGACTGGGTGCGGGCGTGGCTCGACGAACGTGCCGCCCGGGCGGTCCGCCGGGCCGAGCCGAAGGAACGTGACGAGGAGGCCGCCGCGCGCCGGCGGGAGCGCCGCGCGGAGCGGGTCGCTGGTGGGGTGGCCGAGCTCGACGGGTGGCTGACCGATCAGGTGCGGCGCGGGCTCGGGACGTTCGAGCGCGGCGGATCCTCGGCGTTCGCCGCGGTGGCCGCGCGGATGGTGGACGCGCAGGCGCCGGGCCTGGCCGCGGGCCTGCGCCGGGCCGGAGAGATCGCCGGGCGCGGGCGGGACTGGCCCGGGCGGGTGCTCGAGGAACTGGGCATGCTGCACCTGCTGGTGTCCGCGCACGGCCGGCTGGACTCGCTGCCGGAGGGGCTGGCGCAGACCGTGCGCACGCGGCTCGGATACACCGTGGACACCGCGGGCGTGCTGGCGTCGGGGGAGCGGGTGGCCGACCGGTGGATCGTGCTCGGTGTGATCGACCAGGTGGACGAGCGGTTGATCACCCGCCGGGTGTGGTTGCGCGGCCAGGACACCGGCCGCCCTGCGCTGATCCTCTCGTTCGCCCCGCCCGGCGCCCCGCTGGACGACTCGCTCGTCCCCGGCACGGCCGTCACGGCGACCTTGGCGTTCTACCCCGGCGCACGAGCCATGCGAGCGATCATCAGCGAACGCGGAGAGCTCAAACCCGCCCCCCAACCACCGGGCGAGGCCGTTACCACCGCCTTGGCCGCCTTCGCCGACGCGCTCGCCGACGACCCGTGGCTCGACCGGTGGCCAGTGGTCTTGCACGACGTCGTCCCCACCCGCACCGATAGCTGGTCCCTTGTGGACACTTCCGGCGATGCGCTTCCCTTGCGCCCCTATGCGAATCCCTGGCCGCTGCTCGCCGTCTCGGCGGGCGCTCCACTGACCGTCGCGGGCGAGTGGTCCGCCGCCGGACTGCTTCCGCTGTCCTGTTGGGACGGAGAGCGGCCGGTGCGGCTGTGAGCGAGCTTGCGAGCGAACCATTGAGCACGCTGTGAAGGAGTGGGAGGCGCTGGTCAGCGCCGCGCTGCTGGGCACAGCGCGGCGGCCGCTGGACCTGTCGGAGCTGCCGGAATCCGTGCGGGGACTGGTGAACGGGGGCGACCCGGAGCGCATGCTGCTGTCCGCCGCGGCGCTGCTGACCGGGTACCGGCGGGCCGGGCGGCTGCCGGAGCGCGACGTGACGTTGCTTTCCCGCGCGCCGGAGGACCCGCGCCCGGTCGTCGGGCCCGACGCCGCCTACCGCCTGGCGATGCTGCTGTTCGGGGAGCGGGGCAACCTGCTGGCCGAGTGGCTCAGGACGGTTCACGCGCGGGGCCTGCGGGTGCCGCCCGAGCGGTTGCCGGTGCTGGCCGACGCGGCGCGCGGGCGGCCGGAGCTGCGCCCGCTGGTCGCCGAGGCGGCCGGGCCGCGGGGACCCTGGCTGGCCGCGCTGATGCCGGACTGGGCATTCCTGGCCGAGCGTTCAGCTGACCCCGAGGTGTGGACCCATGGCACAACCAATCAGCGACACGCCTGGCTGACCGATCTGCGGACACCGGACCCCGACGCCGCCCGCGCCGCGCTGGCCGAGGTCTGGCCGTCCGAACCCGCACCGGTCCGCGTCCAGTTCCTGGGCGCGCTGCACACTCAACTGTCCACTTCGGACGAAGAGTTTCTCGAGGCGGCACTGGACGACCGCGCCCGCGACGTGCGCCGGCTGGCCGCGGGGCTGCTCGCCGCCCTACCCGGCAGTGCGCTGTCCGAGCGCATGGCTACCCGGCTGCGCGCGCTCATCTCAATCCGGCGCCGCACCCTGGTCGTCCACCTTCCCGCCGCCTGTGACGACGCGATGCGCCGCGACGGCGTGAACCCGACGCCTCCGCGCGGGGTCGGTGAACGCGCCTGGTGGTTCGGCCAGCTGGTGTCCACGGCCCCGCTGTCCGTCTGGACCGGACTCGGTCACCCGGCCGACGAACTCGTCCGCATGCCGGTCGAAGGCTGCGACCGCCGCCTACTCATACTCGGCTGGTCCGCGGCCGCGGACAGAGAACAGAACGCCGAATGGGTGCGGGCGTTGCTGGACGGAGACACCGGGCTCGCCCTCGACCAGGTTGCCCGCCTGATCTCGGCACTCCCACGCGATCAGTGGGCCACCGCCGTCCGCCCGTTCCTCCAGGACCAACTTCCCACCGCGCTGGTGCAGGCACTACCGGCGCCGTGGCCGGCCGACCTGGGCAACCTGGTCCTTGACCGCATCGCCTCGGGTGGAGCCCGGGGGCTCGCGCATGTCGCCGACATCGCCGCCTACGCGGTTCCGCCGGAGTGCCTCGACCATGCGCTGACCCGGCAGGTGCTGGAGCACGATGCCGCGCCGTGGCGCCGCCGGCTCGTCGACACGCTCGCGTTTCGCCGGGGGATGCACGAAGAGTTGCCTTAACGGCGGGACCTTCGACTCTGGTATTTCGGCCCTGGTGGGTGTGGATTGTGGGGATTCGCTCAGGGGGACTCGTGAGGGAGGGACAGCCGTGACGGTGGCTGGCAATTGGACGTTGCATTTCAGCTGGGGTAGTACGGGAAGTTATGCGCAGTCGCCAATCGTGTTCAACAGCAACGGCACGTTTGGTGGCCAGTTCACCGGTCAGTGGCGGCAGCAGGCCGGCACGATCATGTTGAGTTTCGACAGCGGACCGGCCAAGTACGGCGGAAACGTCAACAGCAACATCGGCGTCGGGGCGATGTCGACATTCTCCGGATTGGACGGTAGCTGGTACCTGTCCAAGGACGGCACCACGGGCATCGCTCTCGAGACGGTGGTCGAGGCGGCGGCGCAACCGGCCGGTGCGGACGGCACGGCGCTGGCGCTCGCCGGTGCCAAGGCGGGTGGCCCGGACCTGTCCGGCAACGGCGCGAAGTGAGGCGAGGGACCATGACCGAACGGAATTGCCTGCACTGTGTCCTGCCGCCGCACATGCTGGAGAACATCGCCCGGAACGGCACCGGCGAGGAACGCGACTGGGCACTGCGAACCCTGGCGGTGGACTCCTCGACCCGGCAGGTCCGCGCCGAGCGGGAGCTGATGCGCGCGCCGGTGGCCGTGTTCGGGGCGGCCGGGCCGCACAAGAAGCGGCTCATTCACGACGCCAAGACCGGCACCACGCTGCCCGGCACGCTGGTGCGTTCCGAGGGCCAGGCCGCCACCGGTGACGCGGCGGTCGACGAGGCCTACGACGGGCTCGGCGCCACCTTCGATCTGTACTGGGACATCTACCAGCGCGACTCGATCGACAACGCCGGCATGGACCTGATCGGCACCGTGCACTACGACAAGAAATACGACAACGCGTTCTGGAACGACGTGCAGATGGTGTTCGGTGACGGCGACGGCCAGTATTTCAACCGGTTCACGATCGCCATCGACATCATGGGGCACGAGCTGACCCACGGCGTCACCGCGCACCAGGCCAACCTGGTCTACCACGACCAGCCCGGCGCGCTGAACGAGTCCCTGTCGGACGTGTTCGGCTCACTGGTGAAGCAGTACGCGCAATCCCCGCGGCAGACCGCGGCCGACGCGGACTGGCTGATCGGCGCGGGCCTGTTCACCCCGGCGATCAACGGCATCGCGCTGCGCTCGATGAAGGCGCCGGGCACCGCGTACGACGACCGGGTGCTGGGCAAGGACCCGCAGCCCGACCACATGTCGAAATATGTCAACACCACCCGGGACAACGGTGGCGTGCACATCAACTCCGGAATTCCCAACCGGGCGTTCTACCTGGCCGCCATCGCGCTCGGCGGCTACGCCTGGGAGAAGGCCGGAAAGATCTGGTACGCCACGAACTGCGACCCGCGCCTCTCGCCCACCGCGAGCTTCCAGGACTTCGCCAACCTCACCGCGGACAACGCCGCGAAGCTGTTCGACGCCGACGTGGCGGCCAAGGTCGCCGAAGCCTGGCGTCAGGTCGGCATCAACGTCGCCGTCCCCGGCCTGTCCGGTGACTGGATCCTCCACTACAGCTGGGGCTCCACCACCACCTACGGCCAGGCGTCGATCACGTTCAACGCCGACCACAGCTTCTCCGGCAGCAACACCGGCCAGTGGCGGCTGCGCGACGGGACCCTGCTGCTCAGTTACACCTCCGGCCCGGCCAAGTACGCCGGCACCCTGGACAGCAACGTCGCCAACGGCGAGATGTCCACCTTCGCCGGCCTCGACGGCGCGTGGTACCTCACCCGCAAGGGCATAGTGGGCGTCATGGACGACACCTCCGCCGGCGTCCTCGCCGCCCGCCAGCCCTACGACGCCGCCGGAAGCACCTGGTGAACCCCGGTGCGGAGGGCGGTGACCTCCGGCTCCGCTTCGAGATGGACGGCGGCTTCGCCTACATCCCGGCGCTGGCCGAACCCTTGGAGGTCGACACCGCCACCATCGACCCCACCGAGGCCGCCACCCTCCGCACCCTCCTCACCGAAGCCCATTTCTTCTCTCTCCCCGCCCGCCCCGAGGCCCCCGCACGAGGCGCCGACCAACGCACCTTCACCATCACCGCAACCGAAGCCGGCCGCACACACACCATCACCCTGACCGAACCCATCCGCGACCCCGCCCTGGCCCAGCTCGTCGACCACCTCAGACAACGCCAACGAGAGGCGCTCTGACATCAGGCTCGCCATACTTGTCGCGCGTGTTGGCCGGTCGCGTCGGTGTATTGGCCTGTGGCGATGGTGTGTTGGCCGCTCGCGTCGTGGTGTTGGTCGGGTCGCGGCCCCATCGGGTTTGGCCCGGTCCCGCCCACCGCACCAGCGGCCAACACGGTGACGTCAGATGCCAACACGGCGACGTCAGGCGCCAACACGGCGACGTGAGCGGCCAACATGCCCGGGGAGCGTGCCGCTTAGGGTGGGTGGGTGACAACCGCGATCCTGAGGCCGCATGCTGAGCAGTCCTATGTGGATGAGTTGGCCGCGTTGGCGGGGCAGGATGAGCGGGGGCGGCCGCCGTCGTGGAACCTGTCGCCGTGGGCGGTGGTCACGTACCTCATGGGTGGGACGTTGCCGGATGGGACGGTGATCTCGCCGAAGTATGTGGGGTCGCGGCGGTTGATGGAGGTGGCGGTGGCCACCTTGGCGACAGATCGGGCGTTGTTGCTGTTGGGGGTGCCGGGGACGGCCAAGACCTGGGTGTCGGAGCATCTGGCGGCGGCGGTGAGTGGGGATTCGACGTTGCTGGTGCAGGGGACGGCCGGCACGACTGAGGAGTCGATCCGGTATGGGTGGAACTACGCCAGGTTGATCGCGGAGGGGCCGACGGAGCAGGCCCTGGTGGCGAGCCCGGTGTTGCGGGCGATGCGCGACGGGCGGTTGGCGCGGATCGAGGAGCTGACCCGGATGCCGGCGGACGTGCAGGATGCGTTGATCACCATTCTGTCCGAGAAGACGTTGCCGGTTCCCGAACTCGGCACCGAAGTCCAGGCGCGGAAGGGGTTCAACGTCATCGCTACGGCGAATGACCGGGACAAGGGGATCAACGAGCTGTCGAGCGCGCTGCGGCGGCGGTTCAACACGGTGGTGTTGCCGTTGCCGGACTCCGCCGAGGAGGAGGTGGAGATCGTGGCCCGGCGGGTCAGCCAGCTGGGCGCGGCGTTGGAACTGCCGGAGCCGGACGCCGGGTTGGCCGAGATCCGGCGGGTGGTGTCGGTGTTCCGGGAGCTCCGGGCAGGGCGGACGGAGGATGGGCGGACGGCGCTGAAGTCACCGTCGGGCACGCTGTCGACGGCGGAGGCGATCAGCGTGGTGACCGGCGGGCTGGCGCTGGCGGCGCACTTCGGGGACGGGGTGCTCAGGCCGCATGACGTGGCGGGCGGCATCCTGGGGGCGGTGATGAAGGATCCGTCCTCGGACCGCGTGGTGTGGACGGAGTACCTGGAGACCGTCGTGCGGGAACGGGACGGTTGGGCGGATTTCTACCGCGCCTGCCGCGAGATCACATGACCGACGTGCTCGGGATCAGACATCACGGCCCCGGCTCGGCCAGGGCGGTGACCCGGGCGCTGACGGACCTCGAGCCCGACGCCATCCTCATCGAGGGCCCGCCCGAAGCCGACAAGCTCGTCGAGCTGGCCGCGGACGGCCACATGGAGCCGCCGGTGGCGCTGCTCGCCTATGCCACGGACGACACCTCGAAGGCCGCGTTCTGGCCGTTCGCCGTGTTCAGCCCGGAGTGGCAGGCGATCCAGTACGCGCTGAAGGTGGGCGTTCCGGTGCGGTTCTGCGATCTTCCCGCCGCCATCCAGTTCGCTTCCTCGCCGAGGAACCGGACCAAGGTGGTGGTCGACCCGCTGGCCGAGTTGGCCACGGCGAGCGGCTACGACGATCCGGAGCGCTGGTGGGACGACGTCATCGAGCACCGCCGGGCCGGTGCGGCGCCGTTCGAGGTGATCGGCGAGGCGATGGCCGCGCTGCGCGAGGAGTTCCCCGAGGACGCCGTTCGGGAGCAGCAGCGCGAGGCCTCCATGCGGACGACCATCCGCAACACCAGGAAACAGGGCTACGAGCGGATTGCCGTGATCTGCGGCGCCTGGCACGTGCCGGCGCTGACCGACCCGCTCCCGCCCGCGGCACACGATCAGCGCATCCTCAAGGGCCTGCCGAAACGGAAGGTGGCGTGCACCTGGGTGCCGTGGACGCACGGCCGGCTGGCCACGGCGAGCGGCTACGGCGCCGGGGTCACCTCGCCGGGTTGGTACCACCACCTGTTCACGGTGTCCGATCAGGTCACCGCGCGGTGGCTGACCGAGGTGGCGCGGGTGCTGCGCGCGGAGGACCTGCCGGTGTCCAGCGCGCACGTCATCGAGGCGGTGCGGTTGGCGGAAACCCTTGCGGCACTGAGGGATCGTCCGCTGGCCGGGCTGGCGGAGGTGACCGAGGCGACCTGGTCGGTGCTCTGCGGCGGCAACGAGGTGCTGCTGGACCTGGTCACCCGCAAGCTGGTGGTGGGGGAGCGGCTCGGCGCGGTGCCGGAGTCGACCCCGCAGGCCCCGGTGGCCGCCGACCTGGCCGCGCAGGCGCGGACCCTCCGACTCAGGCGCGAGCCGGATGAGCGCGAGGTGGACCTCGACCTGCGCAACCCCGTTGGGGCGCAACGGTCCCAGCTGCTGCACCAGCTGCGCGTGCTGGACATCCCGTGGGGCACACCGGCCGTCTCGGCGCGGCGCAACACCGGCACGTTCCGCGAGACCTGGATGCTGCAGTGGCATCCCGAGTTCGAGGTCGATCTCGTCGCCGCCAGCGCCCACGGCACAACCGTCAAAGCGGCCGCGACGACGGTCATCCGCCGCCGGGCCCTGGACGCGACCGCGCTCGCCGACACCACCGCCGCCGTCGAGGACTGCCTGCTGGCGGCCCTGCTCGACGCCCTCCCAGACGTCCTGGCCGCGCTCGACACCCGGTCCGCCCGCGACACCGACGTCGCCTCGCTCATGGCCGCACTCCCCGCCCTGGCGAGAGCCGCCCGCTACGGCGACGTCAGAGGCACCGACACACAGTCCTTACGGGGCGTTGCCGAACGCATGCTGGAACGCATCTGCGCCGGCCTCCAACCGGCCCTGCGCAGCGTTGACGACGACGCGGCAGCAACGCTGTCCACCCACGTGGACGACGTTCACGAGGCCAGCACCCTGCTCGGCCCCGAGGCGGCGTCCCGGTGGTTGGACACCCTCCACAAGCTGGGTCAGGCGGCCCCGCTGCTGGACGGCCGGATCACCCGCATCCTCGCCGACGCCTCGCGCCTGGACATCACCGAGGTGGCCGCGCGGCTGAGCCGGGCGCTCACCCCCGGCGTGGAGCCCGCCCGCGGCGCCGCCTACATCGAGGGCTTCTTCGCCGGCGGCGCGCTCCTCCTCGTCCACGACGAGCGGTTGCTCCGGGTGATCGACGAGTGGCTGGCGGCCATTCCCGCGGACACGTTCACCGAGGTGCTCCCGTTGCTGCGGCGGACTTTCGGCGCGTTCGCCGGCCCGGAGCGGCGGGCCATCGGCGAGCGCGCCAGCAGCCTGTCCATCCACAGTGGACAGATAACCGCCACGGTCGAAGAGGTCGACGTGCGACGCGCCGAGGCCGCGCTCCCGGTGATCGCCACGCTGCTGGGGGTGGGATGACCGACGACCAGGAACGGCTCCGCCGTTGGCGCCTCGTCCTCGGCGGTGGCGACGACGGCACCGGCGCCGGTCTGAGCGGAACGGACAAGCGCCTCGACAACGCGCTCTCCGCGCTCTACGACGCACCCGAACCCGACGAGGAACCCGACCGCAGACGCACCGGCGGGCTCGGCGGCTCGGCACCCCGGGTGGCCCGCTGGCTCGGCGACATCCGCACGTACTTCCCGAGCAGCGTCGTCCAGGTCATGCAGCGCGACGCGGTCGAACGGCTCGGCATCACCAGGATGCTGCTCGAGCCCGAGCTGCTCGCCGCGGTCGAGCCGGACGTGCACCTGCTCGGCACGCTGCTCACGCTCAACGACGTGATCCCGGAGGAGACCAAGCAGACCGCGCGCGACGTCGTCGGCCAGGTGGTCGGTAAGCTCGAGCACCGGCTGGCCGAGCGCACCCGGTCCGCGGTGCGCGGGGCGATCGACCGGGCCACCCGCGTGCACCGGCCGCGGCACGGCGACATCGACTGGGACCGCACGATCCGGGCCAACCTCCGGCACTACTCGGCGGAGCTGGGCACGATCATCCCGGACCGGCTGATCGGCTACGGACGCCGCGAACGCGTGGTGCACCGGGACGTGATCCTGGCCGTCGACCAGTCCGGCAGCATGGCCGAGTCGGTGGTCTACGCGAGCCTCTTCGCCGCGGTGCTGGCCTCGATGCGCTCGCTGCGCACCAGCCTGGTCGTGTTCGACACCCAGGTCGTCGACCTCACCGAGCTGCTGGACGACCCGGTGGAGGTGCTGTTCGGCACCCAGCTCGGCGGCGGCACGGACATCAACCGCGCGCTGGCCTACACCCAGACGCTGATCACCCGGCCGCTGGACACCCTGCTCATCCTCATCACCGACCTGCACGAGGGCGGCGCCCGCGACCAGTTCCTGCGCCGGGTGCACGCCCTGGTCGACTCCGGCATCCAGCTGGTCTGCCTGCTCGCCCTCGGCGACTCCGGCACACCGAGCTACGACCACGACAACGCCGCCGCCCTGCACGAGCTGGGCGTGCCCGCGTTCGCCTGCACGCCGGACCTGTTCCCGGACCTGATGGCGGCGGCCATCAAGCGGGAAGATCTCACCCATTGGGCCCAACGCAACTACTGAGAGCAAGATCGTCATACTCTCCGTGGCATCACCGATTTGTCCCCCTGGCAATCCGGCCCCGCATGGGAGTAGTGCGAATGAACGCTGAGCTCAAGCTGATCCGCCTGTCCGACGACTGCCGGGCGGGTGACTGCCCTGCCGCGTACCTGTCCAACAGGAATACCGTGGTGGTGCAGGGGCCGCTCGTCCATGATGCGGAGGGGCTGCGGCTGGGTGAGGGCGAGCGGGCGGTAGAACTGCCGGTGGAGACCTTGAGGGAGGCCATACGTGCACTCGGCTGGTGATATCTTTTTCTGGGGGCAAGCCCCCAGTCCCCCGGTGGGGCTCAGCCCCCACACCCCCCTCCTTTGAGCGTTGAGCCGGACCGGATCGAGGCGAGCCGGAGGGACCTTGCTACGGCCCTCCGCGAGCTGAGGCTTGCTGCGGGCCTGTCCGGCGAGCGGCTCGCGGTCCGCTGCTCGATGAGCCAGGCCAAGATCAGCCGCATCGAGACCGGCAAGACGCTGCCCACGGTGCTCGACGTCGAGCGTATCCTCAAGGCGCTCGACGTGCCCGCGGATATTGTCACCGAACTGATCAGCCTTGCCCGCCGGGCAAATGTCGACTATGTGTCCTGGCGTTCTATCGCGCGGATCGGACCGCTGCAGAAGCAGGCCGAGCTGCGCGCGCTGGAGCGTTCGGCGACCGTCGTGCGCCATTTCCTGCCGTCCATTCCGCCCGGGCTCCTGCACACCCGGGAATACGCGGCGCGGACGCTGGCGCCGATGGTGCCGAGCGAGCAGGCGATCGACGTGCCCGGGGTGGTCAGGGTCCGGCTGGAGCGGCAGGCCGCGCTGGACGATGCGGATCGCACATTCGCCTTCCTGATGACCGAGCAGGCCGTCCGATGGCGACTGGCCAGCCCGGAGATCATGGTCGCACAGCTGGGACACATGGCCGGCGTGGCCGCCAAGCCCGGGGTGGAGCTGGCGATTGTCCCGCAGTCCGCCGAGGTTGTCGGGCCGCCCCTGAACGGGTTTGTCATCTATGACGACCGGCTGGTCACGGTGGAATTGTTCAGCGGCGAGGTGGTGCTCCGGGACCCGCGGGATGTCGCCTTTCACCTGGAGCTGTTCGACTATTTCCTGCAGCACGCGGCGACCGGCGACGACGCCATTGCGCTGCTCCGCGCGCTCGCCGATGAATTTATGTGACAACGTGAATTGCCCTGGCCGCAGCGCAACCCGGGTTTCTACGGTTTGCGCGTGAAGGTGCGTCCGCCACCAGGAGCCGTTGTCCGGGCCTCAGTCGAGGGGGTCGCGCGCGAGGGTGTCGTGATGCACTACGAGACCCAGTGGCACGGCCACACGGTTCCGGTGCGGTTCGATGACGGAATATGGCGGATGATGCTCCCCTCGGAGCTCGACGTGATCCGATTACCTGCTACCTGATGTACTGCCGGAACCACTGCACCGTGGCGATCCAGGCGGCCTCGGCCTGGGTGGCGTTGTAGCGCGCCCCGGTGTCGTTGTGGAACGCGTGATCAACTCCCGGGTAGACGGTGATCTTGTACGGCTGGCCGCTCTGCTTGAGGGCGCCCTCGATGGCGTCCTTGCCGGCGTTGACCCGGGCGTCCAGCTCGGCGTAGACGGCGTGCACGGCGGCCTTGGTGGTGGCCAGGCCGCCGGCGTTGCCCGGCGCCGGGCCGTAGAACGGCGCGGCCGCCTTGACCGGGACGCCGGCGGCGAGCGTGTTCCACACCATGCCGCCGCCGAAGCAGAACCCGGTGACGCCGAGCTTCTCGCCGGCTCCGGTGCCGGACAGTGCGTCCAGCGCGGCCCGGACGTCGGACACCATGTCGGCGACCGGGCGCTTGGACAGCGCCGCGGCGTACGCGGCCTGGTCGGAGAGCTTGTCGGCGCCGCCGTCGCGGGACAGCAGATCCACCGAGAGCCCGGTGAAGCCGGCCGTTGCCACCCGCCGGACGACATCCTTGATGTGCGGCAGCAGACCGCGGTTCTCGTGGATGACGAGCACGCCGCCGGCGGACACCCCGGTGGGCTTCGCGTGGTAGCTGATCAGCGGGGCACCGTCGGCGCCCTTGACATCCAGCGTGGCCACGGTGATCCGCGGGTCGTTCTCCTTCACGGTCACGCCGTCGGCCACCGGTTGGGCGGGCGGCGTGGCGAAGTCCTGCGCGCTGCTGGTGCTGCGCGAGGTCGGGGCCGGCGGCTGCGAGCCGGGCGACGTGGTACTGCAGCCCATGGCGCTCAGCAGCGCCACGCTGGCCGTGGCGCTGCCGGTGATCAGCGAGATCCGCCGGATCAGCTCACGCCGGGAGATCAACCCGTCGTTGAAGTCCTCGACGTGCTCCTCGACGACGTACCGCTCGAACTCGGTCATGCATCCTCCCGGGGGTCAGGGCAGTCACCTCGCAAGCTCGGTGGCTGCCAGCCCCGCTGCCTCGCAAGCTCGGCCGCGGGGCAGTGTCTGATCGTTCACTCGCAAGCTCGCTCACATACGGCGGCCCCAGGCGGCGATGGTGATCCACGTGTAGTCGACGAAGGATGGGGACTCGTACATCGCGTACGCCTCGTCGAACTCCTCCCGTGTGACCAGACCGGTGTCCAGGGCCGGCGTCTCGATCAGTTTGATGGTGGCGGCCATCCACCGGGCGATGGGGGAGCCACCCTCCGCGGGGAGCACGAGGCCCTCCGCCCCGCAGTCCTCGAGTCCGGCGCCCCGCAGCGGCCGCGGCAGCGTGCGCGCCCAGGTCGGATGGGTGCCGATGGTCTTCGAGAGCACACGTCCGAGCGCCTCCATGGCGTGCCGTACCGCCGGATGGCTGGACATCTCCGGGGCGATGGTGGCGCACTCCACCAGCAGCCACCCGTTCGGTTTGAGCCACGACGCCATCCGCTTGATCGCGTCTTCCCGCTCCGGCAGGTGGTCCAGCACGAAGCGGCAGTGGATGAGGTCGAACTCGCCAGGGGCGGGGTCGGCCGTCACGTCGTGGCGGAGCACCTCGATACCGCGCTCCGCGAGCGGCGCGAGATACGTGGTGCTCAGGTCGGTGGCGACCACGTTCCCGGGTCCGGCGATGTCGCCCAGCCAGCGGGCGATCGAACCGGCCCCGGCGCCGACCTCGAGGCACCGCGACCCCGACTCGACGCCGAGCCGGTCGAGGTTGCGGATGCTGAACGGGTCGAAAACGTGCTCGAGCAGGGTGAGCCGCTCGAGCTCGGTCGTGGCCTTCGTGTCTACAAGGTCATTCCAGCGCACCCGCGCAGCCTACGGACTTCCGTCGATGGCGCGCGAGCATGCGTTTTACATATCAGTACCGGTGCCCGGTTTGGTCGGGGACCTCCGCCGGATACCGACGACGGCGATCACCAGCCCGATCACCGCGATGATCGGGCCGATCACCGCCCACAGCGTCACGCCGGTCATCGCGCTGCCCTTGAGGTACCCGAGGCCCTGCAGGGTGAAGGTGCCACCGAGCAGCAGGAGCACGGCGCCGACCACGACGAGCACGGTGGTTTTCATGATCAGTGGTGGTGGCCGAGCTGGGCGCGGACCTCGCCGCCCGCGAACTGCTGGGTGTGAACGTTCACGTAGGCGAAGCCGGCCTTGATGGCCTTCACGATCTCGGCGAACTCACCGGCCGCGATGCCCTGCGCCGCGGGACCGATGACGTCCACCGGCTTGATCGTGCCGGTGACGGTGGCCGGACCAGCCGCCGGGCAGGCCTGGGTGCCGGCCGGCCCGTTGCCCAGGTTGGTGCACAGGAAGAAGCTGACGCCGCCGGTCTGCGCGGCGCTGCCGAAGTGCACGTGCGCCTGGGTGACCGGTGTCCCGAACTCGGAGTAGCTGAGCCGGTAGGTGATCTCCTCGGTCCGCTCGTTGATCGCGATCCGGAACGTGGCGCTGGACGGGGAGGAGACGGCAACAAGTGTCTCGTTGAATCCGCTGAGCTGGACGAACTGAACGTTACCGCCGAACGAGTCGACCTCGTCCGCCGCGCTGCTCGTCGCGGTGTAGGCCACCGCGGCTCCGACCGCCAGCGCGACTGCCAACAGACGTCGTCGTCTGCTCATGAGTATTGCCTCCTCTAAGGAAGGGGACGGTGCCACTGGTGTTCAACGCCTCCGGTCGGCCTCCGGTTCAGATGGTTCCCACCGATACCCCCTAGGGGAGACCGGCTCCCGTCGGTGTGTTGGCTTCTGACGTTGCCATGTTGGCCGGTGGCGTTGCTGTGTTGGCTGGTGACGTGGCCGTGGTGGCCGGGTGTGCGTCGGGGTCGCGGTCCGCAGTGTCCGGCGTCGTCCTCACCGGCCAACACACCGCCGCCAGAGGCCAACACAACACCGTGGTGCGCCAACACAGCGACGTGAGAGGCCAACACGGTGGCAAGCCGGGCGATCGTAGAACCTGGGGGCGCTACCCCTGCAAAAGCAACTCAGCCCGCGCCTTAAGAGCATGGGCCACCGCGTCAAACCCCTTCTTCACCCAACCCCCGTTGTTCTTGATCACCCACCCCGCATGCTCCCCGCTGAACGTGTCCGAGGTGTGGTAGACACATCGGGCCGGACCACGCTCCTCGATCCACTGATCCCGCACGGCGAAGATTCCGGGAATCGAATCACCGGTGTCGTAACGGAGATGGTGCGGCGGCTTGACCACCCGGATGAACTCCCGGTTGACGAACGTGCCGCCGGAACCGTCCGGTGCAGGAAGGGTGAGGTCGATCGGCGAGTCGATCTCGAGGGTCGTGGCCACCGCCACGGTGTAGGGGTTCCACTGTGGATAGTGCGGGTAGTCGACGAGGATGTCCCAGACGAACTGGGCGGGAGCGCAGATCTCGACGACCACCGAGGAGATCGTGGTCATGATGGCATGAACTCCCCTCCGTTGACGTCCAGGGTGGCGCCGGTGACCTCGGAGGCCAAGGGGGACAGCAGGAACAGGATGGCGCCGGCGCAGGCCTCGTCGGGTGGGATGCGGCCGAGCGGGTTGCGCGCGGCGATCTCGTCGTAGATGGCTTGTTCGGTGGTGTTGCGGGAGTTGGCCGTCAGCTGGAGGTAGTAGCGGACGCCGGGGCCGTCGAGCCAGCCCATGATGGCTTGGTTGACACGGATGTTGTCGGGTCCGAGTTCGAGAGCGAGGTACTGGGAGGTGCAGGACAGGGCGGCCTTGGCCACGGCGTAGCCGCCTTCGCCGGGTTGGGGTCTGCGGGTGGCCAGGGTGCCGACGTTGACGATGGAGCCGTGGCCGGCGGCGCGCATCGGTGGGACGGCAGCGCGGGTCATGGTCAGGGCGCCGTGCAGGATGATGTCGAGCGAGCGGCGGAGCTGCTTGTCCGGTGTGTCAAGGAGATCGTGGAAGCCGGGATGGGAGTAGGCCGAGTTGACGAGACCGGTGACGGTGCCGTAGCGGTCGAGAGCGGTCCGCACGACGCGGGCGACGTCGTCGGGGTTGCGGACGTCGCAGGGCACGCCGACGGCGTCGCCGCCCGCGGCGGCGATCTCCTTGGCGGTTTGGTCCATGACGGAGCTTGAGCGGGCGGCCATGACGACCTTGGCGCCCTCGGCGGCCGCGCGGGTGGCGAGCTTGGCGCCCAGCCCCGGTCCGACCCCGGAGATGATCACGACCTCGCCGGACAGGATCATGCGGGTGCCCCCTCGTAGAAGGCGAAGTCGTCGGCGAGCTGTGCGGCGGACAGCCCGAAGTCCTCCGGCGTGTAGGAATGCGTGCCGTGGCGCTGGGATCGGTTGTGCGACAGGTAGTCCCTGAACGGCTGATCGTCGCCGGCGCCGGCGAAGCCCAGTGCGGTCATGACCCGGTGCGCCTCGGCGACCGGATCTCCCACCAGGTCCTGATAGTTGACGTCGATGAACCGGCCCGGCCGGCGGGCGCGCACCTCGCCGAGCCCGCGCAGGGTGCCGGCGAACCGCTCGCTCCAGTACGGGCCGACGGCCAGCGCGTCGACGTCGTCGCTGTACTGGGAGGTTATCGACACGACCATGGACGCGTAGGACGGCACGGCGTGCACGGCGCTGCGGTGGGTCATGATGATCTTGCAGCCGGGGAAGGTGTCCAGCACGGTGTCGACGGCGAGCAGGTGGTGCGGCGACTTGAGGATCCAGGACCGGCCGGCGCGGGCGGGTTGCTGCCAGCGCAGGACCTGGAGCCACTCGCGGAGCTCCCGGTAGGCCGGGCCGTGGTCGGCGGTGCGCAGCCAGGAGCCGTAGGACGGCACCCGGTAGAACGAGTCGAAGCTCATCGACAGGAAGGATCGGTCGACCAGGATGACGTCCTCCTCCGGGCCGTCCCACTCGATGGTGTGGATGCCGGCGAACTCGGGGGAGAGCTGCAGGAAGAGCTCCGCGCGGTCGCGGGCCCGGCGCTTGCGCTCGGCGGCGTTCGAGCCCTCGTCCGGGAACGGGATCGGGTACGAGGTCTCCCAGGACAGCGTGGACGTCAGGCGGGGGGACGCGGCCAGCAACCGGTGCAGCAGCGTGGATCCGGTCCGGGGGAGTCCGCAGATCTCCGCCGCCACAACGACTTCCACGTCGTGGATCTCCGGATGGGCGCGCTGCAGGGCGCGCAGCCGCAGGCGGTCCATGAGCAGCGCGGTGAGCCGCCGGCGGGTCAGCTCCAGGCCGGCGGGGGTGAGCCGGGCCTCGGTGTTGAGGCTGTTCACCAACTGGCGCAACGGCTCCACGAACCAGTCGTCGCCGAACTCGGCCAGCCCCGAGCGGGTGCGGGCCGCAACCAGCAGGTCGTCGACCAGTAACAATTCATGGCTCGATGGCGTAGCGCCAGTCATGACCGCACCACCTTGCAGTGGGGGATGGGGTGGTGGGTGGCGCCGAGCCAGCGCAGCAGCGCGGTGCCGCTGGTGTGGCCGGCGGTGTCGATCCAGTTGCCCCAGCCGGGGTCCTTGTCCGCCACCACGATCGTCACCCGGCCGGCGTCGACCACGGCGGTGCGCTTGTTGACGGTGATGCGGTGTGTGTGGTCAAGGGACTCCATCCACCAGTTGTCGAGCTGGAAGTTCCAATAAGGACAGTCGGGCACCTCGGTCTCGATCACCCACGCCTCGCCGGGCTGGAGCGTCCAGTACCCGTGCAGGTAGAAGATCTCCGGGTCGCCGCCGGCCCGCTGGAACATCTCCTGGCCGAAGTCGGGAAGCTCGTTGGGGTGGCTCATGAACAGCTCGGTCCAGTGGGCGAACGTGGCCGCGGTGCCGTGCACGGCGAGGGCCGCCCGTTGCAGGGCCTTGGCCAGGAATGCGGGATCGAGCGGGCCGGGCACCTCCGGGCCCTCGCTGATCCGCTCGATGTGCCACTCACCGGGCACCTCCGTCGAACGGTCCAAATAGGACTGCCGGATGACGATGCCGGTGGAGTCCGGGGCCAGCGGGAGCCAGTTGCCTTCGTGTGGTGTGGCGCTGGCGATGATGGTGATCGTGCCGTCCGAGTTGGCGGCGAGTTGGTTGTTTGACAGCTCGCCGGTGGAGGCCATGGTGCCGTCCTTGGCGTAGCGGTTGGCTTTCGAGCCGATGCTGAAGTAGGCGATCGTGCCGCGCCGGCCGGTGATCCGGTAGGTGCGGTCGCCGCGGATGGTGGCGGAGAGGTAGACGTTGTCCGGGTTGTCGGCGCCGATCTTGACCAGATCCAGGGCGCGCAGCCGGGGGAAGTCCGGGTCGGCGTTCTCCACGGTCGAGTAGAGCATCTCGCGGACCAGCCGGGTCAGGTAGCGGAACCCCTCGGCCCGGTCGAGCGGCGTCGCCGGGGCGGTCTCCCGCAACACGACCTTCCCGGCCCGCTCCAGGGCCTGGCAGAAGTCGGTCCAGACCTGCCCGGTGAGGACATCGTCCACGGCGCCTCCTCGGCTCAACTAGAACACGTTCTACCAGAGTGCGCAGTTCCGGACAACGTTCAAAAATGGGCTGGTCACCGGCTCGCCCTATGCTCAGCAGCCATGACGGAGAGGGAAATCGAGGGCGACGAGCGGGCTGCGGCGTCGGGCGAGATGGACACCGGGCGGGTGTTCGCGCTGTCCATCCCGGTCGCGCTCATCCCGGGCACCGGTCCGGCGCTGGCGAAATACCTCTGGCTACTGCTCGTTCCCGCGCGGTTGGCGTTCCGGTGGTTGGATCGGCGGTCATGAGCTGGGGTTCACCACCACAACTGATCGCGCTGGACATCGACGGAACGATCATGAACGGGTTCCGGACGATGACCGACCGGGCGGCGGCGGCCGTGCGGAACGCCGTGGCCGCGGGGGCGCACGTGGTGCTGGCGACCGGGCGGCCGGTGGTCAGCACGCTGCCGGTGCTCGAGCAGCTCGGGCTGACCACGGGGAACGTGCTGTGCTCGAACGGCGCGGTGCGGATGGATGTCGCCAGCGGCGAGTTCCTTGCCGTGCACCGGTTCGACGCCGCGCCGATGGTGCACCGGCTGGTCGAGCTGCTGCCCGGCGTGCTGTTCGCGACCGAGCGGCCCGGCCTGGAGAACCACGTCACCGGGCCGTTTCCGCTGGCCGAGGTGGCGGCGGACCTGATGGTCGACCACGTCACCCTGGTCGCCGAGCCGATCAGCCGGCTGACCGTGTACTGGCCGGAGCGGACCGCCGACGAGCTGATCGCCCGGCTGCTCTCGGAGCGGTTCGCCGGCACGGCGTGCACGTTCGACCAGGGGGCGCCGTACCTGATCGCGGTGCGCGACGGCGTGTCCAAGGGCTCCGCGCTCGAGGACCTGCGGGTCGAGCTGGGCATCCCCGCGGACGCGACCTTGGCCGTTGGGGACGGCGGGAACGACATCGAGATGCTGCGGTGGGCGGCGCACGGGGTGGCGATGGGGCACGCGCCGGATGAGGTCAAGGCCGCGGCCGGCGAGGTGACCGGCACGGTGCACGAGGACGGGCTTGCCACGGTGCTGGAGCGGTGGTTCGGAGAGCGATGAAGGGGGCCTTTCTCGCGCTGGGCGTGAGAAAGGCCCCCTTCATCGCACCCCCAAGCCGTTCCGGATAAGGGACTGGGCGGTTTCCACCACCGTGGTGAGTGAGCCGCGGCGCGGGTTCCACCACTCGACGGCCCAGTTCAGCGCGCCGAGGATGAGCATGCGGGCCGCGCGGAGGTCGAGGTCGGACCGGATGGCGCCGGCCTTGGCGGCGTCGGCGATGAGGGTGCGCCACAGGTCGCCGTAGCGGTTGGCCTCGGCGAGTTGGCGGGTCTGGATGTGCTCGGGGAGCTGGCCGGCATTGCGGATGGCGGCCCGGGTGTAGTCGGAGATCTCCAGCTCGTGCCGCAGGTGCGCCTCGACGGCCGCGTCGATCCGGTCCAGCGGCGGGGTTTCCGGCGGCAACGCGTCGAGGACGGAGCGGACGTGGGTGCGCATCCGGGACACCCCGGCCCACATCACCTCCTCGATCACGTCCTCCCGGGACGGGAAGTAGTAGTAGATGGCCGGTGCCTGGACGGCCGCGTGCCGGGCGATGTCGGACAGGCGCGTGCCGGAGTAGCCGCGCACGCTCAACACGTGCGCGGCGGCGTCCAGGATCCGCTGCCGGGTGCGCTCGGACTTCGTCGCGGCGTCAGGCATCCAGCCCGCCCCGGGCGACGAGCTGCGCGGTGATCACGTTGCGCTGGATCTCGTTGGTGCCCTCGCCGACGATCATCAGCGGCGCGTCCCGGAAGTAGCGCTCCACGTCGAATTCGGTGGAGTAGCCGTACGCGCCGTGGATCCGCACGGCGTTCAGGGCGATCTCCATGGCCACCTCGGAGGCGAACAGCTTCGCCATGCCCGCCTCCAGGTCGCTGCGGGCCCCGGTGTCCAGCCGCTCGGCCGCGTGCAGCACGAGCTGGCGCGCGGCGGTCAGCTTCGTGGCCATGTCGGCGAGGTAGTTGCCGATCGACTGGTGCCGCCAGATGGGCTTGCCGAAGGTCTCCCGCTCCTGGGCGTACCGGAACGCGTCCTCGAACGCCGCCCGGCCGACGCCGACCGCCCGCGCGGCGACCTGGATGCGCCCGATCTCCAGTCCGGACAGCATCTGCGCGAGGCCGCGGCCCGCGTTGCCGCCGAGCAATGCCTCCGCGGGGGCGCGGTAGCCGTCGAAAACCAGCTCGCAACTCTCGACGCCCTTGTAGCCCAGCTTGGGGAGGTCCTTGGACACGGTCAGCCCTGGGCCGTGCTCGACCAGTAGGAGGCTCATCCCGGTGTGCGGCGGCGATGCCGCCGGGTCGGTCTTACAGAGCAACGCAATGACCTTTGACCGGCGGGCGTTGGTGATCCACGCCTTGGCGCCGTCGATCACATAGGCGTCGCCGTCGCGGCGCGCCACCGTGGTCATCGCCTGCAGGTCGGAGCCGCCACCGGGCTCGGTCAGCGCCATCGCGGCCCGGACCTCGCCGGTGGCCATCCGCGGCAGGTACCGCTGCCGCTGCTCCTCGGTGCCGAACGCGATGAGCAGCCGGGACACCACGGTGTGCCCGCCCATCGCGCCGGCCAGCGTCATCCAGCCGCGCGCCAGCTCCTCGGTGACCAGCGCGAAGCACGGGGTCGAGACCGGAGAACCGCCGTAGGACTCGGGAATCGCCAGCCCGAACACGCCGAGCCGTTTCATCTGCTCGATGAGTGCCTCGGGGTAGGTGTTCGCGTGCTCGAGCTCTCGGGCAACCGGTCGGACCTCGCGGTCGACGAACTCCCGGACTGTGCGGACCACCGCCTGTTCCTCGTCGCTGAGCCGGCTCATGGCTCCTTAATCTAGGTTAAGGACGCTATCCGGTCTGGGTCATGTCGAGGCCGGGCAGGGGAAGGCGCACCGTGATCTCCTCGGCGGACCCGATCGACCAGTTGCCGGAATGCTCCTGGCTGACCTTGCCGCCCGCGGAGATCACCTCGAACTCCACGCCCACCTCGACCTCCTCGCCGTGCACCCAGCCGTAGCCCTCCGCCTCGTTCCGGCTGACCTGCTTGGTGTGGCTCTGCTGCTGCACCGCGAAGTCCAGGTTCAGGTCGCCGCCGATCTTGAACGAGATCGCGCCCTCGAGTTGCGTGACCAACCCCTGCACGGCGGTCACGTACAGCGTCAGGTTGCCCTCGGTGGGAATCCACACCTGGCTCAGGATCAGCGAGCCGTCGTCGAGCTGGGCCTCCTCGTCGGACTCCTCGCCCTGGGGGCTGACAAACCGCACATAGCCGATGCCGTTGTGCAACTCGCCCTTGAAGTCGCGGATGACGAACCGGACGTTGGCGCACTTCCAGCCCTTGTGCGCGACCTCCTCGCCGATGTCGAGCTTGTGCCCGTGGTGGCCGGCCTTCTCGTCGCCGGCGATCTGGCCCACCGTCTCGTCGACCTGTTCCATGGTCACCGCGTTGCGGTAGAGCGCTTCCCACGTCTCGTGGTTGACGACGCCGGTCACCGGCATCGGCACCCACGCCTGGAACGCGCGCACCGCCTTCTCCGTGGTGGCGCCGAAGTCGCTGTCCACCGTCACCGGCCAGCGGTGCATGCTGGTGTCGGCGGTGGCCAGCAGCTGCTGCAGGTACTTCACCCAATCGCCGGAGCTGCCGTGGCGTAGCTCCGGGGCGTGTTCGATATCAGACATGGCACGACGGTAAGGCCGGGTTTTTCGCGGGCGTACGGGCTCATGGGGCGACCGAAGGGGCGAATCGCCGGGTCAGCTGGCCATCCCGTCGATCCGGTCGGTGATCCGGGTGCCGATGTCGATGAGCTGCTCGACCTGGTCCTCGCTGAGCGCGTCGACGACCAGCGACCGCACGATGTGCACGTGGCCCGGTGCGCTGGCGCTGAGCTTGGCGAACCCGTCCTCGGTGAGCGTGGCGTTGATGTAGCGGCCGTCCTCCGGGCACGGCGAGCGGCGTACCCAGTCCCGCTTCTCCAGCCGCTTGACCACGTGTGACAGGCGGGAGAGCGAGCCGTTGCAGAGCGCGGCGAGGTCGCTCATCCGCAGCGTGCGCGCGGGCGCCTCGGAGAGCCCGGCCAGCACGAGGTACTCGAAGTGGCTGAGCCGGGCGTCGCGCTGCAGTTGCGCGTCGAGGGCCGGGGGCAGCCGGAGCAGAACGGCGGCGAGAGCCCGCCACGCTCGCTGCTCCACCGGGGACAGCCATCGCGGTTCGCTCGACGTCATGGTGATCAGTGTACTAGATCACTTGAAGCTTCAACTATCCGGCCCGGACGGCGGCCTAATCATCGGGTTAATCGCCTTGCCAGACATGTTCTATTCGGGACCAAAGACATCGGTCCCGGCCGGTAGGCGGGCCCTCACCAGGAGCAAGGTATCGGTTTCGGGATACGAATCGCGGACCCGGACCGATACAGGCGCAGAAGGCTCGGCCCCGGCGTGGGCCCGAGTGATCAATACGGTCGGGGTGGGAGGACGGCTCAGCATGGAGCGCGGATCCAGGCGCACTCACCGGTTGAAGCTGACGGTATTGTTCTCGGTACTGTCCGTTGTGGCCGGTCTGTTACTGACACCCGCCGGGGTTGCTGCGCCACCAACGGACTTCCAGACCTCGCTGATCGTCGGCGACGGGCTGGACAGCCCGACCGGCTTTGAGATCGCGCCGGACGGCCGCATTTTCGTGCTCGAACGCGCGGGCAAGATAAAGATTATCAAAAATGGTCAGCTGTTGCCCACACCATTCGCCGATCTGCCGTCGGAAACGACCGGCGACCGGGGCCTCATCGGCATCGCGTTCGACCCCGAGTTCGGCATCGCGAACCATTACGTGTATTTCTACTACACCGGCCACGATCTGCTGAACCATCTCGTCCGGTTCAGCGCGGATCAAGATGTCGGCACCGACGGACCGTACACCCTGTTCCAGACCTCCTCGCCATCGACCCTGCTGCACGTGGGCGGCAGCATCCGGTTCGGCCCGGACGGAAAGCTCTACTTCGCGGTGGGCGACAACGGCACCGGCGAGAAGGCCCAGCAACTGGACAACCCGCACGGCAAGATCCTGCGCATCAACCGGGACGGCACGATCCCGACCGACAACCCGTTCTCCGGCCAGGCCGGCAAGCTGGGCGCCATCTGGGCCTACGGCTTCCGCAACCCCTGGCGGTTCCAGTTCGACAGCGCCACCGGCGAGATGTTCGGCGGCGACGTCGGCGACTTCAGCTTCGAGGAGGTCAACCACATCGTCCGCGCCGGCAACTACGGCTGGCCACTGAAAGAGGGTGTGTGCGCGTCGAACTGTGCCGGGTTCATCGACCCCATCCACGCCTACCCGCACAACGGGGCGAGCGCCTCGGTCACCGGCGGGCCGATCTACCGCGGCACCATGTTCCCGCCCGAGTACCAGGGCAACCTGTTCTTCGCCGACTACGCGCAGGGCTTCATCAAGCGCGCGGTGCTGGACGCCGGCGGCAACGCCACGTCGGTGCAGGACTTCGACACCACGGCCGGCTCGGTCGTGGACATGAAAATCGCCCCGGACGGCTCGATGTATTTCGTGACGTTCTATCCGGGCGCGATCTACCGGGTCACCTACAACACGACCTCGCACGTGCCGGTGGCCAGTGCCGCCGCGGACCAGACCCGCGGCGTCGAGCCGATGGACGTGCACTTCTCCAGCGCCGGCAGCAACGACCCGGACGGCGACGAGCTCAGCTATTCGTGGAACTTCGGCGACGGCACGACCGGCACCGAGCCCAATCCGACGCACACCTACACCGCCAAGGGCGTGTACACCGCGCGGCTCACGGTGTCCGCCAACGGCGACTCGACCAACGCCCAGCCGATCGTGATCCAGGTCGGCATCCCGCCGACCTTGACCGTGTCGATGCCGACTGAGGGCCAGTTGTACCGAGCCGGGGACACCATCACCTACAACGCGTTCGCCAACGACGCGGCCGGTTTCGACCTCAACGACAACAACATCAAGACCGTGATCAAGCTGCACCACGGCTCGCACTACCACCCGTTCGCCGGGCCGCTCACCGGCCGGGCCGGCACGTTCACCATCCCCACCACGGGGGAGCCGTCCGCGGACACCTCCTACGAGTTGACCGTCACGGCCACCGACGGCAACGGCCTGACCACCAGCAAGGTGATCACGATCCGGCCTCGGAAGTCGCACATGACGTTCGCCACCAACCCGCCCGGGCTCGGGGTGACGCTGAACGGCATCCCGATCACCACGCCGCAGACCATCGAGGGTGTGGTCGGCTTCCAGCGTGACCTGGTCGCGGCCAGCACCGCCGTGGCGACCGACGGCACCGTGCTGCAGTTCGCCGGCTGGTCGGACGGCCGCAGCATCCGGCACACGATCACCACTCCGGAGACCGACATCACGTTCACCGCGAACTACGTGCCGGCGGGGCCGTGGAACGCCAGCTACTACGACAACATGACCCTCACCGGCACCCCCGTGTTGAGCCGGACCGACCCGAAGATCGACTTCAACTGGGATCAGGGCGCGCCGGACCCGGCCATGCCGGACAACCACTTCTCCGTGCGCTGGACCAAGAACCAGTACTTCGGCGCCGGGCGGTACAAGTTCACCACGGTCAGCGACGACGGCGTCCGGCTGTACATCGACAACAAGCGGGTGATCGACCACTGGGAGGGGCAGTCGTCCACGGCCTGGACGTACACCGCCGACCTCGGCGAGGGGAACCACTCGCTGAAGCTGGAGTACTTCGAGGGCGGCGGGGCCGCGGTGGCGATGCTGACCTGGGACGCCACCGAGGACCAGCCCAACGAGACCTACCACGCGGAGTACTGGAACCTGGACAGCGTCAACGCCATCCCGGGCGCCACACCGGCCCTGGTGCGCGAGGAGCTGGCCGTCGACCACGACTGGGGCTCCGACTCACCCGGGCCCGGCATCGGGGTCAACCGGTTCGCCGCGCGGTGGACCCGGACGCTGAGCCTCGCGCCCGGTGAGTACAAGTTCTCGGTCCGGGCGGACGACGGCGTCCGGCTGACCGTCGACGGGGTGCTGGACATCGACCAGTGGATCGACGAGGGGCCGACGACGTACTCCGCGGTGCTGCCGCTGGACGGCGGGCCGCACACGGTGCGCATGGACTACTACGAGAACGGCGGCGGGGCGGTCGCCAAGCTGTGGTACGCGCAGGTCGGGGACCTGCCGGAGTCGGCGTCGTACCAGGGGGAGTACTGGAACGTGCCGAACACCGGCTCGTACCCGGTCATCCCGACGACGCCGCCGGAGTACACCAGCAGCGACCCGGCCATCGACTTCGAGTGGTACGACGGCTCGCCGGCGCCGGTCATCGGGGGCAACAACTTCGTGGCCCGGTGGACCCGGACCGACGTGTTCTCCGCCGGGATCTACCGGTTCTCCGGCACCACCGACGACGGCATCCGGGTCTACATCGACAACCAGCCGGTGGTGGACAGCTGGCAGTTCCAGCACGCGACGTACAGCGTGGACAAGGTCGTGCTCGGCGGCCCGCATGTGGTCCGGGTCGAGTACTTCGAGGGCGGCGGCGGGGCCACGGCGATCATGGACTACGAGCGGATCGGCGAGGTGGTCACCACCGAGGATCCGTACCACGCCGAGTACTTCGCCAACCAGGACCTCGCCGGCACGCCGACGCTGACCCGGCCGGACGACAACATCAACTTCGACTGGGGCGCCGGGTCGCCGGGCGACGGCATCCCGGTGGACCACTTCTCCGCGCGGTGGACCAAATCCACCGATTTCGCCGCCGGGAACTACGAGTTCTCGGTGACCTCCGACGACGGCGCGCGGCTGTACGTCGACGGCGTCCTGGTGCTCAACCACTGGACGCTGCAGGGGCCGACCACCTACACCGTGACCCGCGCGCTGACCGCGGGCACGCACCAGATCGTGTTGGAGTACCTGGAGATCGGCGGCGGTGCGCTCGCCCGGTTCTCCTACGCCCGCACCGAGGATCCGCCGCCGCCCCCGCCGGTCCCGTTCCAGGCCGAGTACTTCTCCAATGTGGACCTGATCGGCCCGGCGGTGGTCACCCGCAACGACGACACGGTCGACTTCGACTGGGGTCAGGGCTCGCCGGATCCCTTGCTGCCGAACAACTTCTTCTCCGCGCGGTGGACCCGCACGGTGGATTACGAGGAGGGCACGTACCGGTTCAGCGTGACCGGCGACGACGGCATCCGGCTCTACGTCGACGGAACACAGGTCGCCGACGGCTGGAGCGACCACGGGGCGACCACGTACACCGCGGATGTGCCGCTGACCGCCGGCCCGCACGCGGTCGTCATCGAGTACTACGAACGTACGGGCGGTGCGGTGGCGAAGTTCAGCGTGGCGAAGGTCTAGCGCCGCGGCTCGCACAATGTCTCAGTCGATCGAGCCGCGGTCCACGATCCACTGCGCAGGCTGGCCGGTCACTTCCGCGATCAGCTCGAAGTCGCGGTCGTAGTGAAGGACGGTCAGCTCCATCCGCAACGCGGTCGCGGCGATGATGAGATCCGGCACCTTACGTCCCTTGAGACCCAGCGCCGCCAATGCGCGCTGCATATCCAACGCCTGGTCGACGTCGGCCGAAACGACCCCGACCACCGGGAAGATCCGCAGTGCGTGCCGCAGTGCATCCCACTCGTTCGCGTTGCGCGCGGAAAATCCGATCTCAAGGTCGGACAGGGCGCACCGTCCGACGCGACGTTGGTCCGCGAGCGGCGCTATTGCGACGCGCACGTCGCTGTTCGCCAGCCGGGTCAACACACTCGTATCGACCAGCCAGCTCAGCGCCATGCCTGCTCACGGTCGGCGAAGTCGAAGGCGGCGAGCGTGTCCAGTGCGGTGACCACGTCTGACGGGTCCCGCTCATCCGCCGCGGCCAGTTTGAGGGCGGTGTTGACCGTGTCCTTCATCGTGGACGTGCCAAGCCGCTGCTGCGCCGCGGCGAGCGCCTCGTCATCGATGTCCACCAGATGTTTCACTGGCCCAGTATATACCATCATTCGATGGTATATACCGTGGAGTGGCGAAGGTCGGACCCTAGGGTGCAACCGAGTTGCTCACCGGGGTGCCGAGTTCCACCGTGCGGCTGACCGTGCAGAGCTTGTCGTGGGAGAGCTTGACGGCGCGGGGGAGGATGGCGCGGGCGGCGTCTCCCTTGGTGCCTTCGGGAAAGGTGACGCTGAACTGCACGGCGAGGTTGACCATGCGGCTGCCCTGGTCGTCCTGGATCTTGTCGCCGGTGGCGGTGACGGTGAACGTTTCCGGTTCCGTGTGGCGTGACGTGGCGATGTCGGCGTCGGTGGCGGTGCAGCTGGCGATGGCGGCGAGCAGTAGTTCGACGGGGGAGAAATCGTTGGCGTTGCTGGAACCGATGGTGATCTCGGCGCCGCGCTGGTTGCGCGCCGTGTAGCGCCCGGCACTGGTGCGTTCGATGCGGACTGTGCGCAGCGTGTCGTCGGCCATGGGCTTGACAGTACGGTGACAAGGCCAGCTACTACACTGGGTCCTGATGATCGCAGCCGGTGACGTGATCGCTGGGCGCTACCGCCTCATTGCCGAGGTCGGTCGCGGTGCGATGGGCGTCGTCTGGCAGGCGCACGATGAGCGGCTGGACCGGGCGGTCGCGGTGAAGGAGCTCAACCCGGCCGATCATCCGACCCGGGAGGCGCGGGTGGCGGCGCGGGTGCCGCACCCGAACGCGATCATGGTGCACGACATCGTCGATCATGACGGGACGCCGTGCCTGGTCATGGAGTACTTCCCGGCACGCAGCCTGTCCCAGCTCGCGCCGCTGCCGGCGGGACAGGTGGCGGAGATCGGGCGGCAGGTGGCGGACGCGCTGGCCACCGCGCACGGCGAGGGGATCGTGCACCGGGACATCAAGCCCGGCAACATCCTCGTGGCCGAGGACGGCACCGCGAAGATCGCCGACTTCGGCATCTCGCGGTCACTGGCCGACGGCACGTTCACCGGCACCGGGATCATCGCCGGCACCCCGGCCTACCTCGCGCCGGAGGTGGCCGGCGGAGGCCACGCCATGTTCTCCGCCGACGTGTTCTCGCTCGGCGCGAGCCTGTACGCCGCGACCGAGGGCACACCGCCGTTCGGCCACGACGACAACCCCATCGCGCTGCTGCACCGGGTCGCCCACGAGAACATCCGGGAGCCGGAGCAGGACGGCCCGCTCACCGAGGTGATCCTCTGGATGCTGCGGCGCAGTCCGGCCGAACGCCCGACCATGCGGGAGGCGCACCAGGCGCTCACCGCGGTCGCCGAGGACCGGCCGGCGAACCCGCCGCCGAGCACCCCGCACGGGACCCTGGTGCTGCCCGCGAGCGCGACGCTGACCCGGCGGTCCCGCAAGAAGATCGGTGCCGGCATCGCGGCGCTGTGCCTGGTCGCGGCCGGCGTGGTGATCGGCGCGGTGATCGCCCGGGACCCGTCGCAGCCCAGCCAGAGCGCGCACACCGAGACCCGCACCACCCCGGCGCCGACCACGAGCACCAGCGTCGGGGCCACCGCGCCCAGCGAGGCCACCCAGACCAGCGAGGTCACCACCAGCGGCGGCCAGTGCCAGGCCGAGCTCGCCACGGTCAACGCGTGGCCGGACGGCTACGTGGCGAATGTGATCGTCCGCAATGTCGGCCGGGCCGCCCTTTCCGGCTGGACGGTTCGCTGGACGATGCCGGCCGGCCAGAAGATCACCAACCTGTGGTCCGGGAAGCACAACGAGGACGGCGCGCAGGTCACCGTCACGAACGAGGGGTACAACGCGACCATCGCCGCCGACGAGTCCATCGAGTTCGGATTCCAGGCGGATGCCAGGAACGCGGAGCGCCCGACGCCGAGCTGCGAAACCTCTAGATGATCGATCGACCTCCCCGGTAGCCTGTGCCGCGATCTTCACTGATTTTCGTTGACGTACCAGGGGAGTAGCGGATGTACGTCCATGAGGTCGTCGCGCGGACCCTGGCCGGTCACGGCGTCGACACGGTGTTCGGTGTGCTCGGCGACGCCAACCTGTACCTGATGGACAGCTTCCGGCGGGCGGCGGGCGGCCGCTACGTCGCCTTCGCCAACGAGATCGGGGCGGTGCTCGCCGCCAACGGGTTCGCGCAGGCCGGCGAGCGGCTCGGGGTGGCCACCGTGACGTCCGGCCCGGGCCTGACCAACACGGTGACCGCGCTCGTCGAAGGGGTCCGGGGGCACACCCCGGTGCTGGTGATCGCCGGGGACACCGCCGCCGTGGACCGGGAGAACGTGCAGAGCCTCGCGCAGCGCGAGCTGGTGGCCGCCGCCGGGGCCGGGTTCGAGCAGGTCCGTTCGCCCGGCACGGTCGCCGAGGATCTTGCCGTCGCCGTCCGGCGTGCCCTGCTCGAGCGGCGGCCGGTGGTGCTCAACGTGCCGGCCGACTTCCAGTGGCAGGAGGCCGAGTGCCCGCCGCCGCGGCCGAAGTTCGTGGCCCCGCAAGCAATCGCGGCGGACCCGTCGGCGCTCGACCAGGCCGCCGGCGCCATCGCGGGGGCCAACCGGCCGCTCGTGTTGGCCGGCCGCGGCGCGACCAGCCCGGCCGCGCGCGCCGCGCTGGTCCGCCTGGCCGGGCGGATCGGCGCACCGCTGGGCAGCACGCTGCCGGCGAAGGACCTGTTCCGGGGGGAGCCGCACAACCTCGGCATCATCGGCACGCTCGCGAACGACGTCGCGGTGGAGCACGCCGGCCAGGCCGACTGCGTGATCGCGTTCGGCGCCGGGCTGAACAGGTGGACCACCGCCGGCGGCTCGCTGCTGGCCAAGAAGCGGCTCGTGCACGTCGACATCGACCGCACCGCGATCAACCGGTGGGCGCCGGCCGACGTCGGGGTGGTCGGCGACGCCGCGATCGTGGCGGAGGCGCTGGCCGGCAGGCTCGGCGAGGCCGGCCTGCCGGCGTCGGGGTTCGCCTCCGACACGCTGGCGCGCCGGCTCGCGTCCTGGCCGGAGTACGCCGATCGCGGCACCGAGGACGCGCTGGACATCCGTACCGCGCTGATCCGGCTGGACGCCGCGTTCCCGGCCGACCGCACGCTCGCCTTCGACGGGGGCTGGTGGGGCCAGTTCGGCTTCAACCTCATGCACGTGACGCACCCGAGCGCCTGCGTGCACACCTCGCACTTCGGCTCGATCGGCCTCGGCATGGGCAGCGCGATCGGCGCCGCGCTGGCGGTGCCGGACCGCCCGGCGCTGCTGGTCACCGGGGACGGCGGCTTCATGCTGGGCGGTCTCGCCGAGTTCCACACCGCGGTCCGGCTCGGTCTCGGCCTCGTCGTCGCGGTGCTCAACGACGGGGGCTACGAGGCGGAACGCGTCCACCTCCGCGGCCGGGGCCTGGACCCCGCCCTCGCCAGCTTCGACTGGCCGGACCTCGCCGCCGTCGCCACGTCGCTCGGCGGTCGCGGCCACCGGGTCCGCACCCTCGCCGAGCTTGACCAGGCCCTCGACGCCGTCGCCGAGCCGGACCGCCCGGTGCTGCTGGACATCGGCGTCACCCAGCCACCCCCTGGTGGTGGGGCCCTCATCGGGCGACCCGGGTAGGAGTTTTGTAACACGGTGTACCGGGTAACCGACCGGATGTGACCCAGGAGAGCGGCACCAGATCGCGCTTATGGCGGATCCTCGGCGTGCTCATGGCCGTGGTCGTCCTCGTGCTCGCCGTCATGGCGCTGACCAGCTTCCTGCCGAAGCTCAACCCGTTCGCCACCAAGGAGATCGACCGCAGCGGGCCGGTGCTGCTCAAGTCGATCAAGGACCTGAGCCAGTACCACGCCGCGGCCGGCGAGTTCCAGGTCGTCATCGACCTGGAAAAGGACGTGAAGCTCCTGCCGGACTTCCTGGCCGGCAGCCGCGCCCTGTTCGTGGCCTACGGCAGCGTCAACGCGTTCGTGGACTTCTCCGGGCTCTCCGGTGACGCGCTGACCGTGTCACCGGACCGCACGAAGGTCGAGGTCAGGCTGCCCAAGGCACAGCTGGACAAGCCGAACCTGGACCAGCAACGCAGCTACCTCTTCGCGCAGCGGCAGGGCATCTGGGACCGGTTCAAGTCGCTTTTCGAGGTGGCCGACCAGAGCCAGTTCTACCAACTCGGCGAGCAGAAGATCGCCGAAGCCGCCCAGCACGCCGGCCTCATCGAACGCGCCGAAACCAACACCCGCGCCATGCTCGTCGGCATGCTCCGCCCGCTCGGCTACGACGTGACGTTTGCCGCCAGCAAGACGTAGCTATCTACCTACTCTGGGCAACATTTGTTCTTTTCCCCGGGGGCAGTTACGGAAACGTAACGGGCACCGATGTATTCCGCACATGCGTCTTTGCACTTGCTTGTGACGTAGTGCAATTCGTCCTCCGGGGAGGCCAGGTAAGACGATGCCCATTTCGAACAGACAACCGCCCAGGCATTGGACGTCACCGGCGATCGGGGTGACCGACCTGACCGGAACCAACGGCGCCTGGGTGCGGCCCGGGGAGGTGCTGGTCGAGCTCGGAGTGCAGGCCAGCGTCGAGCCGGAGCTGCGCCGCCGGGGTGCCCGGCCGTACGAACCGGGCGGCGCCGCGGGGGACTGGCGCCGCAACCCGAACGCCCCGAACTACGGCAACGTCAACGCCCGGCTGGCCGAGCGCGGTATCGGGTACCGGCTCTGGACCGGGCTGCCGGTGGTCAGCGCCGTGGCGATGGGCGACGACGCGCAGCTCCCCGGGGTGCACCTCAACACCGTGATGGTCGCGGAGGACTTCTATCAGGGCGGCGGTGGCGGCTTCCCGAGGGTGGTCTCCGGCCCGGCCGTGGCGGCCGAGTCGACCGGGGACGGGGTGGCCGACGTCGCCGTGCTCGACTCCGGTGTCCCGGCCGACTGGCAGGGGATCCACCCCGAGCTGAAGGGCTCCATCCAGGAGGTCGGCGGGCTGCTGCCGAACATCGACCCGCTCGATGAGAATCCCGCGGACGGCAAGCTGGACGCCCGCGCCGGGCACGGCCTGTTCATCTGCGGGCTGATCGTGCGGATGGTGCGGACGCTGACCATCCAGCTGACCCGGGTGCTGCACGCGTCCGGGGAGACCGACGACACGCTGGTCTCCGCGGCGCTGGCCGAGACCACCGCGCCGGTGGTGAACCTATCGCTCGGCGGCTACACCGTCGACAACAAGCCGTCCCCGCTGCTGGCGGCCGCCGTGTCGCTCGCGGTGGGCCGCGGCCAGGTGATCGTCGCCGCGGCCGGCAACGCGGCCGGCGCGCAGCTCGGCTCGCCGTTCTGGAACCGCCCGTTCTGGCCGGCGGCGCTGCCGGACGTGCTGGCCGTGGGCGCGTTCGACTCCTGCGGTGGCGCGGAGAACCTGTGGTACGCCCCGGGCGCCGGGGACCACGGCGAGGACGTGGGCACCAACGCCGCCGACGTCTACGCCCCGGGTGTGAAGATCCGCAGCACCTATGTGGACGGTTGGCCGCACCCCCAGGGCGGCACCTCGTTCGCCGGCTGGGCCGACTGGGACGGCACGTCCTTCGCCGCACCGATCGTGGCCGCCACGATCGCCGAGGCGGTCGCGGCCAGCCCGGGAACCCCGGCGCGGCAGCTCGCCGCCACCTGGTTCACCGGTCAGATCCCCAAGCCGTGGCCCAAGAAGCCCGGCGCGACGCTGAACTCCCGGATCTACAAGCCACCCGTGGAGCCGACCGACTGGTGAGCGCTCAGGCGCCGAAGCACACGAAGCTCGCGGCGGCGGCGACCGACCCGTCGCCACCGCGACCCCCCACCGCCCTGGCCGCGGCCATCGCCTCGGCCGGGGCGGTGCCGTTCCGGAGCTCCTCGTGCAGCGCCAGCATGATCGGTGCGGTGTCCACATCGGACACCGGGGTGACGGTGGCGACCACGGTCCGGGTGCCGAGGGTCAGCAACGCCGACACCAGGCCGAGAATCTCGTCGCCGGCGCGGACGGCACTCACCCCGGACTGGCAGGCCGGCAGGATCACGGTGGCCGGTGCGCGGCCGAGGCGCTCCAGGTCGTAGACGGTCAGCGGGCCGTCCACCAGCTCCAGCGCGGACAGCAGTGGGTTGTCCGTGCGCAGCAGGCCGTGCGCGGCGATGTGGGCAAGCTCCGCGCCGTCCAGCGCGGTGAGCACCGCCGGCACCGTGACGTCCGGTCCGAGGAATGCCTTTGCCGACGGGTCCTGCCGGGCGAGTGCGGCCACCTCGTGCTGGGCGGCCCGCAGCCCCGGCCCGGCCGCGAGAATCGTACCTCCGTCCTCTGTGGACTGTGGGGTTCGGACGGCGCGCAGCCAGGCGGCGGCCGAGGGGGCGACCCGGACCGGAACCCCGGCCAGGCTCGGCAGCAGGCTCCACGGCATGGCGTGCAGGCCCGCGGTCGGCACGATCACCAAGGGGCGCCCGGAGATCTCGGCCCGCAGCGGGTCGAGGAGCAGCGTGTCGAGTACCTTCCCGGCGCTTTCGGCGGCTTGCCGCACGGCGGTGCGGCCGCGGGGCGTGCCGAAGTCGAGCGCGAGCGTGCGCAGCGCCGACGTCGCGGTTTCCAGGGCGCCGGCGACCGGACCGAGCTGGCCGATCCGGTGCAGCCGGCACCGGCTGTTTCGCACTGTCACCGCGAGCAGCTCGCCGTCCTGCCGGATCAGCTCCACCAGCACCGTCGCACCGAGGGCGTCGGCCAGGTCGGCTGCGCTGGGCGGGGCACCACCGGGCTGGTGCAGGGGATTGCGGGCGACCCGGCTGGCACGTACCACGCGTTCCTCCGCCGCCCGGCGCAGCGCCGTCCGCGGCCGGGAGCCACCGGCCAGCCGGGCCTGGGTGCCTTCGGCGGTGATCCTTCGCAGCTCCGCCAACGCATCGGCGAGCTCGACGTCGTCCGGCGGCTTGACCGGGCGCAGCCGCATCGCCCGGGCCCGGGCGCGTTCCGCCCAGGCCAGGATGTCCCGCGGGGTGCCGGCCGCGATCGCCAGGTCCAGCCCGAAGTTGGCCAGCTCCGTGCCGAACGTGGCGACGTGCACCCGCAGCTCGGTCGCCCCCAGCACCGCCTGCCGCTGCTCCACCAGGGCGAGCCCGGCCCGCAACGCCGACAGTGCGCCGCGCCGGTCGCCGTGGGCCTGGCGCAGCAATGCCTGCGCGTGCCAGCCGCGTACCCGGACCCCGAGCGTGCCGGAGCGGCGCGCCGGTCCGGCGGACTCCAGCACCCGCTCGGCGGTGGCCAGGTCGCCGGTTCGCAGCGCCACCCGGGCCGCGATCAGGGTCGCCTCCAGCTCGGCCACCCGCCAGCCCGCGGCGGCCAGATCCCGGGCGCATTCCAGGGCGGACCGGACCGTGGCGGTGGACTCCGCCGCGCGCAGGGCCGCCAGCCGGGCCAGCGCCGCCCAGCCCGGCCGGTCCTGGCGGGTGAACGCGGCGTAGGCGGCGCGGGCCTCCCGGCCGGCCACGTCCGACCAGCCGAGCGCGGCCGCCGCCTGGGCCAGCCACAGCTGCGCCTCGGCCAGATCCGCGTGCTGGCCAACGGCTTTCAGCTCGGCCACGGCACGTTCCGCGGTGCGCCGGGCGTCGTCGAACAGGCCCACGGACAGCAGCACCTGGCAGCGGTTGAGGTGCAGCTGCGGGTTCGGCTTGTTCTGCAGGGCGGGCGCGGTCTCGGCGCGGTCGTAGCTGGCCAGTGCGGACGGCGCGTCACCGCTGAGCGCCGCCACGTTGCCGCGGTTGCACTCGGACTCGGCGGCGTGCACGTCCCTGCCGAGCTCCCGCCACAGCGCGCTGGCCTTGACGAAGTCCGCGTCGGCGGCGACCAGCGCGCCGCGGTGGGTGTGCAGCAGGCCGCGGTTGTTGTGCACTCGGGCCTGCCAGAGCAGGTCGCCGGTGCGCCGGAGGGTGGGCAGTGCCGAGGCGTAACCGGTGAGCGCCTCGTCCAGTCTCCCGGCGCGCTGCAGGATCAGCGCGCGCTGGCAGGCCAGGCGGACGGCCGGAAGTCCGGTCAGCCCGGCGGCCGCGCGGTCCGCCTCGGTCAGCGCCGCCCGGATCCGCCCGCGGTCGAGCAGGATGAACGCGAGGCTCATCCGGGCTTCGGCGGCGGCCTGGATGGCGCCGCGGCGGGCCGCCACCCGCACCCCGATGCGGGCCCGGGACTCCGCCATCGCCAGGTCACCCAGCTCCCTCAGGGCCAGCCCGGCCGCGCGGTGGGCCAGGGACGCGGCGGCCACGTCGCCCTGCGCACCGGCCACCGCCGCGTCGGCCTCGCTCAGGGCTTTCCGGGGGTCCCGCCCCACCAGATCCAGCGCGGCCGCCGCCCGATCAGCCGGCGACCCGTCCAACGAAGGGGAAGCGGGCACCCGCAAATCGTGCCAGATTTCCGCGAGTCCCCACCTCGGGCACGCGAGTTCCCAGTTCCGAACTGGGGACTCGCGTGCTGGAACCGGGGACTCGCGTGGTTTTAGAGCATGAGGGGGGAGGTCACCACGGCGCCGGGGCCGTCGGTGTCCGGGTCACGGTGGATGGTGAGCTGGGCCAGGCCCGGCGGGACGCCGCCGAACACGAAGCGGCCGTTGTCCTCGGCGGTGACGAACAGGGAGCGGCCGCGGCGGTCACCGGCCTCGTCGGGCATGCGCAGCTCCACGCGCAGCGGCGCCGCGGGGGCGAGCCAGCCCTCCACCCGCAGCACGTCGTCGGACGGGCCGACGGTGATGGTGACCATGATCGTCAGGCTGTCCGTCTCGAAGGTGACCGCCCGGATCTTCTCCGGGGCCCGCGCCCCGGCGGCCATCCGGGTGTCCTCGTACAGCCGGGACACCTCGATGTCCAGGTTCTCCAGGCTGATCGCGAAGCACACCCGCTCGTTGAGGTCCGGCGGCGGCGGGTCGAACTCGTCGTGCACGGCGCGCACCTGCGCCAGGATCCGCTCGTCGAGCTCGTCCAACGGAGCGTCGGGGTCGATGGCGCTCATTCCGTGCTCCACGCCGGATCCGACAGCAGCAGGCCGCGGAGCTTGGCCAGGCAGCGGCCGCGGGTGGGCCCGATGCTGCCCCGCGGCATGTCCAGCGCGTCCGCGATTTCCGTGTAATCCGGCCGGCCGACCTGCGCGACCACCCGGAGCAGGACCCGGCAGCGCTCGTTGAGCTGGGCGAAATGCCGCCACAGGGTGCGGTCCCGCTCGTTGGTGAGCACCTGCTCGGCCGGGCCCGCCGCCGCGTCCGGCGAGTCGGCCAGCACGTCGACCCCCGGCCCGATCTGCTTGCGCCGCCGGGCGTTGACCCGCCATGCCTCCCGCTTGGTGGCGCTGACCAGCCACCCGGTGAGCGCCAGCGGGGACCGGATGGTGTGCACCTGCCGCACCAGCTCCAACCAGGTGGTCTGAACCACGTCGGCGGCATCCTCGTCGCCCAGCCCTTGGGACCGCGCCACGTGCCACAGCAACGGGTTCAGCTCCGCGACGACCTCGTCCAGCGCGCCCAGCTCGCCGTCCGCCGCGCGCGCCAGGCAGGCGGCCAGGCGCGCGGTCCGCTGCGCCCGGATGTCCGCACCGGGCGCCGGTTCGGCATTCATGGGCGCCTCCACACTCACTGTATCTAAGGGGCGCCAACCGCCCGCCAGATACATGATGCCGGTTCGACGGTGGGGGTTCGTGAGCGCCGGCCGGTGGCCGGCTGCCGGCCGGCGCCTCATTTGGGGCCGTTGATAGTCATTTCCGGCGATCGCGGTCCCCGGCGCGGTGATGGCCTCAATAATCCCGGAACACTTCGCGCGACAATCAACGCATGCAACTTGCAGACTGAGAGCTGCCTCACACGCTACCTGCGTAGTCCACTGTGGAGTGCGTTCACGGAATTCTATACCCGCCCGATTGTGGGCTCGTGGAATTGATGTATCCTCGCGTCAGCACGCCGTACTCCACCGGCGTGCTGGCGACCAGATCACACAGAATGGCATCTCAGGCAGACCGAGGTAGGAGAACATGGCCCAGAAAGTGATTGTCGAGCTGGTGGACGACCTGGACGGCAGCGCATCAGACGACATCAGCACCGTGAGCTTCTCGCTCGACGGCGCGGACTACGAGATCGATCTGAGCGAGAGCAATGCCGAGTACCTGCGCAACACTCTTGACGAGTACGTCACCGCCGCCCGGCGGGTAGGCGGCCGGATCAAGCGAAACGCCGGTGGCCCCCGGACCACCGCGTCCCGCCCGGCGGCGAGCCGTGAACAAACCAAAGCCGTCCGTGACTGGGCTCGCAACAACGGCTTCGACCTGGCCGACCGCGGCCGTATCCCGTCGCACGTCATCGAGGCGTTCGACGCGGCCCAGGCCAAGGGCAAGCGGGGTCGGGGCAAGGCCAAGCAACCGTCTTTCTCGGCCTGACCCGGCGCTCACCAGGGCGCGATGTGATATTCGCTTCGGCGGAAATGTAACATCGCGCCCTTCGGCGTTTTGACGGGGGCGAACGGGGCCGTGCGGGATTGGGCGACGGCGGCGAAGCCGTAACGGAGCATCTCCGTTTCGTAACGGGCGACGGCCTCGGCGGGGTCGGTCGCGACGGCGAGGATGTCGCGGAGCAGGTGGGCGTCCCGCAGCGCGGTGTTGGCGCCCTCGCCCCGGCCCGGTGACATGGTGTGGATGGCGTCGCCGAGCAGGGTGACGTTGCTGGCGGGCCAGGGTTCCACGGCCCGGGCGGACCGGATGTTCACCGGAAAGGTCGCCCCGACGTCGGCGGTCTCGAGAATGCGCCGGACGCCCGGGTGCCATTCCCGGACGCGGTCGCTGGCCAGCCGGTGCAGCGTGGCCGCGCCGGCGTCGCGGAACTCGTCAGGCAGCGAGACCATCCAGGAGAAGTAGTCGGGTATCGGCGTCAGTGCGGTGCCGGGTGAGATCCGGGCGGCCGCCGCGGATACCGGTTCGCGGGTGCGGCAGGTGGCGACGCTCAACGCGACGTCGTCGGGGCCGGTGACGCGATTGAACGAGTCGATGAGCTCCTCGGGGATGTCGAGGCCGGGGACAATGGGGGTGCGTCCCCAGATCGACCAGTGCAGGCTGTCCATTCCCGCGTCCGGCAGGAGCTGCCGGCGTACCGCGGAGTCGGTGCCGTCCGCGCCGACCAGGAGATCTCCGTCCGCGGCCGTGCCATCGGAAAAATGCGCCCGGACCGTGCCGTCGCTTTGCTCGAAGCTGGTGAAGGCTTTGCCGAAGTGCACGATGCGGTCCAGCCCGGCGAGCAGGATCTCCCGAATAGTGAGCCGGTTCACACCGAACCCGGATTCCGGTGTGGACGGCGGGATGGGTTTGGCGAACATCGGGTTCAGCCGGTGGTCCATGAAGATCATCCGGGTGGCCGGCCGAATGGACGTGGCCACGCACAGCTCCATCAGGTGCGGCGGCAGGCAGGCCCGGAGCGCGTCCGTGCCCGGCTGTTTCAACGAGAGGCGGGTGCCCTGGCCGCGAAACGTCGCGCCCGGGCCACGCTCGTAGACGGCAGCGGTGATTCCTTTGTTCACCAGGCCCTGAGCCAGGCACAATCCGCCGATCCCGGCGCCGATGATCAGGACATGCGGACGCTCTCCTTGTCGTGTGGATGTCATGGCGGTGACCATATCTGATAGCTGTCATGGCAGCAACTGTCTGGTCAGCTATCCTTCGCCCATGAACACACGCGTGCCCATCGGGCTCGTCCTCGGCGGTGGATCGCTACTCAGCAAGGTCTCCCGGGAGCTCACCACGGCCGTGGAGCGCGAACTCGCCCCGCTCGGCGTCACCGCGCAGCAGGCCGCACTGATCCTGTACGCCGCGCCGGCGGCGAGCCGGCCCAACGAGCTGGCCGCCGAGGTGGGCACCGACACCGCCGGCATGACCCGGCTGCTGGATCGCCTGGAGAGCAAGGGACTTCTCACCCGAGGTCCGCATCCGAAAGACCGGCGCGCGGTGGTCGTCGAGCTCACGCCCGATGGCCACGCGCTCGTGCCCCAGATCGCGCCCTGCTTCGGCCGGGTCACCACGCGGCTGCTCGACGGGTTCAACGCCCCGGAGATCAAGCAGCTCAACGGCTTGCTGAACCGCATGCTGGAGAACCTGCGCTAGAGGCAGCGATAGAGGGCTTCGACCAGGCGGGCGGCGCGGCCGTCGTCCGGGCCGGTGCCGATCATGCGGTTCATGACGTAGCCGAAGCCGATGCCGGCGTCCGGGTCGGCGAGGCCCAGCGAGCCGCCGCTGCCGGCATGGCCGAAGGAGTTCGGGCCGCCGCCGGTGTCGAGCATGAAGCCGAGGGCGAACCGGGTCGGGATGCCGAGGACCCGGTCCTGACCGTCGGCCTGAACCTTCGTGGCCGCGGCGACGGTTTCCGGTCGCAGGGTGCGGATGCCGTCGACCTCGCCGATGAGCGCGGCGTAGTGCCGGGCGAGGGCGTGGGCGGTGCCGATGCCGTTGGAGGACGGGAACTCCGCGGCGTGCAGCTCGGGGCGGTTCCAGATGTCGTTGCGGGCGAACAGGTTCGACGGGCCGAACATGACGCGGCCGAGCAGCGAGCGGGGATCGATGGGCTGCTGGCCGGGCGGGTAGAGCGGGGCCACCCGGGCCTCGATCTCAGCTGGGAGGCCGACCCAGAAGTCCAGGCCGAGCGGGCCGGTGATCTCGGTGGCGAGGAACCGCCCCAGCGAGACCCCGGTGGTCCGGCGGACCAGCTCGCCGGTCATCCAGCCGAACGTCCGGGCGTGGTAACCGTGATCCGTGCCGGGCGGCCATTCCGGGCACTGTGCGGCCACCGCGGCAACGACCGGGTCCCAGGCCAGCACCTCCGCCAGGGTCAGCGGGGCGTCGATCGCCGGCACCCCGGCCCTGTGGCACAGCGCCCACCGCACCGGGACGTCCGCCTTGCCCTGCGCGGCGAACTCCGGCCAGTACTCGGCGACCGGCGCGTCGATGTCGAGCAGTCCCCGCTCCACCAGCAGGTGCACGCACGCCGCGGTGAACCCCTTGGTGCTGGAGAAGGTCAGCACCGGGGTGTCGGACTCCCAGGGCCGGCCGGTGTCGCGGTCCGCGAGCCCGGCCCAGATGTCCACCACCGCGCGGCCGTGCCGGTACACGCACACGGCCGCACCGATCTCACCGTGGGTCTCGAAGTTGGCCGCGAACGCCTCGGCCACCGCTTCGAAACCGCGGCCGACGGTTCCGTTGACCTCCATCCGGTGATTCTTACAGCCGGGCCCACTGCAGGGTGGTGGCGGTGGAGCAGGTGGCGAGCACGATGGGGGTGTTGTTGGCGGTGCCGCCGCCGTTGGGGGCCAGGCACAGGTTGGACTGGGCGCCGACCACGGTGCCGTTCGCGTTCAGTGTCCAGCGCTGGTTGGCGCCGCCGTTGCAGTCCCAGATGCTGACCGGGGAGCCCGGGGTGGCCGCCTGGTTGAGCGCGTCGAGGCACTTGGTGCCGTAGACCCGCAGTTCACCGGCCGCGGTGCCGGTCCACTGCTCGTTGTTGCCGCCGTTGCAGTCCCAGATGATCAGCTGGGCGCCGTTGGCCTGGCTCGCGCCGCTGACGTCCAGGCACCGGTTGGCCCCGACGTTCCACAGTGGACTGATGGTGCTCGGCGGCGGGGTCTGGCCGGTGATGGCGAGGTTGTCGAACTGCACGTGGTAGTTCCAACCGGAGGCGAAGCCGGCCTGGCCGATCGGGAAGGTGCCGTCGGTGACCGTGCCGAGGGTGGCGCCGTCGAGCCGGGCGGTGATGCTGTTTCCGTTGAACGCCAACGAGATCGTGTGCCAGGTGTTGGTTCCGGGCGCGGCCGCGGTGCCGCTGGCGAGGGTGGTCACGGTCGCCGAGGTGTTGGTGCGGCGGATCGACCAGGCGCCGGTGTTGCTGATCCGGAGCCGGTAGGCGTTGAGGCCGGGCGGGTTGAACGCGGCCTGGGTGCCGGCGCGGCCGATCAGCTCGACAAAGCCGGCGGACTCCAACAGCACGTCGGTGGACACCGTGTAGTTGGCCCAGTTGGTGTCGCCGATCAGGGTGTACGCATCGGAGAGCGGCGCCCAGGTGATGGGTGCGCGTGGGGCCATCTGCCGAACGCAACGGCCGGCCCGGCCGGCGGCGCAGTTGCTGACCTCGAAGGAGCCCTGCAGGTCGGACAGGTACCTGGCTTCCCGGCCGGCCGCGTAGGAGTCGTAGTTGTCGTTGTAGGGCAAGGCGAACGGGGCCTGCGCCGGGCCGGTCGCGGTGCCCTTGCCGCCGCCGGTCGTGGTGGTCAGCGTGTAGACCCGGCCGGGTTGCAGGGTGATCGTGTAGGTGGAGCCGGACGGGGTGAGGTCCGCGCCGCGCACCAGGTCGTCGGCCGGGGTCAGGGTGTTGAGGTTGGTGGACCAGACCCGGACCGCGCCGGTGGCGAGGCCGCCGGTGACGGTGAACGTGAACGGCTCGGCCGCAGTCGCCTGGGTGGTCTCGATGACCGTGCTCCACTGGTTGGTGGTGTTCGAGCGGAGCGTCACGTAGCTGCCGATGTTGCGGTTGTTGCTGAGGAACCCGCTGGCCGAGTCGAGGTAGCGCCAGCCGGGCGCGGTGAACTGGGTGGTCTGGGCCATGACCCAGGCGTTGCGGCCGACCGCGTAGAAGCCGGACCAGGGCTGCGGCGCGAGCGCGACACCCATCGTGGGGAACGGCAGGTTCGGGGTCACCGAGGCGATCACCGGCCAGTTGATGTACGCGGTCATCCGGCCGTCGAGGTAGTCCCGGTTGATGCCGCGGGCCAGCGCCTGCGCCCCGGCGTTGTAGTCGTCCGAGCCGTTCTCGCTGGCCCACAAGGTTTTCCCGGTGGCCAGTGCGTTGGCCGAGCTGGGGCAGTTGGTCTGCGCGCTGCGGTAGCCGCAGACATAGTGCACGCCGAGGACGTCCACCGCGTTGCGGAACGCGGTGTTGTTGACCGCGTCGTCGGCGACCGACCAGCCGCTCGAGTCGTCCGAGGCGACGATCTTGACGTTGCCGAAGCCGTTGGCGTCCAAGGCGTTGTTCAGGTTGACGTACCAGGTGAGGTTCCGGCCGCGCTCGTTCCAGCCGCCGAGGTAGTCGATGGTCAGGCCGTGGGCGTCGCGCGCGCAGGTCAGCCACGCGATCAGATAATTGATCATGTCGGTGGAGAAGAACGTGCCGTTGCCGATCCAGCCCGGCGCGCCCCAGGAGAGTCCCGCCAGCCGGATGTTCGGGTTGCGGGCCTTGGCCTGCTCCATGAGCCACCATTCGTAGCCGCGGTTGCAGTCCAGATCCGTGGCCGAGTGCTTGTGGCTCGGCTCGGCGCCACTGGTGGAGTAGGTGTCCCCGCCGATCTCCACCTTGAGCAGCTGCATGGCCGCACCGAAGTTCGGCCGGAACAGGTAGTCCAGGATCTGCGTGCGCTGCGGCTCCGGATAGTCCATGAGCAGCCGGCTGTTGCCGCCGCCGCCGCTCACCGCGCCGATCCCGTCCAACGTCCGGCCGGCCGCATTGCCGTCGATGGTGATCGTGGTGGCCGCCTGCGCGGGCAGCGGCACGCTGACGCTCGCCGCGGCGAGCAGGAAGGACAGGGTCAGGGCGGTGCGTCGACGCATGGCGCGCTCCTGTTCGAGATCCCGAAGGCAGGTCGAGATTCTGAACGCATCCTACCGAGAAGCGACGACGACCGTAGCGCCAAGTTTTCCCGAATGAAGGACTCGGGTTTTGAGACCCGATGCCCCCTCGACCAGGTGGGGTGCTTGGCGCTCACTGGTTTCCACCAGAACGTGACCGCCGTGGACGAGCCATTCCGGAGCGGCGGCGATGACCCGGCGGGCGATGTCGAGACCATCGGCGCCGCCGTCCAGGGCGACCCGCGGTTCGTAGAGGCGAGCCTCGGGAGGCATGAGGGCGATCTCGCCGGTGGGCACGTAGGGGGCGTTGGCAACGATGGTGTCGACGCGGCCGTGCAGGGTTTCGGGCAGCGGCTGGTAGAGGTCTCCTTGGTAGACCTGGGAGTTCGGCAGGTTGCGGCGGGCGCAGGCGACGGCGGTGGGCTCGATGTCCACGGCGTGCAGTTCCACGTCGTCCACTGTGGACAGGATGGCCGCGCCGACGGCGCCGGAGCCGCAGCAGAGCTCGACCACGACGGCGCCGGGTTTCGTCCGTTTGATGGCCTGGCGGGCCAGGAACTCCGTGCGTCGCCTGGGAACGAAGACCCCGGGGTCCACGGCGATGCGCAGGCCGCAGAACTCGGCCCAACCGAGAACGTGCTCCAAGGGAAGGCCGGCGACGCGGCGGTCCACCAGGGCGGTGAGGTCCTCGGGCGTGCTGGCGGCTCCGATGAGCAGCCGCGCCTCGTCCTCGGCGAAGACGCAGCCGGCGGCCCGCAGCCGGGCTACCACGGTGGAACGGGAGATCACCGGGCCAAACTAACCCCGCCGCGCAAGCCAAATAGCCGTGCTCAGCGTGGCGAGCGCGGTGATTCCGTACAGGACCCGGTAGTCCAGGTGTGCGATCGCCAGCGCGCCGGCGGCCTGGGTCAGCGGTAACGGGGCGAAGAGCGCCAGGGTGACCGCGGCGGCCACCCGGCCCTGCAGCGCGTCCGGGGTCTTGCGCTGCGTCAGGTTGATCACCCCTACGATCGTCCAGGGCAGGGCGAACCCCAACACGAACCCGCCCAGGAGCGCCGTCGGGACGGTGGGGATCATCCGCAGCACCGTGCCGGCCACGCTGTTCAGCAGGCCGAGCAGGACCAGCCGGCGCTCGCCGACGCGTCGGATCAGTGATCCGCTCACCAGCCCGGCGATGATCGACCCGGCGCCGAGCGCGCCGGTGATCAGGCCGAGGAAGCTCGGCGGCCGGTGCAGGGCGTCCACCAGGCCGTACTTGCCGGCCTCGGCCGCCCCGGTGATGGCCATGGCCAGCGCGCCGGCGATCATGATCGTGCGGAGCGGCGGGGTGTGCCGGATGTGAGCGAACCCGGCGACCAGTTCTTCGCGCCAGTGCCGGTCGGGTGGTTGCGGCACCGGCTCGTGGACGCGCAGCATCAGCAACGCGAACCCGGCGACCAGGAACGTGGTCGCGTCCAGGGCCGCGACCAGCCCGCCACCGGCGAGCACGTACAGCCCGGCGCCGAGCAGTGGGGCGATGAGCTTGCCGCTCTCCCCGATGGCCATGCGGACGCCGTTCATCCGCTGCCGCAGTGGGAGCGGCAGCATGGTCACGAACAGCCCGCTCTCCGCCGAGTCGATGAGCGCGGCGGCGCTGCCATAGCCGGCCATCGCCACGTAGATCAGCCAGGTCTGGCCGGGGGAATGGACGAGCAGCAGCGGCAGCATCAGCGCGGCCGCCGCCAGGTTCACGGCCACCAGCAGCGGCCGGCGCCGGACCCGGTCGGCCACCATGCCGGCCACCGGCCCGAGCAGGGACGGCGCGTACACGCACACCGACGTGATCGCGGCCGCGCTGCTGCTGCCGGTCAGCGTCTTCACCCAGATGCCCGCGACCAGCGACATCGCGCTGTCGCCCAAGGCCGACGCCCCCAGCCCGACCAGGTAGATCCGCGCATTGCGCCGGCTCTCGCGGTCCGTCCTCCCCCTCACCGCGCCGAGGCTAGCCGGTCAGATTGCAGGTGGCAAGAAAGTTGAGTCTGATCAGCTCAACTTAATCGCGTGAGCCGATGGCAACAAGCGACGGCACCCTAAGCGGTATCGCTGGCCCGAACGCAGACCGCGCCGGAGTCATGATCTCTCGAGCGGGTTGTCACGCGACGTACCTCTCGGATTGCGCTTCGGCAGTATCACGATGGCGCATCTTCGGAGTAATGCTGCGCGGTCCGTTCTGGCGCAGAGTAGCGGATTCACTACTTCGAGCGTGGTTCTGTCTGCAGGGAACCGACGACATGGCCCCGGAGATGATCATCTCCGGGGCCATTGGTGACGGGTCAACCCGATACCAGCGAGTTGTTCCATCGATGACCCCGTGCTCGGCTGCACCATCAGCATGCGCAGGGTCGTTCCTGGCGTCTGCCCGGGAACAACTTGACGTTATCAGCTCCCGTGACGGTCATGGGGCGCATTGGACACTTCTGGATAGGCCCTTACCAGGGCAAATGCGCTTGCCGCCAGCTCACGCAGGCCAAATACGGTCGGGGGGCCAGCTCATTCAGAAGCCGATGGACGCAGTGACTCAGACAATCTTGGACATCGCCAGACTGGCCAATCTAAGGACGTGGACGGCAAAGCGGCCGTGTCCGTCGCTTCGTTGTGACGGCCCGTGGTTGGATTTGCCTCGACCTAGGTGACCCCTCTCGGTCGTCGCGCTCTACTCGGATACCAGCCGAACGAGCTCGGCAAGCCCTACAGCCTCGGCTGCACCAACCAAGACCGTCGTGGCCCCTTTTTTCCAGTGCCAGACTGGCGGGGCCGCCCGGCTCTTAGCTCAGGGAGTTCCCATGCACCCACTGTCGCCGTGCGCGCATGTCGCCGGCGAGTCCTTCCAAGCTGAGTCGGTGAAGACCCAGCAGAGCATCGTGATCGTCGTGGTGTACGTGTTCGTAAGTTGGATGATCTACCGCGGGTTCGCCCCCTATGCGGCTGTGGTGACCGCGGGCGCTTCACTCGTGGTGTCGATGACGCCACCGACCATGGTCCGATACCTGATGGCCCTCGAGTTCGGAGCCGGCATCATGGTCAGCGGGAAGGTGCGATGAGTCAGCCCGCTTTTGCCCAGGTCCCGTCAGCTGATCCGGCGGCATCTGTATGGGTGGTACAGGCGTTTCGTGACCTTCTCCAGGTGGAGATGGCTCGTGGCGGGCACACCATGCAGAGCCTCGCTACCTGGGTGAACCTGCCACCCTCCGCGGTCCGCAGAGCGATTACCGGGGAGAGCCTACTTCCGTGGGAGGTCTACCACGAGATCCTCGCGGCGTGTGGCGCATCCCCGGCCAGACAAGCTCATATCAGGCGACGTTGGTCCGTGGCCCGCAACCAGATCATGCATGCGCAGTCGGCTCCGGGCCGACCACGAACACAACTTGAGGAATCCCCACGGGAGCGGTCCTATTTGGAACTCGAAGACGCCGAACTGCTGGCCCGCACGCCAGCCGAGTTCGCCCAACTACTCAACCGGATTCGGGCACGAGCCGGCCTAACGTGCGGGCAGATCGCGACGAAAGCCAAGATTCCTCGATCCCAGGCTTACAGTCTCGTCGACAAGAATCGAACCACCCTGCCCACAAAGCGGAGCCAGGTCTGTGCGTTCGTGGAAGCCTGTGGGCTGCACCCTCATCAGGTCGAAGGGGTTATGCGCCTGTGGAGCAAACTGTTAGAAGCCAAGACCGCACCCGCTGTACCTGCGGAGAATACTGAGCCAAGGCTCTTGCCGGTGATGGCGGACGAGGCTGACCCACCAATTGATCAACCAGTCGACATCTCGGATCCTGAGACATCCCCGGCCGTGGGACCGCCGGCGGGCGGCAGGCCGGTGCGGGCCCAACCATCTGGGTCGTTGAGACCTATTCTCGTCGATCTGGTCAGCGACCACGGCGATGGTTGGCACCGGACCTGGCGTCTAACAGCCCTTCTGTTCACTATTCTGGCCGTAGGTATGGCTACCGTTAGTATATTCTTCGTCGCAGCTGTCAACCGTCTGGGCTTGGTTATCACTGCTCTGATCATTGGGCTGGCAGCAGCCATCTCTGGATTTCTTGCGTTATCCATACGACCTCGCATGCCGACTTCTGTGCCGACCCCCGCCGTCAAGCCCGCGGCTGTACGCAGGTCGACTCATGCACGCAGCACTATCTCAGTGGCTGAAATCCTTGCCCGTGAGGAAAGTCCTGAGTCTCGATCGGCAGGGTCGCCGCCATGGCTCCGTACGCGACCATACCTCGAAGAGATATCCGATGACGGAGATGAAACAAAGCGCCCGCCGCACTGAAGGGTGGGTCTCCAGAGGTTGCCTCGCCGGTCGGTGGGTCGGCGGTCTGCTGGACGCGGTTGCCGCTCTGGCCATGCTCGCCTCCGTGCGCCGCGGGCGGTCAACGCCGTGGCCCGGTGCCGGTTCTCCGTCCGGATCGTGAAAGCGGCCGGGGGCGTCGCGCCCGAGCGGGAGCTCCCGGCGTTCGCGGCCGAGCGGTTCAGCTCGTGGGTTCCGGCGGCGCCGTCGATGTGCCGCTGTCGCCGGCATGTTGCGGGTTGACCTGGATCTCCACCGGCCAGCTCGGGGTCGCCGAGCGGGTGCTGCGCCGGACGTTTTCCGTGCTGCGGCCGCAGTTGAGGGACGGTACACCGGTGGAGCGTGAATGTGGGCCGGCGGGGAATTTCGGGTTCGAGCGTGAGCATTATGCAGTGTCGATGGCGTGTGCGGAGGATGCCTTGTTTCCGGCGGTGAGGGAGGTGGGGAGGGGACTACGGGTGCTGGCGGATGGGTTAGTTGTCGGACGCAGGTGGAGCATGGGGTGCCTGGGCGTCCGGCGGTGCACTTGGCGGAGTTGTTGGCGGGTGGGCTCGGGGCCGCGGCTGTTTCAAGATCACCTGAGTGGTTGTTGTTGCTGATGGGACCGTGGTGACGCCAGCAACTCCAGGGGCTCCGCTGTCGTGCGATGAAGGGGGCCTTTGTCACGCTGGGCGTGAGGAAGGCCCCCTTCCTCGCATCCACTCCACAATGGACACTAAGGTATCGCCGAGGTTCCGCACCACCGGCACACCATCGGCCTTGGGTAGTACGTGCTGAGCCGCTGCTTAAACGATCTTGAAACGGCCCTGGGCTCGGGGCGAGGTGATTTCTCCCGCTCTTGGCGGGTGATGGTTGCCTTCTAAAACATTAAAAATTTTAGGAGAGGGAAAGACAAAGGAAGCGCTACGGCGCCGCCTGTGGCGCCGCCGTGGCGCTCGTCGGGGCCGGTTTTGTTTCGGGGGTGCCGGTGGGCGGGGGGGGGGCGTCGCGCCAAAGAATCATGACCACA
>NZ_DASYTH010000292.1:0-64033 GCF_036002505.1 Actinophytocola sp. | reverse complement strand
CCTCAAGTACCGCAACGTGGATCTGAGCGTCGTCTGGGACGACCCGGCGGACGGCGTCGCCCACTACCCGGGCGTGCCGGAGGGTTACTCGGCCTTCGTCAACGGGCAGCGGGTCTTCACCGTCGACCGGCTCACCCATCTTGTCTGGGATCCGAACAAGGGCGAGCTGACCTTCCCCGGTCAGAGCACCGGTCCGGTGCGCACCGACAAGGTCAACAACATGCGTGCGCCCGGCCAGGTCTGGCTCGGCGAGGCCCGGATCGTCGACATGTTCGCCAAGGCCGGCGCGGACCTCACCACCAACGCCGCTGCGGCCAACATGGCGCAGGGCACCGCCACGTCGGCGTCGTTCACCGAGCCGGGATCGAGCACGGCCGGTGCGGTGGACGGGACCACGATCAACGAGCCGTACTGGAGCAGCCGCGGCTCGCCCAACGCCGAGGACACCTACGAGATCGACTTCGGTCCGCCGGCGAAGCGGTTCGACACCGTCAAGCTGTACTTCTACCGGGACCGGACCACCAATGGGCTGGCCGAGCCGGAGCGGTACCGGCTGCAGTACCAGAACGGCAACCGCTGGGTCGACGTGCCGAGGCAGTTCAAGTCACCGGCGATTCCGCGGGCCAACTACAACGAGGTGCGGTTCCCGGAGGTCACGGCGCGAAAGCTGCGGGTGGTGCTGACCCATCAGGCCGGCCACCGCACCGGGCTCAAGGAGTTCGAGGTGTTCCACACCGGCGTGGTCGCGCCGCGGCCGGCCAACGTGGCGCCCTACGTGCTGGCCAAGCAGGACCTGTCGTTCCGCCGGCCGGCGAAGGCCAGGCTCGTCGGCGTGGTCAAGGATGACAGCCTGCCGGGCAACGCGCTCAGCGCGGGATGGTCCCAGGTGGACGGTCCGGGCACGGCGATCTTCGCCGACCCCGTGGCCGCGTCGACCATCGCCACGTTCACCGAGCCCGGCGACTACACCTTGCGCCTGACCGCATCCGACGGCGCGGCAACGAGCTCGTCGCTGGTGACGGTCACCGCGACGGCCATCCCCGACGTGATCAACGCGTCGGTGGACGCGACCCCGTCGGCGTCGTACACCTCGCCGTGGGAGAGCGTCGGGGCGATCAACGACGGCATCGACCCGCCGACCTCCAACGACGGCGTGAACCGCCGCTGGGGCACCTGGCCCAACGAGGGCGAGCAGTGGGTCGAGCTGGACTGGACCAACCCGGTCCGGGTGAACGCCTCCGACCTGTACTTCTTCGACGACAACGGGGGAGTGCGGGCGCCGGCGTCCTGGCGGATCCAGTACTGGGACGGCACCGCGTTCGTCGACGTGGCCAACCCCAGCGGGTACGGCACCGCGATCAACCAGTACAACCGCACCACGTTCGGCAGCGTGACCACCACCCGCCTGCGCGCGGTGCTGCAGAGTGGGCTCGCGTCGGTCGGTGTGCTGGAGTGGAAGCTCTACGCCGAGAAGCCGGCCAGCGTGGAACCGGTTCATGTGGACACTCCGGTCGGGACGATACCCACGCTGCCCGCCACGGCGACCAAGGTGTACGCCGACGGATCCCGGCTCGACGCCCCGGTCGTCTGGGAGCCGATCACCAAGGACCAGGTCGCCGTACCCGGCACGTTCACCCGGATCGGCATCGTCGACGGCACCGCGCTGCGGGCCACCGCCACCATCACCGTCGTGTCCTGAAAGGCGACAGCCGTGAGACGACACTGGCCCGCGGCGCTGGCCGCGATCATGCTGGCACTGACCGTGATCACGCCGGCGTCCGCGGTGAACCCGATCATCACCAGCATCTACACCGCCGACCCGGCGGCGCTGGTGGTCGGCAACACGCTCTACCTCTACACCGGGCACGACGAGGCGCCGCCGGGTGGCACGGACTTCGTCATGCGGGACTGGATGGTGCTCTCCTCCACCGACGCCACCAACTGGACCAACAACGGTCCGCGGCTGAGCCTGGCGAACTTCCCGTGGGCGCAGGCGAACGCGTGGGCCGGTGAGGTGGAACCCCGTAACGGCCACTACTACTGGTACGTCCCGGTGGACGGCCGCGGTCCGGGTTGGATGAACATCGGCGTGGCGGTCGGCGACAGTCCACTCGGGCCGTTCCACGACGCCATCGGTGGCCCGCTGATCAGCGACAGCACGCCGAACTCCTCGCCGCTGAACATCGACCCCACGGTGTTCGTCGACGACGACGGACAGGCCTATCTGTACTGGGGCTCGTTCTGGGGCGTGCGGGCCGCCCGGCTCAACCCGGACATGATCTCGTTGAACGGCCCGGTGGTCACGCCGCAGGGTGTCACGAACTTCTGGGAAGCGCCCTGGATGTTCAAGCGCAACGGGATCTACTACCTGGCCTACGCGGCGAACGACTCCGGCTGCGTGAGCTCGTCCAGCTTCGCCTGCATCCGTTACGCCACCGCGTCCAACCCGATGGGCCCGTGGACGCACCGCGGCGTGGTGCTGGACCAGGTCAGCTCCACCACGAACCACCCGGCCATCATCGAGTTCAACGGCCAGTGGTACATGGTCTACCACACCGCGGATGCCCCGGGCGGCGGGAACTTCCGCCGTTCCGTCGCCGTGGACAAGCTGTTCTTCAACGCCGACGGCACCATGCAGAAGGTGGTCCAGACCCGTGGCGGTACCGGCGGCAACCTCGCGCTGAGCGCCACCCCGTCGACGTCCTTCGTCTCCTCCTGGGAGAACCTCGCCGCGGTCAACGACGGCTTCACTCCGACGAGCTCCGCGGACCGCGCGCATCCGGTCTATGGCAACTGGCCCCAGCAGGGCACGCAGTGGGTGGAGTACCGGTGGGCCAACCCGGTCACGCTGACCCGGTCCGCCGTCTACTGGTTCGACGACAACCAGGGAATCGACCTGCCGGCCTCCTGCCAGCTCCAGTTCTGGAACGGGAGCGCCTACGTCGCCGTGCCGGGCCAGTCGACCTGCGGGGTCGCCCCGAACACGTTCAACACCATCACGTTCCCCGCCCTGACGACGACCAGGTTACGGCTCAACATCACGTCCAGATCGGGGTTCTCCACCGGCGTGCTGGAGTGGCAGGCACTGGTCTGAACCAGTGGCGTGTCACGCAACGTTGGGTAGGTAGTCCGGCCCTGGGTGAACGAGATCGTCTACGTGAACGCGCATCCTGGCTACGCCAGGCCGTAATACGCCTACGCAGACGCGTGACACCCCGAAGGGCCGCAGGCATCCCGGGCGTGTCCCGCGTTCACGTAGCCGTGTTACGCGTTCAGGTAGCTATGTTCTGTATCTGCGTAGTTATCCGGCACGATTACCACGCCAACCTCGTGTGGCGTGGCACTCCGCGGCGCTCCACGATCAGATCCAGGCCGTGCTCAGCCGCCAGTTCGCCAAGTGGATGAACGTCCTCGTGGAGAACGGCCAAGGCTGGGAACGCTTCCCCTACACCACCATCCCGGTCAAGATCGTCGGCTGGGTTGTCCGCAACCGCAGTACTCTACAATGGACGGGCAACTCCGTTGACATCTCCGTCAACAACATCCGGGAAAATGCCCCCAGTGCTCGGAAGACTGCGGCCGCTTCTTCCACCAGGACGCCAACTACTCCCGCTGCCCCGGCGGCGCCGCCCGCCACTACGACATGTCACTGTGGCTCACCGCCGGATTCCGCGGCGGCGCCGGCGGCGACTGGGGCCAACGCATGGCCAGCGAATACTTCACCGGCGCGGTAAACAACAACGACATCACCATCTACCTACACGAAGTCGGCCACACCTTCGGCCTCGACGACTTCTACGACTGGACCCCCACCGGCCAATGCTGCTTCATCATGAAAGCCGGCAGCTCCCCCGTCATCACCACCTTCGACGCCTGGATGCTCCGCGACTGGTGGCGCCACCTCAAGAGCCGCTACGGCTTGTAGTTCCTAGTTTCATGAATGCGACGAAGGCGTCCTTTGTCGCGCCCAGCGTGACGAAGGCGTCCTTTGTCACACTCCGCGGATGATCCACTACGCGGCTCCAGTCGCCGATCAGTTCGGCGCGATATCCCAGCGGAGTGTCCATCGAGAGGAAGTCCTCGAGCAGGTAGTCGGCGCCTGACCCCGGGGACCGGTTTGACGCAGATAGTGTCACGGCCCGATCGTTCCGTTTGCGCCTGCGGCATGACCATCGCACGATCGAGTGTCGTTGCTCGTCATCGGCTGCGCGTGGAAATCCCGGCAGTGGGATTCTCGAATGCGATCATGTGCGAACCCACGGTAAGCGATCGGGAGTGTTCCGTGATCACACAGCAGAAGCCGCCTCTCCTGCGGCGCCGGCTCGGCAGCCGGCTCCGATCCATGCGCGAGCAGGCCAGGCTGAGCATGAACGAGGCCGCCGCACGGCTGGACATGAGCCGCAGCGCCTTGTGGCGCGTCGAAACCGGCGAAAGCCGCATGGACGTGCACCTGGCCCGTTCGATGATGGATGTCTACGACATCTACGAGGAGGGTCTCCTCGACCAGGTCCGCGAGGCGCTCAGACCACAGTGGTTCCGCCACTACCGCCCGGAGGACATGGGTTATGTCGACCTCGAGACCGAAGCCTGCGCCGTGTGCGAGTTCGCCGTGCTGAACTTGCCCGGCCTGCTCCAGACCGAGGCCTACATGCGCGAGCTCTTCACGATGAGCACGGTGCGGCGCACCCAGCAGGAGCTCGACAACCAGGTCGAGGTCCGGCTGATCCGCCGGCAGCGCCTGACCAGCGACGAGGACCCCCTCGAACTGGTCGCGGTCATCGACGAGTCGGCGCTGCGCCGCGAGGTCGGCGGCCCGGACGTGATGCGCACCCAACTGTGCCATCTGGTCGAAGCGGCGGACCAGCCGGCGGTCACCGTGCAGGTACTCCCGCTTCGCGGCGGCCCGCACCTCACGGTCGACGGCGCGTTCATCCTGCTGTCCTTCCCGGAGCCGGACGAGCCGGACATGCAGTACGTCTCCTACTCCACCGGGTCCCTGCACATTGATGACCAGGGCGAGGTGGCGGCGGCTAAACTGACGTTCGATCGCCTCCGCTCGGAGGCACTGAGCCCGGCCGACTCGCTCGCCTTGATCAAGCAGGTGGGCGCCGAGCTTTACGGCACGTAGACGGGAGGGCCACGCGAATGTGTACCGGAGACCTTTCCGGCCTGGCGTGGCGCAAGAGCAGCCGCAGCGGCGGCGGCAACAACGATGCCTGTGTCGAGGTCGCCCTGGCTGGTCCAGCGATGGCCGTCCGTGACTCCAAGAGTCCGGCCACCGGCACGCTCGCTTTCCCCACGCCCGGCTGGTCTGCCTTCGTCGGCACCGTGGCCAGGGCGTGAGATCTCAGGTGGGGAGTGCCATGAAGGTGACCTTCAGGGCGCTCAACGTCCCCAAGGGCCCCTTCATGGCATTGGTTCTGCTCACTCGCCCCGAGTCAGCGGCAGGACGGCGGCGAGGCGGTCGATGATGGTGATGGTGAGGCGGCGCAGGCCAAGCAGGTCGAGGGTGGCGCGGTAGAGGGTTTCCTCGCTGTCCCAGCCGTGGTGGCGGGCGACGAGGGTGATCATGGTGGCGAGCTCGCGGGGTGGTATGTGCTCGAAGGGGCGCGGGCCGAGGAGGCGGGGCCGGACCGCGGGCTGGTCGGGGAGGCGGTAGGTGCGGGGTTTGACGCCGGGCTCGCTCAATGGGTTGTCCTCGACGAGGAGTCCATAGTGGACGGCCGTGGTGATGGCGGAGTTGAGGGCGTTGGCGATCAGCCGGCCGCGCCACGGATCCTGGGAGGCCTGGACGTAGGCGTTGTGCAGGCGATGGCCGACGACCGGGCCCTCGACGGCGGCGATGGCGACCAGGCCGTCCACCAGCTGCCGAGTGGTCGCGTGCAGGACCGGGGGCAGCGTGCCGCTGTACTCCTCGTACGGCGCGAGCGATCCGGTCGCCGGCGAGAAAACGGTCACCGGCCGGACCACGGAGGAGGTCGGTGTCGTGGTGCCCGCGGAAGTCGGGCCGATTCCCGGTACCGCCCGGCCCGGCCCGAGCTCCGGCTCGCCGTTCCCGGCCGAGGTGATCATCGGATCCGCCGGGGCACGCACGCGTTCGGCGGTGGCGAACACCGGTTCGTCGGCGAAGGCGGTCGCCGATTCCGCGGGCAGGGTGGTCTGATCGGGCCCGACCAGGGCGCCGCCCGGCTCGGCAGGATTGGCCGGGATGGCGGTCCGCTCGGCCGCGCCCGCAACGGTGTCACTTGGCGCGGTTGTCGGTGCGGGGGGGAGGGCGGTCCGCTGGGCGGCGCCGGCGATGGTGTCGCTGTGGGCGGCGGCCGGTTCGGTGGGGACGGGGAGGGCGATGCGTTCGGCCGCGCCGTCTACAGCGTCGGCCGGGGCCGCCGATTCGGTGGGCGCCGGCGTGGTGAGTGCCGGTTCGGTGGCGGGAGCGGTCAGCGGTTGGGACCGGATGGCCGCCGGCTCCGGATCGGGCGGGATCGCCGGTATGTCCTCCGTGGACAGATGGTCGAGCGGGTGGATGTCGAGCTCGGCGAGGGTGGCGAGGAGGTCGTCGAGGACCGCGGGCTGGTCGATGTAGAAGGCCGACTCGCGGATGCGGAAGAACTGCCAGCCGCAGCGCTCGAGGTCGCGCTGGCGGGCGAGTTCCCGTTCGTAGGCTTCGGGTCCCTGCCAGGTGTCGCCGTCGCACTCGATGGCCAGGCGGGACCGGGCGCCGACGACGACCAGGTCGAGGTGGTGGCCGGCGACCGGATACTGGGGGATCACGGTGTAGCCGTGGGAGATGAGGCGGTTCGCCAGGCGCTGCTCGAACAGCGACCGGAACGGTTCGACGAGGTGGTCTTCGGGCACCGGCCCGGGCAGGCCGCGGTCGTCACCGGCGCCGCGGCCGCTGATCACCGAGGAGCAGTGGTCGAGGAGCTGGAAGCGCATGTCCTCGGGGTTGCGCAGGTCGGTGAGCGCGATGGAGTGGAACAGCCACATCTGGTCTTTCGCGCGGGAGGCCGCGACGTTGTACCGCTGCACGAACAGGTCGCGGGTCAGTGCCGCGGTGTGCTCGCTCGGGGTGGCCACCATGGACAGGAACATCACGTCCCGCTCGGCGCCCTGGAAGTCGGCCGAGTCGCCGCACTGCAGCCGCCGCGCCGCCCAGTCCTCCGGCGCGATGCGCTCCAGCAGCTTCCGGGCGATGGCCTTGGCCTGGGCCGGGCCGAGCAACGAGATCACGCCGAAGGTGAGCCCGTCGTAGCGGGGATCGGCGATGCACTTCTCGATCGCGTCGACGACCGCGTCCACCTCCACCGGGTTGATCTTGGTGGCGGACCCGGTCTGGTAGCCGTCCGGCAGGTGCACGGTCACGATCGGCTCGAGCCGGTCGGCACCGTACTGGCGCACCGGGACGAGCCGGATTCCGTCGGGCTCGTAGGCGATCCGGTTGGAGAAGGCGATGATCTCCGGCACGCACCGGCGGTGCTCGGTGAGCGTGAGCAGCCCGTGGTAGCGCATCTTGGCCTCGTCGAAGAGGCTGCGCTGCGGGTCCTGCCAGGACGACCGGTACGGGTCGTCGGCCAGGTACTGCCCGGCCAGGTCGCGCAACTGCTGCTGCTCGATGCCCACGGCGGAGGGGGAGACCTGCTTGTCGTCGCCGATGACCACCATCTTCGGCGCCAAATACTGCAGGAACGTGGCCTCCAGGCCGGCCTGCGACGCCTCGTCCACGATGACCACGTCGAACATGTTCGGGTGGATCTGCAGCTGCTCGGCGATCCGGTAGATCGGCATGATCCACACCGGGACGGCCGGCCGGCAGCGGTCCATGGCCTGGCGGATCTCGGCCCGGCGCTGCCCGGCGTACCGGCCGGTTCCCTTACCCAGCCGGCGAACCAGGTACGCGTAGTGCTCGAGGTTGGCGCGTGCCTGCCCGGTCAGCCGGTCCGGGGAGACCGCGTGACCCCACGCGCGGGTTGCGGACAGCGTCTCCACCTTGCGCCGGATCCGCTCCTCGGTGAGCCCGATCTCGGCCTGCAGCGCGTTGACGTCCGCCACGCCCTGCTCGACCACCCAGGCACCGGTCGACGCCCACGCCCAGGCGTGCTCGAACGCGGCAAGCCGATCCGTCCACTGTGGATCGGCAGCGGTCCGCTCGATCGCCTCCCGGAGGTTCCGGGCCGAAGTGGACAGCCGGGCGCCGAGCTCGTCGCGCCGCACGGCGAGCTGGCGGACCCCGCCGAGGCGCTCGACCCGGCGTAACGCCGCGGCGTAGGCGTCGTGGTCCCGCTCGCGGACTGCGGCCAGCAGGTTGTGCACGCACGGAGCCGCGTCGTCCCAGCGGGCGGCGTCGATCAGGGTCTCTTCGAGCTGCCGCAACGGTTCCGCCGCGGCCTTCGACGCGTCCGTGGCGGCCGCCGCGTCGACCAGGTCGGCGTAGGTGCGCACGGCGTCCAGGTCCGTCCAGTCCGGACGGGGGAGGCGCAGCTCGGCCAGCCAGCGCTGCTCGGTGTCCAGCGCCGCACCGAGCTTCAGCACCCGGTGCAGCGCGTCCAGCTCGGTGATGTGCCACTGCAGGCGCTCGTTCAGAGTGTCCTCAGTGGACACTTGGGCGCTGTCCGGCCAGGAGCGGTCGAGGGCGGCCAGGGTCTTGCTGGCCTCGGCCCAGGTGAGGAACGCGCCGACCTGCCCGGCGGTGGTGGGCGGCAGCCCGTCCACCCGCACCCGGTCGAACAGCGGTTGGGCCTGCTTGACCGGTTTCGGTGCCAGCGCGCCGATCTTCGGGGTGCCATCGGGTGCGGTCTTCAGCGATCCGCCGCCGCTCAGGTGCGCGTAGAGGCCGTGCGCGAGCGGGACGAGCGGGCTCGCGTTGCCGTCGCTGACCTCGACCTCGGTGAGCGGGCCGAGCTGGGCGACCGGCCCGCCGGCCCGCCCGATCAGCTCGGCGATCTGCCCGGCGCGGGACTGCCAGACGCGGGCGCGGCCGGCCCGGACGTCGGCCAGCGCCTCGTCCATCCACGCCTCGCGGCGGTGGGTGAGCTCGTCGGCCTCGTCGGTCAGCCGGTGGATGCGGCGCTGCAGCTCGTCCCGGGTCTCCGGCTCGAGTTGTCGAATCGCTTCGAAGGCGGGGTGGCTGCGCAGCGCCTCGTGCGCGGCCGCCCGGCCGGCCTCCAGCTGCTCGGCGGCCACCAGGTCGGCGAACGCCTCGGGGTTCGGCACGCCGGCCGGGTCGATCAGCCGCTGCCGCGACTCCGGCTCGTCCGCGGCGAGGTCGGCGTCGAGCAGGTGGCCGTGCCATTCGGTGATCTCGGCGTCGGTGAGCGGCGCCGTGCTGCCCGAGCCGACGGCGGCGTGCTCGCGCAGCCAGGCGAAGCGGTCCGCCTCGCTCCGGTGCCGCACGGCGATCGCGGCCAGGGTGCCGCGGTAGCCGGCGTGCTCGTGCGTGCGCACCTCCTGCTCGCGGGCCTCGGCCAGCTCCCGGTGCAGCTCGGCCCGTCTCAGTCGAAGCGCTTCGACAGTCTCGAGGCACTCGTCGATGGTGGCCTGCGCCGCCTCCGGGTCGTGCTCGGTCGCGGCCGCCGCGATCCGCTCCACCGCAACCTTCAGGTCGGACATGTCCTCCCGCGAGGTGCCCACCACCGCGACGGACAGCGGCTTGATCGCGGCCGGCAGCTTGTCCCGGACCTCCCGCAGCGCCCGGTCGGTGTGCGCGGTGACCAGGGCCCGCTTGCCCTGCGCGAGCAGGTGCGAGAGCAACGCCGCCGCGGTGTGCGTCTTGCCGGTTCCCGGCGGCCCCTGCACCAGCGTCTGCGCCCGCGTGTCGACCTGCCGGAGGATGCGCAGCTGCACGTCGTTGACCGGCAGCGGCAGCACGGCGTCGTCGTCCACCATGACCAGCGCGCCCTCGGCCGGCTCCGGCTCCACCTCCGGCCGGTGGTCCGGGTCGACGAGGGTGAGCACCCCGTCCGGCACCGTGCCGTTCTCCGCGAGCTGGGCGACGATCGTCTGGAACGTCTCCACCAGCCCCCGCTGCGAGCGCCGGCGCATGATCACCGCCGGGGCGAACGCGGCCACCGCGACCGGACCGGGCTCCGGCGGCTCATCCTCGTCCCGGTACTCACCCGCGGCGTCCAGGGTGTGCACCAGCCGCCGCACCAGCGAGCCGATCTCCTTGCGCCGCAACGGATGCGTCTCGAGCTGCCGGGCCTGTGCGCGCACGTCGTTGACGTGCTGCGGGTTGCTGACCAGGCCCGGGTCCAGCATGTCCAGTTCCACGTCCGCCGGCTCGCCCGCCTCGACCGGGACGACCGTGAGCCGCCCACTGTCGTCGTCGAAGCGGATCGACACCGGCACCGTGATCAGGTGCCGCCGCACTTGTGGGTGGTTGGGCGGCGCCCACGCCAGGCACCCGACCCCCATCACCAGCTCGAGCTCCTCCGGGTTCCCGGACGCCGTCACATAAGCCGAGAACAACTCCCCGTACCGGGCCCGAATCGGCCGGTCCACCCGCTCCCGGTCCGCCCACGCCCGCCACCCCTCGAGCCACTCCAGGTAGCCGTCCCGGACGACTTCCGGCGCCGGCTGCTCGCCGAGCGTCTCGCGCAGCTCCGGCGGCTTCTCCGGATCGTCAACCGCCCCGGCCAGCCACGGCGCGAGCACGTCGTCCGGCTCCGGCGCCGCCAACCGCGGCACCCGGTCCACGCTGACCAGCGCGTCCTCGGCCTCCGCCTCCCCCCAGTGTGCCGCGCTCACCGCCGGATGCCGCGGCAGCTCCGCCAGCCACACCACCGCCCCGTCCCGCCGGTAACTCTCCACCGTCCGCGGCGGCTGATTCTTCAGCTGCTGAGCCCTCCCCAGGAACTCGAACAACCGCACCGCCCGATCCAGCATCGGTTCCCGAACGCCGACCTCCCCCTCGCGATCCACCTCACTCACGAACGCTCCTCCCGGACGGACACCCCACGAGTGTCCTCTCCCCTCGAATGCCTGAGAAACCCGGTTTACCTGTGGCGCTCGCGGCACGATCCCGCACCGGAATGCCACGACTCGCCGAGGCTGTTCGAGCCACCTCGGCGAGTCGTACGTTCCAGCACGTGAGTCGTACGGTCCGGCAACTGAGTCGTACGTTCCAGCACCGACGACTCAGGCCGCGGTCAGTTGTTGAGGGTGATCACCGCCTGGGTGGTGCCGGGGGTGATGGTGACGGTGCGGGTGCCGGCGTCGAAGGTGCCGCCGGTGACGCTGACCACGGAGGACGTGGCGAACACCGGGAGCTGGACGAGGACCGCGCCGCCGGGGAGGGTTCCGCTGAGGTTGACCGTGATCACGCGGCCGGTGCCGGGGCGGGTGACGGCGAGCGAGACCCCGTAGGTGGAGCGGGAGCCGGAGTCGATGTTCGTCGACGAGGTCAGGTTGTTGACCGCGATGGTCTGGCCGGGGGCGATCCAGGTGTTGGGGATGCCGCGGCCGATGTAGAGCGGGCGGGTGTAGGTGAACGGGCCGGTGCCCGACGCCGCCAATCCTTCGGCGGCGATGGCGCGGACCAGGGCGAGTTGCTGGTGGGCGATCGGCCAGGCGTAGGGGACCGCGCCGAACTGCGGGCCCGCGTGGCTGCCGGCCCAGATGTTCGCCGAGGACGGCCCGCTGCCGTTGGCCTCCCACCATGCGTTCGGTCCGCCGGTGGTGTTCTGGATCTGCCAGGCGTAACTGGTGATCGCCAGGTCGCGGAACGCGGTGCCGTACAGGCCGCCCTCCGAGTACGCCGTGTTGTACGCGGTGGAGAACCCGGAGAACGCGCCGAACGACGGGAACGGAACCCGCCCGGCCAGCCGGTCGAAGCCCCACTGGTACATCCGGTCGAGCTGCCCGGGGTCACCGATGATCCCGGACATCGCGCCGCCCATCAGCATCACGTCCCACTGGTTCTGCCCGGACCATCCGGCCTGCGCCCAGTTCGCGTCGTTGAACGTGTTGCACCGGTTCGCCGAGTTCGGCCGGTTCACCTCGCACGGCAGGAAGTTGAAGCCGTTCGCCGACTGGTTCTGTCCGATGACCCGGTTCAACGCGTCGTGCAGGCTGATGTACGTCTGCTGCGCCCAGGTCGCCTCGGCGGTCTGCCCGATCCGGGTCGCGATGTACTTGTACGCGGACAGGGCGATCAGCGCCGAGTAGTTCGACAGGATCCACTTGCCGGTGGAGTCGTTGTCGAAGTTCGTGCGCAGGGTTCCGTCGGAGTCCAGCTGTGCCACCAGGTTCGTCCGCATCATGGTGCGCAGCGACGGTCCGAACTGGGTCTGGTTGTCGTTGAAGAACTGGGACACGAACGCGGTGTCGTTGGTCTTCTCCAGGTAGATCGCCCACGCCCACGGCGTCTTCCACACGCCGTCCCAGTACCAGTTGGCGCCGAACGACGGGAAGCCTTGGACCTCCGAGGTTCGCCCGTCCAGCAACAGGTTCCGCGCGTCGCTGAAGTCGCCGGTGGAGAACCGGGCCACCAGCTCGCCGGGGATGTCGTGGTTGAGCAGCCAGGCGTAGTTGTTCGCGGCGGAGAACGGCGCCTTGCCCACCTGCATCATCAGGTGGTACGCGGTGCCGGCCTTGTACGCGTTCACCAGCGCGGTGCCCGGGTTCGCCAGCCCTGTGTTGGGCAGTTGCAGGTTGGGCAGCGACAACTGGGCGGTCGCGTTGATCCGACCGTTCCAGAACGCCGCCATCTGGCCGAAAGCGGTGTCGTAACTCGGCGCGGCCGAGGCCAGCGTCGCGGTCGACGGGTAGGCGGCGTTGGTGCCGAACCGGTCGATCGCTGACACGAAGTCATGTGTGCGGGTGGTCCCGGCGGGGACGCTGTCGTTCACCGCGGTCTGCCGGACCAGGTTCGGCCCGGAGGCGTTCGGCGGCACGGTGGCCGTGGCGGTTCCGTTGTTGGTGACCGTGATCCGGGTGTGTGCGAGCACGAACGGGGTGCCGTTGATCACCGCCCGGTTGGCGAAGTTCGTGATCGAGATGGCGACGTTGTTGCGGGTGAACGAGGTGCGCAGAGCCGGCAGGTAACCCGAGTCCTGCGTCCACTGGATGGACTGGGCCGGCGGCGCCTGCCCGGCGGCGAGCCCGAAGGTGAACACGCCGAAGGAGTACATGGCGCCGCAGAAGCTCGTGCCACCGGCGGTGAACGTGGTGGGCACGCCACGGGCGAAGTAGGACCCGGAGAGGTAGGAGAAGGCCGGGTAGAAGTTGCCCTGCCAGCCGATCGCGGACTGGTTGAAGAAACCGAATGCGAACGGGTCGCGCGGGGTCGGGAAGTTCGTGCCGAAGCTGCGCGGCAGGCTGGAGTTGTTGCACGCGTTGGTCGGCATGGTCGGCACCGGCTCGAACCCGCCCGGCGGAGCGTCGGCGGTGAAGTTCGGCAGCCGCCACACCCGGTCGGTCGCGCTGGAGCAGGGCAGCTGCACGAGCTGCGCGCCATTGGTGGCGGGGACGCTGACCGTGACGCACTTGTTGCTGTGCACGGCCTGCAGGTTGAAGGTCTTGTCGGTGCCGGAGATCGCGACCGAGACGAGCCGGAACTGCTGGCTGGTCGCGCCATTGCAGGCGATCTGGATGACCGCGGCGTTGTCGGCCGTGGAACCGCCGGTCACGCCCGCGCACTTCCCGGCGCTGAACGTGCCGACCGTGTACACGTTGGTGGTCCCGGTGACCGGGGTGAACGTGAACGACTGGTTCGTCCCACCGTGGCAGTTCCACTGGATGAGGTTGACGTTGTCGCCGGTCTGCGCGCCGAACACGTCCAGGCAGCGCCCGCCGTTCTGGACGACGGCTGTGGAGGTGAACGTGACCGCGGCCTGCGCCGGGTTGCTTGCTTGAACCACGGTTGCCAGAACCATGGTCAGGGCGGCAAGCAGGGAGAAAATGCGTCTTTGCATCTTTCACCGTCCTGGAAATGTTTCCGGTTGGAGGAAATGTTTCCGGTCACCGTTGTAGTTGAACAATCACCGCTTGCACTCTACCGTCAATGTGCGGAATCCAGAACAATGTTCGACATATCGAACTCAAGGGGGCGACGATGCCCGAATTCACCCGCAGAACCCTCATCCAACTTGCCGGCGTCACCGTGGCCGGCTCCGCCCTACCCCTCGCCGTGCCATCCACCGCGGCCGCCGTGCGCCCGGACATCGGCGTGTCGGTGTTCCCGTTCCCGCTGACCCAGGTGTCCCTTCTGGACAGCCCGTTCCGGGCGAACATGACAAGAACGCTGAGCTACTTGTCCTTTGTGGACGCTGATCGGCTGCTGCACACGTTCCGGCTGAACTACGGCCTATCCTCGACCGCGCAACCGGTCGGCGGCTGGGACGCGCCGGACGTCGAGCTGCGCGGTCACTCCACCGGCCACCTGCTCACCGGGCTCGCCCAGGCCTTCGCCAACACCGGCGACGCGCAGTACAAGACCAAGGGCGACTACATCGTCGGCGTGCTCGCCACCTGCCAGGCCCGGGCGAACACCGCCGGCTTCAACACCGGCTTCCTGTCCGCCTGGCCGGAAAGCATGATCGACCGGGTCGAGGCCGGAACATCGGTGTGGGCGCCGTACTACACCCTGCACAAGATCATGGCTGGCCTGCTCGACATGCACCTGATGGCCGGCAACGCCCAGGCGCTCGACGTGCTCACCCGAATGGCCGCGTGGGTCAAGTTCCGCACCGACCGGCTGTCCGCCACCCAGATCCAGACCATGCTGCGCACCGAGTTCGGCGGCATGAACGAGGTGCTGACCAACCTCTACGCGGTAACGTCGAACGCCGACCACCTCACCATCGCGCGGCGGTTCGACCACGCCCAGATCTTCGACCCGCTGGCCGCCAACCAGGACCGGCTCGCCGGCTTCCACGCCAACACCCAGATCCCGAAGATCATCGGCGCGATCCGCGAGTACCACCAGACCGGCACGGACCGGTACCGCACGATCGCGGTGAACTTCTTCGACATCGTGATCGGCCACCACACCTACGCGATCGGCGGCAACAGCAACGGCGAGTTCTTCCAGCAGCCCGACGCGATCGCCAGCCAGCTCTCCGACAACACCTGCGAGACCTGCAACACCTACAACATGCTCAAGCTCGCCCGGCAGCTCTTCTTCACCAACCCGACCCGAGTGGACTACCTGGACTACTACGAGCGCGGGCTGTACAACCAGATCCTCGGGCAGCAGAACCCCAACTCCAGCCACGGTTTCGTGGCCTACTACCAGCCGCTGCGGCCCGGCGGGATCAAGACCTACAGCAACGACTACAACAACTTCACCTGCGACCACGGCACCGGGATGGAGAGCCACACCAAGTTCGCCGACAGCATCTACTTCTTCGCCGGCGAGACGCTCTACGTCAACCTGCTCATCCCGTCCGTGCTGAACTGGTCCGGCCGTGGCATCACGGTCCGCCAGGACAGCGCTTTCCCGGACACGCCGAGCACCCGGCTGACCGTCACCGGCTCCGGCCACATCGCACTCAAGATCCGGATCCCGTCCTGGGCGCGGCAGGGCACCACGGTTCGGCTCAACGGCGCGGTGCAGAACGTCACCGTCACCCCAAACACGTTCCTCACCCTGGACCGCAACTGGGTCTCCGGCGACACCGTCGAGGTCGCCTTCTCGCCGACCCTCTCCTTCGAGCCCACCCCGGACAACTCCGCCGTGCAGGCGGTCAAGTTCGGCGGAATCGTGCTGGCGGGCGAGTACGGCACCAACAACCTCGGCTCGATGCCGCGGCTGGACACGGCAACCGTGCGTCCCGACCCCGGCCGTGCCGCTGCGGTTCACCGCGACCGCGAGCACCGGCAACGTGTCGCTGATCCCCTTCTTCCGCATGCACGGCCAGCGCTACACGGTCTACTGGCAGACCAACAACGTTCCGCCGCCTCCGGTGTTCATCGCCGAATACCTATTCAACGAGACGTCCGGCACCAGCGCCGCGGACGCCACCGGCAACGGCCGCACCGCCACGCTCTCCGGTGGCACGTCCTGGGTGGCCGGCCGCAGCGGGGGAGCGGTCAGCCTCAACGGAACCGACGGCCACGTCCGGCTGCCGAACGGAATCCTGGCCGGGGTCAACGACTTCACCGCCGCCGGTTGGGTGCGGCTGGGTGCGGTCACCACCTGGTCCCGGATCTTCGACATCGGCAGCGGCACCGGCGCCTACCTGTTCCTCACCCCGCGCAGCAGCGCCGGCACCGCCCGGTTCGCCATCACCACCGGCGGCGCGGGCGCCGAGCAGCAGATCAACGGTCCGGCCGCGTTGCCCGCCAACACCTGGACCCATGTGGCGGTCACGCTCTCCGGCAACCTCGGCGTGCTCTACGTCAACGGAACCGAAGTCGCCCGCAACGCCAACATCACCGCGCGCCCGGGCTCGCTGGGCAGCACCGCCACGAACTACCTCGGTAGGTCGCAGTACTCGAACGACCCGTTCCTCAACGGCCAGTTGGACGACTTCCGGTTCTACAGCCGGATGCTGTCCGCGACCGAGGTCCGCACCATCGCCACCTAGGGAATGTCCACATGAGACACTTTGTCGCGCTGCTCGCCACCGTGCTGATGGCGAGCAGCGTCACCACGATTCTCACCATCACCGCACCGGCTCCGGCCCATGCCTGGGAGAACGGGCTGGCCCGCACCCCGCCGATGGGCTGGAACCAGTGGAACGCGTTCGGCTGCAACGTGACCGACGCGCTCGTCCGGGCGACGGCGGACCGGTTCGTCTCCGCCGGGCTCCGCGACGCCGGCTACACCTACGTCAACATCGACGACTGCTGGATGACCCGGAACCGGGACGCCGCCGGCAACCTGGTGGCCGACCCGGTCAAGTTCCCCAGCGGGATGAAGGCGGTCGCCGACTACGTGCACTCGAAGGGACTCAAGCTCGGCATCTACTCCAGCGCCGGAACCCTGACCTGCGCGGGCTTCCCGGCCAGCCTCAACCACGAGCAGCAGGACGCGAACCTGTGGGCGTCCTGGGGCATCGACTACCTGAAGTACGACAACTGCAACAACCAGGGCGTCGACGCGGTGACCCGGTACACGCGCATGCGCGACGCGATCATCGCCACCGGGCGGCCGATGGTGTACAGCATCACCGAGTGGGGCAGCACCGTGCCGCGGGTCTGGACCTGGGGCGAGCCGGTCGGCAACCTGTGGCGCACCACGGGTGACATCACCGACTCGTTCAGCTCGATGCTGTCGATCTACCGCGCCAACGTGGTCCTCGCGCAGTTCGCCGGCCCGGGTCACTGGAACGACCCGGACATGCTGGAGATCGGCAACGGCCGCATGACCGACACCGAGTACCGCAGCCACTTCACGCTCTGGTCGATGATGGCCGCACCGCTGATCATCGGCACCGACCTGCGCAACGCCAGCGCGGCGACATTGAACATCCTGGGCAACCGCGACGTGATCGCGGTCGACCAGGACACCCGCGGCGTGCAGGCCCGGGAGGTGCGCTCCGCGGGCGGGCAGCACGTGCTGTCCCGGCCACTGTCCAATGGGGACTTCGCGGTGGCGTTGTTCAACGACACCACGTCCGCGCAGACGATCACCACGATTCCCAGCGAGGCCGGGCTGCCGGCGTCGTCCTCCTACCGGCTGTTCGACCTGTGGTCCAAGGCGACGACCACGACCACCGGCACGATCAGCGCGTCGGTCCCGGCGCACGGCACAGTCGTGTTCCGGGTGACGCCGGGCACCCAGGGCGGGTCGACGTTCGTCAGCGACATGACCTGGCAGGCCTCGACCAACGGCTGGGGTCCGGCCGAGCGCGACCGGTCCAACGGCGAGCAGGCCGCCGGCGACGGCCGCACCCTGACCATTGCCGGTACCACCTACGGCAAGGGAATCGGCGCGCACGCGGCCGGCACGGTCGACGTGAACCTCGGCGGGCGGTGCTCGACGTTCATCGCGGACGTCGGTGTGGACGCGGAGGTCGGCACCAACGGCAGCGTGACGTTCTCCGTGCTGGGCGACGGAGTCACCCTGACCACCACCGGCGTGCTGCGCGGAGGCCAAGCGGCGCAACGGTTGTCGGTCAACGTCACCGGCCGCACGGTCCTCCGGCTCGCGGTCGGCAACGGCGGCGACAACATCAACTTCGACCACGCCGACTGGGGCAACGCCCAGGTCACCTGCACGTGAATGCGATGAAAGCGTCCTTCCTCGCGCTGAGCGTGAGGAAGGACGCTTTCATGGCCCCTAGGGCACCGGAAGGGCGAGCCCGGCCGCGCCGGGCGGGGAGCAGACCGCCGTGCTTCCCGACCGGGCCAGCAGGTCCAGCCCGAGCCGGGCGCGGCGCACCCGCTCCCGGGACAGCGCCACGGTGACCTCGTCCAGGTGGGTGCCGGACGGGTACACGTCGGGTGCGTTGCGCAGCCCGAACTTGATGTAGACCGGTGCGGCGATCTCCACCAGCCGCGGCAGTTCGTGGTGGCGCACGAACCCGCCGAGGTTGTCCGGCGACTCCACGTAGATGTCCAGCGGAAGGGCGCATACCGCCCTGATCTCGGCGATCTGCGCCAGGCTCAGGTCGGTGGGCAGGTTGATCGTGTTGGCGCCGAGCCCGGCGACGACCTCGGCGGTGGCGGGATTGGCCACCGGCAGCATCACCGAGACCTTGGCCTGCATCTCCGCCGGCAGGTCACCGGCGGTGCGGAGCCGGCCGAAGGTGGCCAGGACACCGAGGTCGGACACCAGCACGCTGCGCACCCCGAGATCGGCCGCTCTGCGGATCTCGTCGACCGCGGCGTCGTGCTGGTCCTTGCCCCAGGCACACGGGGCGAGGACGGCGCCGGCGGGGGAGCGGGCCATCGCCGACAGTCCCCATGCGGCCGGCGGCCGGGCGAACAGGCTCAGCTCGACGCCCTGGTCGGCGGCGATCTTCACCATCTCGCCGATCTCGGCGTCGGTCAGCAGCCCGACCCCGGTGCCCTGGGACACCCGGGTGACCGGCACATCCAGCCGATCCGCCTCCGTCAGTACTGCATCCAGGCACTTCGGACCCTCAACGCTGGGGATCTCGACCCGGTAGTGCGCGCCATCCCGGAAATGTTGCGCCACGGGGCCTCCCTCTCGGTTCGAAATATCGGATAGTGTTCGAAGCCGACATTAGTCGAAGGCCCCTAGGGATGCCACGCCTCGTTTTGACAGGTCAGGCCGTGCGTCCCTAGGCTCCGTTCGACATTCCGTACCGTATTCGACGAGGTGACGTCATTGGGTCGCGCCGTGCCGGCGGTCGGCCGGGCTTTGGACATCCTGGAGCTGCTCCTCGACACCCCGGAGATCTCCGCACCGGAGATCACCGAGCGGCTCGGCCTGCCCCGGACCACCGTGCATGAGCTGGTCACCACCCTCGCCGACCGGTCCTACCTGACGCCGATTCCCGGCCAGCCGACCCGCTACCGTCTGGGGCTGCGGCTGTTCCTGCTCGGCAGCAGCTTCGCCGAGCGGCTCGACCTCGCCCGCGAGGCGCAGGACGTGGCCCACGAGATCGCCGCGGCGTGTGACGAGACCGTGCACGTCGCCCTGCTCGAAGGCACCGACGTGGTGTACATCGCCAAGGTGGACAGCACCCACCCGGTGCGGATGGTGTCCGCGGTCGGGCGCCGGCTGCCGGCGCACTGCACCGGCGTGGGCAAGATGCTGCTCTCCGCGCTCTCCCCGGAGGCGCTGGACGCGCGTTACCCGCGGGACAAGGAACTGATCGCGATGACGCCGCACAGCATCAGCTCGCCGTCCCGGCTGCGCGCGCACCTGGCCGAGGTGCGTAAGAGCGGCGTGTCCTACGACGACTGCGAGTCCAACGACGCGGTGCACTGCGTGGCCGCGCCGGTCTACCAGCGGACCGGAACCATGGTGGCGGCGATGAGCATCTCGGTGCCCAACATCCGCTGGGACGAGACCCGCCGCGCGGAGTGGACCGAGTTGGTCCGGCGCGGCGCTCGGCAGCTCTCGCAGCGCCTCGGGCACTCTTGAGCGCGGCCGTCGACCCGTCGGGCCCGCCGCGGGTCGAGCAGGACGTCTTCGGGACGACCCCCGACGGGGTCACGATCGACCGGTACACGCTGACCAACGGCCACGGCGTGCGGGTGCGGATCCTCACCTACGGCGGCATCATCCAGACCGTCGAGGTTCCCGACCGGGACGGCCGGATCGCCAACGTGGCGCTCGGATTCAGCAACCTCACCGGCTACCTCACGGACAACTCGCCATATTTCGGTGCCATCATCGGCCGGTACGGCAACCGCATCGCCGCCGGGCGGTTCACCCTGGACGGCGTCAGCTACGAGCTCGCCACGAACAACAACGGGGTCAACCACCTGCACGGCGGCGACCTCGGCTTCGACAAACGGGTCTGGGCCGCCGCCGAGATCCACGAGGACGCAACGGCCGGCCTGCGGCTGCGTTACGTCAGCCCGAGCGGCGAGGAGTCCTACCCCGGCACGCTCACCATCACGGTGGACTACCGGCTCACCCCGGACAACACCATCCGCATCGACTACCGGGCGACCACCGACGCGCCGACCATCGTCAACCTCACCAACCACAGTTACTTCAACCTGGCCGGCGACGGAACCGGCGACATCAACGGCCACGAGCTGACCATCAACGCCAGCCGCTACACCCCGGTCGACGCGGCGCTCATCCCCACCGGCTCAGTGGACCCGGTCGCCGGCACCCCCATGGACTTCCGCCGCCCCACCGCCATCGGCGAACGGATCCGCGACGGCGCCTTCGAGCAACTGGTGTTCGGCCGCGGCTACGACCACAACTACGTCCTCGACCGGCGCGACCCCACCCTCCGCGAGCTGGAGTTCGCCGCGCGGGTGACCGAGGAGCGCAGCGGCCGCGTCCTCACCGTCCACACCACCGAGCCCGGAATACAGTTCTACTCCGGCAACTTCCTCGACTCCACCCTCACCGGCACCAGCGGCAAGCTCTACCGCGCAGGCGACGGCTTCGCCCTGGAGACCCAACACTTCCCCGACTCGCCCAATCACCCTGACTTCCCATCGACGGTCCTGCGACCCGGCCAGACCTACCACTCCGCGACCACCTACCAACTGCACCTCAGGGGACCGTGACGGCACCCAGCCACAATCCGTTAATTTCGGAGGCGGGCTGGTCGAAGCGCTTCGACCACGGGGTGCCACCCGCTCGAATGATGCCGGGTGCGAAGCATTGCCGTGCAGGCTTGTCGCTCGTACAGTGACCTGTCGAAGCGATTCGACTTCGAAGCGGTTCGACAGTGGGCTGGTGACATCGTGGTCAAGATCGACGACGTGGCCCGGCATGCCGGGGTGGCGCCGAGCACGGTCTCCTACGTGCTCAGCGGCAAGCGGACGATCTCCGAACAGACCCGCGAACGGGTGATGCGCAGCGTCCGCACGCTGGGGTACCACCCGCACGCCGGCGCCCGGGCGCTGGCCAGCAACCGGTCCAATGTGGTCGCGCTCGTCGTCCCGCTGCGCAGCGGCATCCACGTCCCGGTGATCATGCAGTTCGCCACGTCGGTGGTCACCGAGGCCCGGACCTTCGACCACGACGTGCTGTTGCTGACCCAGGACGAGGGCGTCGCCGGGCTGCAGCGGGTGGCCGGCACCTCGCTCGTGGACGCGATCATCGTGATGGACGTCGAGCTGCACGACAACCGGCTCCCGGCGCTCCGCGCGCTCAAGCGGCCGGCGGTGCTCATCGGTGTACCGGAGGACGCCTCCGGACTCACCTGCATCGACCTGGACTTCACCGCTGCCGGCGCGGTCTGCCTCAACCACCTCGCCGGCAACGGGCACCGCCGGGTCGCGCTGATCGGCTCGCCGCCGGAGGTCTACAAGCGGGAGACCGGCTTCGCCACCCGGCTGCTCGGCGGGTTCAGGCAGGCCGCGGGCCAGCGCCGGGTCAAGGTCAGCGCGTACCCGTGCGAGCCCACCGAGGCGGCGGCCAAGGCCGTCGTGGAGAAGCTGATGGCCGAACGGCCGCGGGTGACCGGCGTGGTCATCCACAACGAGTCGATCATCGGGCACGTGCTGAACGCGTTCGCGCACAAGGGCGCCCAGGTGCCGGACGACATCTCGGTGGTGGCCATCTGCCCAGACGAGCAGGCCGAGCAGGCCCGCCCGTCGCTCACCTCGGTCGCCATCCCAGCCGACGAGCTCGGCCGCAGCGCCGTCCGGATGCTGATGGGCGAGCTGGCCCGGGGCGAGCACGTCTCGAGCACCACCCTCCTCCCACCCAAGCTGACCGAACGGCAGAGCACGGCCATGCTGGTGGGCTAACTCGACAACCGCAGATCCGCAAGCGCACTCACGTGCGTGCTGTCGAAGCGCTTCGACAGTGTGACCGCTTGGAGGAACAATGAGGTTCAGGGCAGGAACTGTGTTGGTAGATACCAATCCGACCGAAAGTAGGAGTCGCCGCAGGTCCCGCCCTTGCGTTGGTCGGCCTACTTTCGGTCTCCTTGGTAAGGGTGCGGGCCTGCTGGCAGCGTTCGTGGCGTCGGTGATGCTGGCCGCCTGCGGCAACGACAGCGGCTCGGCGGGCAACAGCGGCCCGCGTGAGTTCAAGCTCTGGTACTACGAGGGCCCGGACAGCGCCATGGGCAAGGCCTGGGCCGCGGCGGTCAAGGAGTTCCAGAGCAGCCACCCCAACGTGACGGTGAAGTTCGAGGAGAAGGGCTTCGAGCAGATCCAGAAGACCGCGCAGATGATCCTCAACTCCAACGACGCGCCGGATCTCATGGAGTACAACAAGGGCAACGCCACCACCGGCCTGCTGTCCAAGCAGGGCCTGCTCACCGACCTGACCGACGAGGTGACCAAGCGCGGCTGGGACAAGCAGCTCAGCCCGAACCTGCAGACCACGGCCAAGTACGACCAGCGCGGGGTGATGGGCGGTGACCGCTGGTTCGGGGTGCCCAACTACGCCGAGTACGTCCTGGTGTTCTACAACAAGGACCTGTTCGCGAAGAACAACGTCAAGGTGCCGACCACGATGGACGAGCTGACCGCGGCGCTGGACACGTTCAAGAAGGCCGGCGTCGCCCCGCTCTCCGTCGGCGGCGCGGAGTACCCGGCGCACCAGGTGCTCTACGAGCTGGCGCTGTCCAAGGCGAACCGCGACTGGGTGGACCGCTACCAGCGCTACACCGGCAAGGTCGACTTCCACGACAGCGTCTGGTCCTACGCGGCCAACACGTTCGTCGACTGGGTGAACAAGGGCTACATCGACAAGCAGTCCACCAGCATCAAGGCCGAGGACATGGGCCTCGCGTTCATCGCCGGCAAGTTCCCCATGATGATCTCCGGCACCTGGTGGTTCGGCCGGCTGCAGAGCCAGATCAAGAACTTCCAGTGGGGCGCGTTCCTGTGGCCCGCCAAGATGAGCGCCGGCTCCAGCGGCAACATCTGGGTGGTGCCCAAGGGTTCCAAGAACAAGGACCTCGCCTACGACTTCATCAACATCACCATGCAGCAGCAGAACCAGGCCGTGCTCGGCAACTCCGGCGGGGTGCCGGTGGCCGCCGATCCGGCCGCGGTCACCGACCCGCCGACCAAGACCCTGATCGAGGACTTCAACACGCTGGTCAAGCGGGACGGATTGGCCTTCTACCCGGACTGGCCCGCGCCCGGCTACTACGACGTGCTGGTGTCCGCCACCCAGAAGCTGATCAGCGGAAGCGCCTCACCGGACCAGTTCCTCGACGAGATCGCCAAGCCGTACCAGGAGAATGCCGCAAACCTTGGTGGATAGCGCGATGGGAACTCCGGTGCAGGCGGCGCCGACTCCGGTCGCCTCGACGCCGCGACCGGCGGCCCGGCCGGCCCACAACCGCCGGCCGGGCCGCAACCTCGGCTACCTGCCCTACCTGATCCCGGGCGTCGTGCTGTTCGTCGCCATCGTCGCGGTGCCGCTGGTGATCAACGTCGGGATCAGCTTCACCCGCTGGCAGGGCGCCGGCACACCGGTCTGGGTCGGTCTGGACCAGTACCGGAAACTGTTCACCGACGAGACTTTCTGGGCCTCGACGCGGCACAACCTGGCGCTGATCGTGGCCATGGCGATCATCCCGACGTTTCTCGGGCTGATCCTGGCCAACGCCCTGTTCGACGTGATCGGCAAGCGGTTCGGCCAGCGCACCGCGAGCGCCCTGCGGGCCTCGTTCTACCTGCCGCAGGTGCTGCCCGCCGTGGTGGCCGGCGTGGTGTGGGGCTGGATCCTGCACCCGGAATACGGCGCGGCCAACACGGTGCTGCGCTTCGTCGGGCTGGACTCCTGGGCGCACAACTGGTTGGGCGACGAGAACACCGCGCTGCTGTCGGTGATGGGCGTGCTGGTCTGGATCCAGCTCGGCTACCCGGTGGTGATCTTCATGGCCGGCCTGCAGCGGGTGGACCCCGAGCTGTACGAGTCGGCGGAGCTCGACGGCGCGTCCTGGTGGCGGCGGCTGTGGTCGATCAGCGTGCCGCAGATCCGGCCGGAGATCTTCGTGGTGTTGCTGACCTGCACGATCGCCGCGTTGAAGACCTTCGACAAGATCTTCGTGCTGACCCGCGGCGGCCCGGGCGGCGCGACCAACGTGCCGTCCTACTTCTCCTTCCAGAACTTCTTCGAGAAAGCCAACGTCGGTTACGGCGCCGCCATCGCCACCGTGCTCACCGCGATCATCATGGGCCTCACGTTCCTGTTCCTCCGCGCGCAGAGCAGGGAGCAGGGCTGAGGCATGACCACCATCGCCACCCGCACCCCGCGGCGCCGCCGAGATCCCGTCCGGCACATCGTGCTGGCCGTCCTGGTGGTCATCGCGGTGCTCACCCTCATCCCGTTCGCGCTGGTCGCGGTGAACGCGCTGAAGTCGCCGTCCGACTACGCCCAGCGCGGCCCGTTGCGGCTGCCGGAAACCGTGTATTTCAAGGGGATCGTCGATTTCTGGGTGCGCGTGGACTTCGGCGAGAAGCTGTGGAACAGCACGGTGATCAGCGCCTCGGTGGCCGTGCTGGCGGTGCTGGTGTCGATCGTCACCGCCTACGCGCTCGGCATCGGCCGGATCAAGGGCCGGATGTGGATCATTGCGATCTTCCTGCTGGCCAACCTGATGCCGCAGGAGGCCCTGGTCTACCCGCTGTACTTCCTGGCCAAGCAGGTCGACCTGTACGACACCCGGCTCGCCGTGATCATCATCTTCACCGCCATCCAGAGCGCGTTCGGCACCTACCTGCTGTCCTCGGTGCTGTCCGCGTTCCCGCGGGAGATCCTCGAAGCGGCCAGAGTGGACGGTGCGAGCCGGTGGCAGGTGCTGTGGCGGGTCGTGGTGCCGATGAGCTGGCCGACCCTGTCGGTGCTGCTGGTGTTCTTCTTCATCTGGACCTGGAACGAGTTCTTCATTCCGCTGGTGATGCTGATCTCCAACGAGAACCAGACCGTTCCGGTGGCATTGGGTGTGCTGCAAGGCCAACGGCTGATGGATGCCACCACGCAGAGCGCTTCGGCGCTGCTCGGCATCCTGCCCGCCGTGGTGTTCTTCCTGATTTTCCAGCGCACGTTGACCCGTGGAATCGCGGTGGGAGCGGTCAAATGAAGTTCACGGACGGACGGTGGCGAATGCGGCCCGGGGTTCACCCCGCCTATGCCCACGAGGTGCTCGACGTGGACTTAGGCCTGGGCACGCTGACCGTCTACGCCCCGGCCTACCACGTCCGCGACCGGGTGGATCTGCAGCAGGGCCCGGTGTTCACGGTGGACTTCTCGGCGCCGATGCCGGACGTCATCGGTGTCTCGGTCACCCATTTCGCCGGCGAGGTGACCCGGCCGCCCCGGTTCGAGCTGCTGGCCGAGGCCACCCCGCAGGACGCGGTGCTCGCCGGCGGCCCGGACGCCGCGGTGCTGACCTCCGGCGCGCTCTCCGCCCGGGTCCGCCGCGACGGCGGCTGGCAGGTGGATTTCCTTGCCGGGGACCGGGTTCTCACCACGAGCGGGCCGGAGGACCTGGCGTTCATCACCACGGACGCGGGCGAGCACCACGTGCGGGAGCGGCTCAGCCTCGGCCTCGGCGCCGCGGTGTACGGGCTGGGGGAGCGGTTCGGTCCATTGGTGCGCAACGGCCAGTCGGTGGACATCTGGAACGCCGACGGCGGCACGTGCAGCGAGCAGGCATACAAGAACGTGCCGTTCTGCCTGACCAATGCCGGCTACGGGGTATTCGTCGACCACCCGGGGAACGTCTCCTTCGAGGTCGCCTCCGAAGACGTCACCAAAATTCAGTTCAGCGCGGAGACCCAGGCGCTGCGGTACTTCCTCATCTACGGCCCGACACCGAAGGAGATCCTGCGAAAGTACACCGCGCTCACCGGCCGGCCGGCCCTTCCGCCGGCCTGGTCCTTCGGCCTGTGGTTGTCGACTTCCTGGAACACCTCCTACGACGAGCAGACGGTCACCGAGTTCGTCGACGGCATGGCCGAGCGCGACCTCCCGCTGTCGGTCTTCCATTTCGACTGCTTCTGGATGCGCGAGATCAGCTGGTGCGACTTCGAGTGGGACCCGCGCACGTTTCCCGACCCCCGCGGCATGCTGGCCCGGCTGAAAGCCAAGGGCCTCAAGGTATGCGTCTGGATCAACCCGTACATCGCGCAGCGCTCGCCGCTGTTCGCCGAAGGGAAGGCACACGGTTACCTGCTCACCCGGCCCAACGGCGACGTCTGGCAGTGGGACCTGTGGCAGCCCGGCATGGCGGTGGTGGACTTCACCAATCCGGACGCCCGAGAATGGTACGCGTCCAAACTGGACGCCCTGCTGGACATGGGAGTGGACTGCTTCAAGTCCGATTTCGGCGAGCGCATTCCCACCGATGTCCGGTATTTCGACGGCTCCGATCCCGAGCTCATGCACAACTACTACACCTACCTGTACAACCGGACGGTTTTCGAGCTGCTCCGCAAACGCCGGGGTGACGGTGAGGCCGTGGTGTTCGCCCGGTCGGCCACGGTCGGCTCCCAGCAGTTTCCGGTGCACTGGGGCGGCGACAACTCCTCGACCTACGAGTCGATGGCGGAGAGCCTGCGGGGCGGGCTGTCGCTCTGCATGTCCGGCTTCGGCTTCTGGAGCCACGACATCGGCGGCTTCGAGGGCACCCCGACCGCGGCGCTGTTCAAACGGTGGGTCCCGTTCGGACTCCTGTCCTCGCACAGCCGGCTGCACGGCAACCGCTCCTACCGGGTGCCCTGGCTGTTCGACGAGGAAGCGGTGGAGGTGTTGCGGCGCTTCACCAAGCTCAAGATCGGCCTGATGCCGTACCTCTACCAGGCGGCGCGCGTGGCGCACCTGCAGGGGATTCCGATGATGCGCGCCATGGTCGTGGAGTTTCCGGACGATCCGGCCTGCACCTACCTGGACCGCCAGTACCTGCTCGGCGACGACCTGCTGGTGGCCCCGGTCTTCACCGCGGACGGCGCGGTCGACTACTACGTGCCGCCCGGCGTATGGACGCACCTGCTTACCGGGCAACGGGTTTCCGGACCGGGCTGGGTGCGCGAGACGCACGGGTTCGACAGCGTCCCGCTGCTGGTCCGCCCCGGCGCGGTGGTTCCCTTCGGCGCGGCGGAGGACCGGCCCGGCTACGACTACGCCGACCGGGTGACGTTGCAGGCCTATGAGATCGCCGACGACGCGACCGTCACCACGGTGATCCCGACCGTGGCCGGCGAGGTCGCGTGCACGTTCCAGACAAGGCGGGAGGGCCCGGTCGTGCGGGTCTGGGCGGACCACCCCCCGATGGGCTGGCGATTCCTGCTGGTGGGCATCGAATCCGTGGTGTCCGTCGCCGGCGGCACGGCAGCCCGCCACGAGCACGGCACCCTCATCCACGCCCACGGCCCGGAACTGATCATAAGACTCCCCGAGGAGTGATGATGAAACCCGTGGTTGGCCGCGTTTTTCGGTTCAGCCGTTGTCTTCCCGCTCCGCGCGGGCTTAACATCGCCGTTACGTCGTTGAACCGCTTCGATTGGGGCGGTCCCCCGATGGCGATCTCCTTCTGCAGGTAGCTGGACCACCAACATAATCAGACCTCCGATACCGGCTCGCGATAGTCGAAGCGCTTCGACAATTCCGTTCGACCGGCCCGATGGAGTGCGCCCATGAGGAACCGAAGTGCCACCAACCGTTCTCGCCGGCTCGGCGTTCTCGCCGTCTCCGTGGTGCTGATGTCCGCCCTCACCGGACCGGTCGCCGCCGCGGAGAAGCGTGCGGAGTATCCGTTCCGCGATCCCGACGTGCCGCTGTCCGTGCGGGTCGACGACCTGCTCAAGCGGCTCACGCTGGCCGAGAAGGTCTCGCTGCTGCACCAGTTCCAGCCCGCCATCCCGCGCCTGGGCATCCCGGAGTTCAAGACCGGCACCGAGGCGCTGCACGGCCTGGCCTGGACCACAGACCGCAACAACAACGGCGCGGTGGTGACCGCGAACGCCACGGTCTTCCCGCAGTCCGTGGGCCTGGCGTCGACCTGGGACCCGACGCTGATCCGGCAGGTCGGCGCCGCCGTCGGCGACGAAGCCCGGGCCTACAACGCGGAAAACCCGGGGGTGTGGGGCGTGCAGGTGTGGGCTCCGGTGGTGAACCTGCTGCGGGACCCGCGGTGGGGCCGCAACGAGGAGGGCTACTCCGAGGACGCGCTGCTGACCGGCGCGATCTCCACCGCCTACGGCAAAGGCCTCTCCGGTGACCACCCGACGTACCTCAAGACCGCCCCGGTGCTCAAGCACTACCTGGCCAACAACAACGAGATCCATCGCGACACCACGTCCTCCAACCTGCCGCCGCGGGTGAAGAAGGAGTACGACGAGCTGGCGTTCAAGCCGGCCATCTCCTCGAACGCGGCGACCGGCGTGATGGGCTCGTACAACCTGGTCAACGGCCGGCCGAACACGGTCAGCCCGGACCTCGACGACGCCGTGCGCTCGTGGACGAACAAGACCCTGTACAACGTCAGCGACGCGTTCGCGCCGTACAACCTGACCGGCTCGGAGCAGTACTACGCCACCAACCCCGAGGGCTTCGCCGCCACGCTCAAGGCCGGGCTGGACAGCTTCACCGTGGACAACCAGAACTCCCAGCCCACCATCGACACCATCAACTCCGCGCTGGCGCAGGGCCTGCTCACCGAGGCCGACGTCAACACCGCGGTGCGGCACGTGCTGAGCATCCGGTTCCGGCTCGGCGACTTCGACCCCGACGGCGGACCGTACGCCAAGATCGGCAAGGACGTGGTGAACTCCCCGGCGCACCAGGCACTTGCCCGCAAGGCCGCGGCGGAATCCGTGGTGCTGTTGAAGAACAACGGCAACCTCCCGCTGGACGCCGCCCGCACCCGCAACGTCGCGGTGATCGGGCCGCTGTCCGACACGCTCTACACCGACTGGTATTCGGGCGCGTTGCCGTACCGGGTCACCCCGCTGGACGGGATCAAGGCGCGGCTCGGCAGCGGCGCGACCGTGGCGAACACCGAGGCGGTGGACCGGATCGCGCTGCGCGAGGCCAGCACCGGCCGGTACCTGACCGCGGGGTCCGGTGTGGACGGTGCCGTGCTCAAGGCGGCCGGCGCGAGCGCGGGCGCCACCGAGCAGTTCGACGCGTTCGACTGGGGCCAGGGCGTGCTGACCCTGCGCAGCGCCGCCAACGGGAAGTACGTGGAGCGTCAGGACTTCGGCGCCACCAGCCCGTTCGTGAACCGCGCCGCGCAGCCGCACGACTGGTTCGTCCAGCAGCAGTTCAAGCTCGAGGACGCCGGCGACGGCGCCGTGGTCGTGCACTACGTCGGCTTCGAGACCCCCAACGACTGGGAGGGCCCGAACAACTACCTGACCGTGGCCGCGGACGGCACGCTCACGCTCGGCTCCCCGGACGCGGCCGGTGCGGCCCGGTTCCGCAAGGAGACGATCAGCACCGGCGTGAACGACGCCGTGCGCACCGCTACCGGGGCCGACGCCGCGGTCGTGGTGGTCGGCAGCATGCCGTTCATCAACGGCCGGGAGGACCACGACCGGACCACGATGGCGTTGGCGGAGAGCCAGTCCGCGCTGATCAAGGCGGTGAAGCAGGCCAACCCGAACACGATCGTGGTGGTGGAGAACAGCTACCCGACCACGCTCACCTGGGAGCAGCAGAACATCCCGGCCATCCTGTGGACGTCCCACGCCGGCCAGGAGACCGGCCACGCCGTCGCCGACGTGCTGTTCGGCGACGCGAACCCGGCCGGGCGGCTCACCCAGACCTGGTACCGCTCGGAGGCCGACCTGCCCAGCATCCTGGACTACGACATCATCAAGTCGAACCGTACGTACCAGTACTTCCAGGGTGATCCGCTCTACGCGTTCGGCCACGGCCTGTCCTACACCTCGTTCCGCTACAGCGACCTGCGGGTCGATTCGCCGATCGTCCGTCCGAACGGGACGGTCGAGGTCAGCGTCAGGGTGACCAACACCGGGCGCCGGGCGGGCGACGAGGTGGTGCAGCTGTACACTCACCAGCGCACCTCCCGGGACAAGCAGCCGGTGCTGCAGCTGCGCGGGTTCCAGCGGGTCTCCCTGCAGCCCGGCCAGACCCGGACGGTCCGGATCTCCCTTGCCGCGTCGGATCTCGCGCACTGGGACGTGACCCGGGGTCGCTGGGTGGTCGAGTCCGCCGTGCACGACGTCCTGGTCGGTGCCTCGGCCGCGGACATCCGGCAGCGCGGGACGGTGCGGGTCGACGGCGAGCAGATCCCGTCGCGCAACCTCGCCCGGGACACCCGCGCGATCGACTTCGACGACTACGCCGGCGTGGACCTGGTGGATGAGAGCAAGGTCCGCGGTGACGCCGTCGGCGGGTCCGCCGGTGACTGGATCTCCTTCGCCGACACCGATCTGCGCGCCGGTGCACGGAACGCCACGGTCCGGGTCGCCCGGGCGGCGGCGGGCGCGGCGTCGGTTCAGATCCGTCTGGACGACCCGGTGAACGGCCGGCTGGTGGGCACCGTTCCGGTGCCGAGCACGGGCGACAAGTACGCCTACACCACCAGCACCGCGGCGCTGACCGGCGCGAGTGGACGGCACACGGTGTACCTCGTGTTCACCGGCGACCTACGGATCAGCACCTTCTCGCTGCGATAACTTCAAAGGCGGAACCCATGTTGCGCAAGACATCCCTGCTCGCAGCGGTGTGCACCGCGGCGGTTCTTGCGGTGGCGCCCGGCACGCCGGCACAGGCCACGACGAACTGTACGGCGTTCGGCACCATCACCCTCGGCAAGTACTACCTGAACAACAACCTCTGGGGGCAGAGCTCCGGCTCCGGTTCCCAGTGCATCTCCGACACCCGCACCGGTTCCACCATCGGCTGGAACACCACGTACAACTGGGCCAACAACCCCAGCCAGGTGAAGTCCTACGACAGCAGCGTTCTGGGCTGGCACTGGGGCTGGAAGACCAGTGGGACCGAGCTCCCGGTGCGGCTCAACGCCGGCCGGGACATCTTCACCGACGTGCGCTACCGGGTGTCCGCCTCGGGAACGTTCAACGTCGCGTATGACCTGTGGCTGCACGACATCCCCAATCCGGACTGGCCGAACAACCCGACCGACGAGGTGATGATCTGGACCTACCGGGCCGGCGGCGCCGGCCCGCTGGGTACCTTCCAGGGCACGGTCAACCTCGCCGGCACGAGTTGGGATCTCTACCGCGGCAACATCGGCTGGAACGTCTTCTCGTTCATCCGGCGGTCCAACACCACCGCGGCCACCCTGCACCTGCAGGACTTCCTGGGCAACCTGGTCAGCCGCGGCTGGATGGCCAACACCAAGTACCTGTCCAGCATCGAGCACGGCACCGAGGTGTTCGTCGCCAACGGCCGGCTGGACGTCGACTCCTACACGGCTGACATCCGATGATCCGCCGAATACTCGTCGCGATGCTGACGGTCGCGACGCTGGTGGCCGTGCCCCGGGCGACGGCCGATCCGCCCGGGCCGGCCCACCAGGTGGGCTACGACCACTACTCGCTGACCGTCGACGGCAAGCGGATCTTCTTGTGGAGCGGGGAGTTCCACTACTTCCGGCTGCCCAGCCCGGAGCTCTGGCGCGACGTGCTGGAGAAGATCCGCTCGGCCGGCTTCAACGGGATCTCGCTCTACTTCGACTGGGCCTACCACTCGCCGGCGCCCGGGGTGTACGACTTCACCGGGGTGCGGGACGTGGACCGGTTGCTGCGACTGGCCGAGGAGCTCGGCCTGTACGTGGTGGCCCGGCCGGGCCCGTACATCAACGCGGAGGTCACCGGCGGCGGCTTTCCCGCGTGGCTCAAGCAGGTTCCGGGCCGGGGCCGGTCCAGCGATCCCGGATACACCGCGGCGTACCGGGACTGGCTCGGCCACATCAACCCGATCATCGCGCGGCACCAGGTCACCCGTGGCGGCTCGGTGCTCCTCTACAACGTGGAGAACGAGTACGCGGTCAACACCTCCGTGGAGTACATGACCGACCTGCAGAACCAGGCGCGGGCGGCCGGGATCACCGTGCCGATCACGCACAACGCCTGCTGCGACGCGGCTTCCTGGTCCTCCAGTTGGGGTTCCGGCCCGGGTGCGGTGCAGATCCCCGGAGTGGACGACTATCCGCAGTCCTTCGAGTGCCAGACTCCGGGCACCTGGGGGCCGTGGGGCGAGGGCGTCACCGAGCGGCTGCGCGACGACGCTCCGGTCTACGCCGCGGAGTACCAGGGCGGTGCGATCGACCTCAACCGCGCGGGGTACGACGCCTGCCGGGCGCTGACCGGGCCCAGCTACATGAAGTTCTTCCACAAGAACAACCTGATCACCAGTGGCGCCACCGCGCACAGCTTCTACATGGCCTTCGGCGGCACCAACTGGGGCTGGCTGGGACAGCCCAACGACGTCTACACCTCCTACGACTACGGTGCCGCGATCACCGAGTCGCGCCAGCTCACCGCGAAGTACGACGAGTTCAAGCGGCAGGGCTACTTCGTCACGAGCGTGGCGCCGCTGACGAAGACCGACTCGGCCGCCGCGCCGGTGCCGGCGAACCCATTGGTGGCCGCCAGCGCCCGGGCCAACCCGGACACCCGGACCCAGTTCGTCCTGGTGCGGCACACCGACCGGGCCGCGTCGACCGATGATATGTCCACTCTGGACTGGTCGGCGCCCGACGGCCGGTACTCGGTGCCAGTGCGGGTGAACGGCCGGGACGCCAAGGTCCTGGTGGCCGGCTACAACCTCGGCGGCCAGCGGCTGGTGTGGTCCAGTTCGGAGATCATGACCCACGCGTTCATCGGCGGGCGGGACATCGCGCTGCTCTACGGCCGGTCCGGCGAGTCCGGCTCGACCGTGCTGCGTTATTCGGACCGGCCCACGGTGCGCGTGCTCGACGGCGCGGTGTCCTCGTCGTACAACCCGGCGAACGGCGACCTCCGGCTCGACTATGTCCACAGTGGACTCGCTCGGGTGGAGATCACCGGCGGCGGGCGCCGGCCGGTGCTGCTGCTACTCGGCACCGACGAGACCGCGGCGCGGTTCTGGCGGCTGGACACCAACGCCGGGCCGGTGCTGGTCAACGGCACGGCGCTGGCCCGGTCGGCCCGGGTCGACGGGAACACCGTGCGGTTGCGGGCCGACACCGAGGCCGACGGCGAGGTCGAGGTGTTCGGGCCGGCGTCGGCGCGGCGGCTGGTCGTCGGTGTCGAAGCGGTTCGAACCCGCACGACCGCGAGCGGCTCGCTCGTCGGCCGGGTGCGCGGACCCGACCCCGTTTCGCTGCCGGAGCTGACCGGCTGGCGGGTCCGGGCAGAGGCGCCGGAGTCCCAGCCGGGCTTCGATGACTCGCACTGGACCGTGGCGGACAAGACCAGCTCGACCAGCCCGCTGCCGCCGAAAACGCTGCCGGTGCTCTATGCGGGCGACTACGGCTTCGACTACGGCCACGTCTGGTACCGCGGGCGTTTCACCGCCACCGGTGCCGAGACCACGGTGTCGCTCAACGCGATCACCGGCAAGAACGGGGTCTACCAGGTGTGGCTCAACGGCCGCTACCTCGGCCAGGCGGCCGGCGGCACCCAGGCCGACACCGACCCCGACAACCCCACGCCCAACCCCGATCCGGGGCGTGGCGACTTCACGATCCCGGCCGGCCTGCTCACCCCCGGGTCGAGCGCGGTGCTCTCGGTGCTGGTCGAGAACATGGGCCACAACGACGACTGGATCGCCAACGACATGCGGTTCAAGCAGCCGCGCGGGCTGATCGGCGCGTCGGTAACCGGATCCTCGGTGCCCATCGCCTGGCGGATCCAGGGCACCCGGGGCGGCCGCGACCTGGTCGACACCGAGCGCGGACCGCTGAACAACGGCGGCCTGTTCGGTGAGCGTGCCGGCTGGTACCTGCCCGAGGCGCCGGATCGCTCCTGGACTCGGATCGCTTCGCCGGCCGCGGGTTCGCTCGTCCCCGGGATCACCTGGTACCGCGACACGTTCCGGCTCGACCTGCCGCGCGACCAGGACGTGTCGGTGGGCCTGCGGTTCGGCGGCGACACCACCCGGCCGTACCGCGTGCTGATCTTCTTGAACGGCTGGAACATCGGTAAGTACGTCAACGACCTCGGCCCGCAGCGCGATTTCGTGCTCCCCGCCGGAATGCTGCACGAGCACGGCGAGAACACGCTCGCGCTGGCCGTGGTCTCGGCCGGTGCCGCGGGCGGGCCCGGCCCGGTGAGCCTCATGGCCCTGGGCAACCAGCGAGGAGGTGCCCGGTGATGGACGGGTTGACCCGACGAGACTTCCTGGCGGCAGCGGGTGTCGCGTCCGCGGCGGCGATCTCCCTACCGGCGTCCGCCGCCGCGACGCGATCACCCGCCGATCGCGGCAACCGCTACGAGCTGCAGAAGCGCTTCGTCGACTGGCGCTTCGGCATGTTCATCCACTTCAACATGGGCACCTTCCACGACATGGAATGGGTCAACCCCAATCAGGACCCCCTGTCGTTCAACCCCACGGCGCTCGACTGCGGCCAGTGGGCCGACGCCGCCCAGGCCGCGGGCATGCGCTTCGCCGTGCTCACCGCCAAGCACCACGACGGCTTCTGCCTCTGGCCCACCGCGTACACGCCGTACAACGTGATGAGCAGCGGCCACCGCCACGACGTGGTCCGCGCCTACGTCGAAGCGTTTCGATCGCGCGGCATCACGCCCTGCCTCTACTTCTCCATCTGGGACCGCACCAACGGCGTCGGCCCGCCGGTCTGGGACGAGGACGCGCCCATCGACCTCGACCTGGTCAAAGGCCAGCTCACCGAGCTCCTCACCAACTACGGCCGCATCCCGCTGCTGATCTTCGACGGCTGGGCCTGGCACCCCCGCCTGGGCCACCGAACGATCCCGTTCGGCGAGATCCGCGCCCACGTGGCCGCCCTCCAACCCGACTGCCTCCTCCTCGACCTCAACGGCCTCATCAACCACTGGGACTCCGACCTGGTCTTCGTCGAAGAACCCAAAGGTGGCGTGTTCTGCCCACCCGGCAACACCCTCGCCGCCAGCCAAGGCCAAACCATCTCCCCGGCCGGCTGGTTCTGGCACCCCTCAACCCCGTCGGCCGTCCTCACCCCCGACCAGATCGTCGACGGCCACCTGTCCGTCCTCGAACCCCGCTACTGCACCTTCATCCTCAACTGCCCGCCCAACCCCCAGGGCCTCCTCGACGCCAGCATCGTCGAAACGCTTCGACAAGTCGGCACCCGCTGGCACCCCGACCGCACCCGGCCCGCCCTTCCCGGCCAACCGGACGTCCTGCGCTACCCGCTGACCTCCGTCTCCGCGACGGCCACCACCGGAAACGCCGCGGCCCTCATCGACGGCCACAGCGACTTCGGCTGGAACGGTCAGGCCGACCAGACCCTCTGGCAGTCCGCCGGCCCGCTGCCGCAGTCGATCACGCTCGACCTCGGCCGGGTGCACGCCGGCATCGACACGCTCACCTATCTACCCCGCCAGGACACCGCCACGAACTACGCCTACGACTACCTGACCGACGGCAACATCACCGGCTACCGGATCGCGACCAGCCGCGACGGCACCCGCTTCCAGGAGGTCTCCCACGGCTCCTGGGCCGGCGACCACACCCTCAAACGAGCCCGCTTCCACCCCACTCACGCCCGCTTCGTCCGCCTCGAGATCCGGTCCACCGTGGCCGGAGCCCCGGCGATCGCCAGCGAGCTCGCCTGCGGCGGAACCGACTCACCCCCGAGACCGCTCCACTGATCACCCGACCCCACACGCCACCAGCAACGCCCCCAGCGCCCCGCTCGGATCATGGAGAATCCGCGCGCCATCCGTGACCACCTTCCGCGTGCCCGGATCCACCGGATCGACGCATGCCCAGCTCGGGCCTCCGACCCCGAACTCCACCTCCAACCCCGACGGAGTCCGGAACCGCCGCTCGGTGATCACCCCCCACCGCCGCGTCCGCACCAACTCGCCCAACCCCAACCCGGCACCCCACCCGTCCTCCGCCAGGTACGCACCCCGCTCCGTGGTCAGCAGCACCAGATCCACATCCGAATCAGCCCGCGCCGCACCCCGCGCATACGACCCCACCAGCAACAGCCCGACCACATCCGCGCGGCCCCCGACCCACCGCGCAACCCACTCGACAACCCCCGCCGCCTCGGCCGCCCGCGCCAAGAACTCACCGCCCGCCTCAGCCGCCCAGCGTCCACTCCAGCTCGTCCACCGCGGCCACCCGCACCTTCACCACGAACGCGAAATCCCACTCGCCATCTACGTGTGTGCGCCCCCCACCACTCCCGGGGGCGGCCCCGCTTCCATTCTACCGGGAGGGGGTCGGATCAAGATCGAGATCGGGGTGGTTGTCCACAGCGTAGGGGGTGTGGATGGACGGGTGGGTGATGATGGGGTGTGCGGTGGTGGCAGGGGTTGAGTCCACGGCGGCGGGTGCTGGTTGCCGGGGTGATGGGGCTGGTGCTCGTCACGGTGGTGCTGGTCGGAGTGCGGGTGCTGGGCGGTGGCGAGGCGCGGGCGGGGGTGCCGGCGCAGGACCGGCCGGGGACGGTGGTGCTGGTGCCGGGGTACGGGGGGAGCCAGGACGGGCTGCGGGTGCTGGCGGAGCAGATTCGGAGCTCCGGCCGGGAGGTGCGGATCGTGACGTTGCCCGGGAACGGGACGGGGGACCTGCTGGCACAGGTGGCAGTGGTGGACCGGGACGTGGACGACGCGCTGGCGCGTGGGGCGCCGTCGGTTGACGTGATCGGGTATTCGGCCGGTGGGCTGGTGGCACGGTTGTGGGTGGCGCGGGAGGGCGGCGAGCACCGGGCGCGGCGGGTGATCACGTTGGGGTCGCCGCTGCATGGCACACGGCTGGCTGCGAGCGGGGGAGTGGTGGTGCCGGACGCGTGCCCGGTGGCGTGCCAGCAGCTGGCGCCGGGGAGTGCGCTGCTGGCCTCCGTCGAGCGGGCGCCGGTGCCGGTGCCGTGGTTGTCGATCTGGACGGAGAACGACCAGACCGTGGTACCGCCGGACTCCGCGCGGTTGGAAGGCGCGGAGAACGTTGTGCTGCAACAGGTTTGCCCGGGAGTCCACATTGAACACGGTGAGTTGCCGACCAGCGCCCTGGTCACCCAGATCGTGCGGAACGCGTTGGTGCAGAGCCGAATGACCCGCGGAACGGAAGGCGTGCGCTGCTAGGTGGGGAAGCAACGTCACGGTCATGCCGTAGAGGGCAAGGAACGTCACGTTCACTCCCGCGAAGGAAAGCAACGTCACGTTGCTTTCCGGCACCGGGCCGGGACGACTAACTCGTCACGTCCTTCGTGGAGAAGTTCGCCCAGGCCGCGCCGAAGAAGACCACGATGTAGCCGGCCTGGAGCAGCAGGCCCTTGTTGATGCTGTGCCAGAAGATGGGGTCGCGGAAGAAGTCGATCCAGGCCAGCCAGTAGTTCGTCGGCAGGTACGGCTTGATCGGCGCGGCGGCGTCGAGCGTTTCCAGCACCGAGCTGGTGATCAGCACGGCCAGCGCGCCCAGCGCCGCGCCGAGCCCGGAGTCGGTCAGCGTCGAGAAGAACAGCGCGATCACGCCGAAGCCGAGCATCGACACCACGATGTAGCCGATCGTGCCGAGCAGCCGCATCGCCAACGCACCCGGCCCCAGCGTCGCCCCGGACAGCGACGTGATCGCCCCCGGCTGCCCGACCGCTTCCGCCCCGGTGCCGAACAGCGCGACGCCGGTCGCCAGCGCCGTGATCACCACCAGCGCGATGGCCAGCACGATGAACGCCCCCAGGGCGATCAGCTTCGCTACCAGCAACCGGCTTCGGCCCACCGGCCGGCTCAGCAGGTACCGCAGCGTTCCCGACGCCGACTCGCCGGCCACCGAATCCCCGGCCAGCACCGCCACCGCCAGCGGCAGAAACACCGGCAGCACCAACGCCAGCGCCGCCGCCGGATACAGCGACCCGTTGCGCAACACCGCGTTCAGGAACGCCCCACCCTGCCCCCGCGGCGGCGGAAAATCAGCCGTGGCAAGGAAAATCGCGACCAGCGTCGGCAGCGCGCACAGCAGGAACACACTCAGCCACATCCGTGGCCGCAACACCAGCTTCCGCAACTCCACCCCGATCACAGCGCACCCCCGCCGTGGGGGTTGATCCGGTCGACGCGGTCGGAGCCGGTGCTGGTGACGTCGAGGACGACCTGTTCCAGGGTGCGGCGTTCGGGGGTGAACCCGGTGATGCGCATGCCGGCGTTGACGAGGAGGGTGTTGAGGGCCGCGGGGTCGGGGTGGCGGACGACGAGGTGGTCCCCGTCGCGGAGTTCGAGCTGGCCGTCGAGGAGGGCGACGGCCGCGGCGGCGTCGGGGGTGTCGATGAGGACGCGGCCGGTGGGGGTGCGCAGGTCGGTCAGCTCCTGCTCGAGGACGAGGCGGCCGCGGTCGACGATGCCGACGCGGGTGCAGAGTTGCTCGACTTCGGCGAGGAGGTGGCTGGAGAGGAAGACCGTGGTGCCGGCGCGGTTGAGGTGGATGAGGAGCTCGCGGACTTCGCGGATTCCTTGCGGGTCAAGGGCGTTGGTGGGCTCGTCGAGGATCAGCAGGCGGGGTTTGCGGAGCAGCGCGCCGGCGAGGCCGAGGCGCTGGCGCATGCCGAGGGAATAGGCGCGGACCGGGCGGCGGTCGATGCCGGCGAGGCCGACGCGTTCCAGTGCCTCGTCGACGCGGTGCCGGCGGGTGCGGCGGTCGCTGCCGGGGCCGGCGGCGTCGAGTAGGGCGAGGTTTCTGCGGCCGGACAGGTGCGGGTAGGCGGCCGGGCCTTCGACCAGGGCGCCGACCTCGGGCAGGACCTCGGCGACGCGCTTCGGCACCGGGCGGCCGAGCACCTCGATCTCGCCACTGGTGGCGTACACCAGGCCGAGGAGCATCCGGACCAGGGTGGTCTTCCCCGATCCGTTCGGGCCGAGGAAGCCGTAGCGGTCGCCCTCGCGGACGTGCAGGTCGACCGAGTCCACGGCGAGAACTCGGTCGAAGCGCTTCGACAGCCGGCGGGTGACGATCATGGGCCGCTCCGGGGGGCGGTGGACAGTTCGGCAGCGGCACGCTCCAGCACCGCCGGGTCGACGAGCCCGGCGAGCAGGTAGGACCGGCGGGCGACGGTCGAGCGCTCGACGATCACCGAAACAGGCGGGATGCTCAGCCGCACGCCGGTGCCGCCGGGAAGGCTGAGCTCGGTGCCGCCGCCCTTGCGCGCTGCCTCGGTGGCCGAGCCGCCGATGTTCCGGGGCAACGGGAGCACCACGAACGCGGACAACCCGCTGCCGTACAACCCGGCGCCGGGCACGCCGGCCAGCCCGGAGGTCGACAGGGACCGCCCGGCCAGCCGATCGGGGAAGAACACCGGGGCGCCGACCCCCAACTCGCGCACGATGTCCGGTGCCGTGGTGACCGAGAACCCGCCGTCCGCCGGTCTGGTGGGCACGAGGATCTCCGGTGCCGGGGCGTCGAGGCTGAGGTCGACGAAGCGGGTCACCAGCATCGGCCGGTCGGTGCCGCGCGCGGTCACCTCGACCTGCAGCGGCAGCCCGCTTTCCGGATCGGCCCAGATGTCGACCTGGCCGATCGAGGTGTCCGGGTCGGCCGGCCGCACCCGCAGGCCCGCGGCGCTCAGGCCGGCGACGCGCTTCGACGGCAGCGTGCTCACCGGGTCGTTCGGCGCGGCGGCGAGCACCCGGCGGGCGAGGTCGGGCGGCAGCAGGTCGCCGGCCCGGGGGAGCCGGACCGGTTGCGCGCCGATCAGCTCGGTGAGCAGGTTGGCGCCGTAGTCCCAGACGTACTCGCCGTTCGTCGTGCCGTACACGTCGCGCTCGGCGCCCGCGGTCAGCACGTCGAAGCGCCACGACGACGGCGAGGCGTACCAGGACCGGACCCGGGTGGTGCCGTTCAGCAGCGAGGTGACCTGGTCCAGGTTGGGCAGGTCGGGAATGCCGAGCGTCCCGTTGCCCTCGGCGTAGCCCTGGTACGGCAGCGAGCCCGAGCGCAGGATCGCCTCCCGAAGTCGAAGCGGTTCGACACCGCCGACCCGGACCGGGCGCGCGGACACCACGAGCGGCACCGTGATCAGCACCGCGGCCACGGCGAGCACCAGTGCCCACCGGCGTCGCCGGTCGCCCCGCACCACGGTTGCGGCCATTGCTCATTTCTACGCCGCGCCCGGTGTGGACGCGGTCAGTCCGCGCGCACCACGAGCGTCGGGCAGGGTGCGTGCTGCAGCACGCCCCGGGTGGTGGTGCCCACGAGCAGTTCGGCGATGCGCCCGTGCCGGTGGGCGCCGAGCACGACGACCGCCGCTGCGCGCTCCCTGGCCAGGGCGACCAGGGTCCCGGCGACGGAGCGCTCGTCGGCCACGGTCAGGGCCTCGGCCCGCAGGCCGCCGTCGTTCGCGAGCTGGGCGCCCCAGCGGGCAAGCTGTTGCGCCTCACGGTAGGCCGCCTCGTCCGCCTCGGCGGCGGTGCGGATGTCGACGCTGCTCAGCGGCAACTCGAGCCCCCGGGCGGGAATGAGCGCGAGGTCGAACGCACGGCCCGGCTCCCAGACGGTGACCACCAGAGCCGGGCGGGAGCTGAACAGCGCCGCCGACTCGCGCACCGCCCGCTCCGCCGCCGGCGTGCCGTCGAACCCGATCAGCACGAGATCATCAGCCATCGTGCCCACCACCGTACGCGCGAGGTCGCCGCCCGCAACCCGGTCAACCCGGATGGCGTCGAAGCGCTTCGACAAGCGCCGACCGGGCGTCCGCGGCGAGCGCCCGGGTGAGCTCGCCGGCGGGGATCTCCCGGGCGAACACATGGCCCTGCCCGGCCCACAGGCTCATGGCCTCCGCGTCACCGGCCCGGGCCGCCGCGGCGCGCAGCGCCTTCGTCATGTGGTGCACGTGCGGGTAGGCGACCGGCGCGCCCTCGGAATGATCCAGCACGAAGCGGTTCACCAGGCCCCGTGCCGCGCGGCCGCTGAACGCCCGGGTCACCGCCGTACCGGGAAAGACCGGGTTGGTGAGCGCCGCCTTGTACAGCGGGTTCGCGCCGCTCTCCGGGCACGCCACGAACACCGTGCCCAGTTGCGCCGCGGCGGCCCCCGCCACCAGCACCGCGGCCACGTCCCGGCCGCGGGCCAGCCCGCCGGCCGCGATCAGCGGCAGCCCGGTCACGGCGCAAACCCTGCGCAGCAGCGGAAGGAGGCCGAGGTCGTCGATCCGGGCGGTGTTGGTGAACGTGCCCCGGTGCCCCCCGGCCTCGAAGCCCTGAACACACAGCACGTCCGCGCCCGCCTCCGTGGCCAGCCGCGCCTCGGCCGCCGAGGTCACGGTGACGACCACCGTGGACACGAAGCGCTTGAGGTTCGCGATCGTGGCCGGGCTCGGGCAGCCGAAGGTGAAGCTCACCACCGGCACCCGGGCCTCCCGCACCACGGCCAGCTTGCCGGCCCAGCCGTCGTCGTCGGCCATCGCCTTGCCGAGCTCCGCACCGTAGAGCGCGGCCTCGGCCTCCAGCCGGTCGCGGTACCGCGCTAGGGCCTCCTGGTCCGCGGCGGGATCGCCCGGCACGAACAGGTTCACCCCGAACGGCCGGCCGGTCAGCCGCCGCACCGCCCTGATCTGGTCTCGAAGCGCTTCGACGGTGAGGTAGCCGGCAGCCAGGAACCCCAGCCCACCCGCCTCGGACACCGCCGCGGCCAGCGCCGGCGTGGACACCCCGCCCGCCATCGGGGCCTGCACGATCGGAACGGTCAGCGACTCCAGCACGGTCACCGTGCCATGGTCCGCCACTCAAGCCACTGGCAGCCACCCGGGGCTTCGCCGCCTCACGGGAGCTCCTTGAGGCGAACGTCGCGAAATGAGACCTCGTCGCCCGGGCCGTGGTTCTGGATGCCGATGTGGCCGGACGTGAGCGAGCGGGCCGGATCGGTGTTGGTGAAGTCGTTGATGCGGATACCGTTCAGGAACACCTGCAGGTGTTCGTTTTCGACGACGAGCTCGAAGGTGTTCCACTCGCCGGGCGGGTTCAGGGCGGCGTCCCGCGCCGGGATGTCCGCGGACTTGAAGCCGTAGATGGCGCCGGTGGTCTTGTCGGCCGCGTCAGTGGCGTCGATCTGCACCTCGTAGCCGTTGTTCACCGCGGTGGAGGGATCGGAACCGGGCGGGAAACCGACGAACACGCCGGAGTTGTCATCACCGGCCTGCCGCCAGCCCAGCTTCAGCGAGTAGGACCGGAATTCCTTTGCGCTGTACCAGAACAACCCCAGACCGTCGAAAGAGGACAGCGTGCCGTCCCGATTCGTGAAACCGCCCGGCCCGGCCTGGGACCAGCCCGCTGCCGAGCCGTCGTAGAGCATGGTGTAACCGGTCTCGGGCCGGCAGTCGGCCTTCGCCCGGCCCGCCGCGTAGCGGATTCCGCCCAATAGCAAGGCGCGGAAAGCCGGCTCGGCATAGCTCGCCGGCGTGTGTCCGTTTCCGGTGTAGAACGAGCGGCCACCCTGAAAGGCTTTGCACCAGGTGTATGGGTGGTCGGAGCCCACGGTGGCCAGAACGTGGGCGCTGGACCGGACGTCGGTGCGGTAGCCGTACGGCTCATCCGTCCGCACCCAGGTCGGGTCGAGATGGGCAGTGGCCGCGTGTGTTCGATCCTCCACCCGCTCGGTGATCTGCTGCAGCCCGGGTGCTCGGGCAACGTAGGACCCCACGAGTTCGCCGTAGAACGGCCAGTCGTACTCCGTGTCGGCCGCCGAGTGCACGCCCACGTACCCACCCCCGCCCCGGATGTAGGACTCGAACGCGCTCAGCTGGGAGCCGGACAGCACGTCCCCGGCCGTGTTGAGGAACACCACGGCTTCGAACCGGGCCAGGCTGGCCGCGCTGAACACCTCCGCGTCCTCGGTGGCGACGACCGTGAATCCCGCCGCGGCACCCAGATCTCGGATGGCCTGGATGCCGGCCGGGATCGAGTCGTGCCGGAACCCCGCGGTCCTGGAGAACACCAGCACGTCGAACGGCGTGTCGGCGGTGCGCGCCACCGGGCCGGCGGTACAGCCCTGGAGCACCAGCACACCCAGGACGGCACCGACCGCACGTCGTGTCCGTCGCACCCGAGTTTCCTATCAGATCGGCGGGGGGTGCCGATCCGGCGATCGGGGTAACGGGCACCCCCGGTCGCGAGCCGGTGTCGTGCCGGACCGCCGGCGCAATACCTCTTCCGGGCCTGTCCGGACACCGGTGCACGCCGGCATGCTGGATCTCATGCCGTTGCAGGACTCTGTGGTCGTCCGGGCCGGGTCGGTGCGTGCCGCGCACGCGGGGGTGCCCGTATGAAGATCGAGTCGGTGCGAATGGCGGTGAGCCGGGCGCTGGATCCCGCCGGCACGGCGTGGTTCGCCGAGGCGCGGCAGCAGGTCGCCGGCGACCGCGCGGCGCTGGCCCGGCTCTTTCCCGCGGTGGGACGCAAATGCGGGCGCGGCCAGCTGTGGACCGACGACCCCGAGCTGATCGGCTGGACGGTGGACGACGCCGTGCGCACGCTGCTGCTGGTCGGCGCCAGCCTGGAGGACGTCACCGCGGTCTACAACTACGGGGACGCGGCCGAGCGCCGGGCCGTGCTGCGTGCGCTGCCGTTGCTCAACCTCGGCCCGGGCGCCGTGCCGCTGGTGCTGGATGCCCTGCGCGGCAACGACACCCGGTTGATCGCCGCGGCGATGGGGAGGTACGCGGCCGAGCACCTGCCGATCGACGCGTGGCGGCAGGCGGTGCTCAAGTGCGTGCTCCTGGGTATCCCGCTGGCCTGGGTGGCCGAGCTGGAGAAACGCAAGGACGCCGAGCTGATCCGGATGATGCGGACCTTCGCCGAGGAGCGGATCGCCGCGGGCCGGCCGGTGCCGCCGGACGTCCAGATGATCGTTCCGGAGCTGCGCGCGGACCGGGGCTGAACGGCTAGCGCGTATTCGAAAGTGCGCTGAGGTCGGCAAGTCTTTGGCGAGGGCGGCCGCCGCACGGTGACAAGGACAGGGCGAGGAACGAGCCCTGTCCGCAGGCATCGTCAAAGGAACACCTACGACACATGACCACCCACCCGGCACGCAACCACCCCGGCAACCTGACCCCGAGGCCTTCGCCGAAGGCGACCGGCGGCCTTGCCCGAGTTATGAAACACAGCCTACGCGGCACCCAGCTCGCGGAAGCTGTTGATCACTTCGGTGATGGTCGGCTCGGCCTCGGTCCGCTTCGATGGCAGGGTCCAGGCCACGACCTGGTAGAAGCCGTTCTTGCCGGCCACCATCGTGTACCAGAACACGATCTTGATGCCCTCGGCCTTGCCGGAGATCTCGTACTGCACCGCCTGCAGCCCGCCGATGGTGAGGTTGCGCGGCTCGCTGACCGCCGCGTCGTCGAGCGCGTGCTGCGCCCCCTCGAGCATCGCGGCGGAGAATGCGTCGAAGTCCTCGAAGTCGTCGCGGTCCAGGGTGACCACGACGACGTACTGCTCGCGGCGCAGGTCGCCGAGCTGGATCACGGCCAGCTCCTCCCGGAAGGAGGGCGGCACGTCCTTCCACGACGCCGGCACGGTGAGCTGGCTCTTCTTGTCGCTCGCCGTCACCACCGTGGTCTGGCCCTGGTTGACTCCGCTCTGCCCGGAGCCGCCGCCCGCGGGCGGCGCCGCGGCCGAGCCGTGCGAGCGGGTCTCGGCGACGGCGCCCCAGATGGCCGCGCCGACCACGAGTGCCATCACCACGCCGAAGGCCACCCACAGCATGCGTCCGCGCCGGCTGCGGGGCGGCGGAGGCGGCGCGATCGGCGGTTGGTAGGGCGGCGGAGCTTGATAGGGGCCCGAGGCCGGCCACTGGCCCGACTGCGCCTCACGGGACCACGGATTCGGTGGCTCCCCGGGAAAAGACATCGCCGCTACCCCCATCACGCACGCCGACCGGCCATCACCGAGCCTACCGGCAGGATGGGCCCGTGAGAGAGTTTCCGGTCATCGACGTCGGCCCGTTGGTCGCCGGCACGCCCGGCCGGCACGCGGTGGCCGCCGAGATCGGTCACGCGTGCCGGGAGAACGGCTTCTTCTACGTCGTCGGGCACGGCGTGGACGCCGAGTTGCAGCGCCGGCTGGAACGGCTCAGCCGCGCGTTCTTCGACCAGGACGTGGACCGCAAGCTGGAGATCCGGATGGCCCGGGGCGGGCGGGCCTGGCGCGGGTACTTCCCGCCCGGCGCTGAGCTCACCTCCGGCCGGCCGGACCTCAAGGAGGGCCTGTACTTCGGCGCCGAGTTGCCCGCGGCGCACCCGAAGGTCCGGGCCGGAACGCCGCTGCACGGACCGAACCTGTTCCCGGCGCATCCCGCCGGGCTGCGCGAGGCGGTGCTGGACTATCTGACCGCGCTGACCGCGCTCGGGCACCGCCTGATGGCCGGCATCGCGCTGAGCCTCGATCTGCCCGAGTCGTACTTCGCCGAGCGGTACACCGCGGACCCGCTGATCCTGTTCCGGATCTTCAACTATCCGCCGGCGGCCGAGCCGGACGGATCGTGGGGCGTGGGTGAGCACACCGATTACGGCCTGCTCACCATTCTCAAGCAGGACGGCAACGGCGGCCTGCAGGTGCGCGGCCGGTCCGGGTGGCTCGACGCCGTTCCGCTGCCGGACTCGTTCGTCTGCAACATCGGTGACATGCTCGACCGGCTCACCGGCGGCCGGTACCGCTCGACCCCGCACCGGGTGCGGCCGTCGACCGGGCGGCACCGGCTGTCCTGGCCATTCTTCTTCGACCCGAACTTCGACGCCGACGTCACGCCGGTGGCCCGGGCCGAGCTCGCCGACGATCGCGAGCAGCGGTGGGACCGGGCCAGCGTGCACGACTTCCGCGGCACCTACGGCGACTACCTGCTGGCCAAGGTCGGCAAGGCGTTCCCCGGCCTCGGCCGGGACGTACTCTAGGCCGCGATCCGTTCGTCCATAGTGGACAGAAGCGCGTACCCGGCGGCCGTCGCCACCACGGCGCCGTCGCGCGCGCCGGTGACCCGGCCGATGGCCACGAACCCGCGGCGCTCCAGCAGGTCCAGTGCCTCGCACTCCCACTGCGGCACCCGCCCGGCGCCCGACCCGTCCGGTGCCGCCCACCGGTATCCGGCCGGTGCGCCCCACAGTCCATTGTGGAACAGAACCATTCCGCCGGCCGCGTGTCTCAGGGCGCTCAACTCGTCTTTCGTCATGACTCCCACCTCCGCCTCACACACGAGGAGCGTCCCTGTTCGGTTCATCACCCCGGTGCTACTGGTTCGGAGCAACGAGCGGCCCGGTTCTTACCGAAAATCAGGAAAACAATCCGCGGCGGGTGGGCGGAGGTAGGTCCGGTCGAGCAGGTCGCGGGCCGTGGCGCGGCCGAGGTTCCACCCCGACCACGGGTCCGGCCCGGACAGGCGCTCGCGCAGGGCGGTGAGGACGCACGAGCGGACCGGGTCGGGCAGCCGCGCCAGGTCGGGCACGGCGTCCGCCGAGAGGGTGGCCAGATACCCGGCGTCGATCGTGCCGGTGTCGGCGTAGCGGGTGACGTCGTGCCCCGCGACGTACGCCTCCGGGTTGACCACGGCCAGGCCCAGCAGGGTGGCCAGGGCGCTACCCACGATCGCCCTGGGCAGCCACGGCGCGCGCAGCCGCACCCCGGCCGCCAGCACCATGAGGTACACGACCCCGAGCCACAGTTCGCAGGTCGCGACCAGCAGCCGGAGCACGGTGAAGCCGTAGGCCTGCTGGTAGGCCCACATCCGCACCAGGGCGGAGGCGACGACCACCAGCGTCAGCCCGGCCAGCCCGCCGAGCACCACGCGCAGCCAGGTCCGGTCCGCCCGGGTGGCCCGGGGCGCCTTGCCGGCCACCACGGCGATCACCACCAGCGCGAGCACGGTCACCGCGGCGAGCTGCCAGAAGCCGCGGCGCGCGTACTCGGCCGCGGTCAGCCCGGCGGTGCGCAGGACGTAGTTGCGGCCGCCGAACAGCACGGTGAGTTGCACCAGTACGAACGCGGCGAACAGCGCCAGCAGCACGCCGGCGGGCAGCGCCCACTCCAGCCGGCGCACCGTTTTCGGTCGGGTACCCCCTATGTCGAGGTCGGGTGGGGCGGCCGCGAGATAGCACGCGCCGAGCGTGACAGCCGCGGCCACCCCGAACACGAGCATCCACCGCACGATCGAGGATGCGTCCAACGTGGGTAGAACCATCCCCAGCACGTGGGCGAACGCCGCGTCCGCGCCGGCGAACAGCGCACCGAACACGACGACCAGCGCCACGGTGAGGGTCACCGAGCGGCCCAGCCGGACCGCGTTGGCCGGCCGCCGCAGGACCGCCAGACCGTGTGCCGCCCACGGCAGCCCGCGCAGCGCCGCCACCGGTCCGGCGGCGAGCGCGGCCAGCACACCCCCGGCCGTGCGCCCGCCGGCCAGCCCCAGCGACCCGGCCGCGCACGCACCGACCACGCACAGCGCGAACAGCCACTCCGACGCCCGCACCGTGCCCACCGCCAGCAGCGCGAGCGCGGTCCCGGACCACAGCCAGCGGGCCAGCGACGGCTCCGCGGGCCGGGGCTGCCCGCGCCGCACGGCCAGCATCGCCACGGTGACCGCGATCCCGGCCAGCAACCACCCGAGGCCTGGCCGGTCCACCGGAACCAGGCTCGCCGCGACCACTCCGACCGCACCCGCCCCACCCAGCACGACCGGCGCGGCAGGCGTGCCGGGGCCGGGCCACATGGTGCGCAACGGCGGCGATATCGGTGACAGCACAAGCGGTGGCGCACTCGGCGTGACGGTGCCGGGCATCGTGGCTCCTTCGAGGTTCTGGCAGATAGGGGAAGGAACGTGACATTGCTTCCCTCTAGCGCAGCAATGTGACATTGCTTTCCGGTGTGACCAGCTCAGGCCGCGGGGAGCGTGAGGCGGATACGGCAACCCGAGCCATCTCGTCCACTGTGGACGGTGTCCGGATCGACCGCCGCGATCGTGCCGCCGTGCAGGTCGACCACCCAGCGGGCGATGGCCAGCCCCAGCCCGGTGCCGCCGCCGCTGGCCCGTTCGCCGCGAGCGAACCGCTGGAACACCAGGTGCCGTTCTTCGCGCGAAATCCCCGGCCCCTCGTCCCGCACCTCGATCACGAGGTGGTCGTCGGCGTCCCGAGCCAGCACCTGCACCCGGCCGTCCGGCGGCCCGTGCGTGACGGCGTTGTCCAGCAAGGAAACCAGCACCTGATGCAGCCGCGCCCGGTCGGCGAACGCCACCGCGTCCGGCGGTTGCACCTTGGCCGACATCCGTACCGGCCGCCCGGCGGCCGCGGCGTTCACCTCGGCCTCGGCCATCACCTCGTCCAGCAATCCGGACACGGCAAAGGTTTCGCGCCGCAGCGTCAGCGCGCCCGCGTCGATCCGGGACAGGTCAAGCAGATCGGTGACCAAACTGGACAGTCGCTCGCTCTGCGCCAGGGCGGTCCGGAGGGTGGCGGGATCCGGCGAGGTCACCCCGTCGACCAGGTTCTCCAGCACCGCGCGCAACGCGGAGATCGGCGTGCGCAGCTCGTGCGACACGTTGGCGATCAGCTCGCGGCGCTGCCGGTCCGCCGCGGCCAGGTCCGCGCTCATCTGGTTGAACGCCACGGCAAGCTGGCCGACCTCGTCCCGCGACGTGGCCCGCACCCGCCGGGTGTAGTCGCCGCGCGCCATCGCCTGCGCCGCCGCGGTCATCTCGCGCAGCGGCCGGGTCATGCCGTGCGCCAGCACCTGCGAGGTGAGCAGCGCCAACCACAGGGCGATGAACGAGGTCCGCGGCGGCAGCCAGCCGATCTGCCAGCGGAAGAACCCGAACGCCACGCCACCGGAGGCCACCAGCAGGATGCCGAGCTTGAGCTTGATCGACCGGACCGGGTCCAGCGGCCGGGGCAACGCGTTCCACAGCCGCACCGCGATGCCGCTCATGACGTCACCCCGGTGTCGTTGACCTCCAGCGCGTAGCCGACGCCGTGCACCGTGCGGATGAGGTCCGCGCCCAGCTTGCGGCGCAAGGCTTTCACGTGGCTGTCGACCGTGCGGGTGCCCGCCGCTTCGCCCCACCCCCAGATCTCGGCCAGCAACCGCTCGCGCGGCTGCACGGCCCGGGGGCGATTCGCCAGGTGCACCAGCAGGTCGAACTCCGTCGGGGTGAGATGGACCTCCGCTCCGGCCAGCCGGACCCGCCGCTCCGCCGGGTTGACCTCCAACTCACCCAGCACGATCGGCGCCGCACTGTCCGCTCGCGCCCGCTCCACCCGGCGCAGCAGCGCGTGCACCCGCGCCGCCAGCTCCCGGATGGAGAACGGCTTCGTCAGGTAGTCGTCCGCCCCGACCCCGAGCCCCACCAGCACGTCGGTCTCGTCGTCCCGCGCGGTCAGCATGAGCACCGGCACCGGCCGCTCCGCCTGGATCCGCCGGCACACCTCCAGGCCGTCGAACCCGGGCAACATCACGTCCAGCACGACCACGTCCGGCCGGGTCGCCCCAGCCGCCGCCACCGCCCCCGGCCCGTCCCGGGCGATGTCGACCGCGAACCCCTCCGCCCGCAACCGCGCGGCCACCGACTCGGCGATCGTCGGCTCGTCCTCGACGACCAGGACCCGCCGCTCCCGTTCCCGCATGCCGCCGACTCTAGGCAGCGGCGGGTGCAGGCCGTGGGTGCATGTTGTGAAGGTCCGGTGAGGGTTCCCCCGGCCAACCGCACCTCAGGGGACCGTGACGTCACCCAGCCACAATCAATCTGCCAATCGCACCGTCAGCTGGAACGCAACAACAGCAGTGGAACCCGGAGAGGCGGGACTGCAAGGATGGCTGAGGCGTCGAGTGCGAAGGAGCTTTCCGATGCGACCCCCGATCCGCGCCCTGCTCACCACGACCCTGACCACGCTGGCGTGCGTCTTCGCCGTGCCCACCGCAGTTGCCGCGCCGGTGTCGAACTGCTTCGACGCCACCGCACCGCTCACCGTGGAGGAACTGCGCCTCGACCGCCCGGTACCCCAGCAGATCCTGGACATCACCGGGTTCAACCGCTTCGACCAGGCCTTCCGGATCGCCCTCTGCGCTGCACCCGCACCCCGCGCGGCCACCGCCGCCGTGGCCGCGACCGGCTCGCTGCTGTGGAACACCGCCGTGGACCGCGCCCAGGGCCGCATCCCCGCCACCGGCCTGGACCGCACCGACGACCGCCCGCTCTACTGGACCCGCCTCAGCCTCAGCCGCTCCCTCCGCCAGTGGACCCCGGCCTTCCCACTCTCCCCAGCCGACCGCGACGCCCTGCTGGCCACGCTCGAACGCACCTCCCGCGGTCAGGACTCCATCCGGTTCCCCGCCGGCCGCGGCCTCCACCGCATCCTGTTGAGCGGCTTCGACCCCTTCGTCCTCGACGTCGACATCCGCCGCAGCAACCCCTCCGGCGCCACCGCGCTGGCGTTGGACGGCACCCTCATCGAAACGCCCGCCGGTCCCGCCCGCATCGAAACCGCGACCTTCCCGGTCAACTGGGACCCCTTCGCCACCGGCATCGTGGAACAGACGTTCCTACCCCACCTGCTTCCGGGCCGCCGCAAGGTCGACATGTTCACCACGGTGAGCCAGGGCCGCCCCGAACGCTTCGACATCGAGCGCTACAACGGCCGCTGGCGCGGCGGCTTCCCCGACAACCTCAACCTCTCCCGCACCGGCCCGATCCCCATCCCCGCCGGCATCCCCACGGTGCTCCCGGCCCCCGAATTCGTCCCCACCACCCTCCCCTTCGCGGACATCGTCGCCGCCAACACCGGCCGCTTCCCCGTGTTCGACCACACCTCCGTCGTCGAGATCCCCGCCGGCCAAACCACCCCGGTCACCCAACCCAACGGCCCCACCCCCGGCTCCACCGCCCGCCAAGGCGGCGGCGGCGACTACCTCTCCAACGAAATCTCCTATCGCACCACCCTCCTCCGCGACGCGGTACACGCCAACGTCCCCGGCGGCCACGTCCACACCCCGGTCCTGACCTTCGCCCCCGACAACACCACGGAGATCACCGATCCCACCTTCATCCAAAACCGCACCGACATCATCAACCAGGTCCGCTCCATAGTGATCGTCGCCGCCGGCACCCTCCGGTAACCGCACTCGCCGTGATACCCGTTGAGGCAGCCTAGCTCGCCCTTTTGTCTGCACGTTTGATGGGTATCATCCATGCTCTCGATCCCACCTCACTTTAGGAGCCCGATTTGGTCGGGTGTGAGGGAGGGAATAGGATCATGGCGACGGAATTCAATGAAAAGGCGCCGAACTGGCCACGAGATGATCGGTCGCTGGCACGCCTGCAAAGGCATATCGAGCTCGGTGAGCTGGGCGAACTCCCCGCCGGGGCGCTCCGCGGCAACCCGCGCTACCTGGTGACGTACATGCATTCCGAGACCGGAGGAAAGATTCGCTCGGCGACCATCGTGTCGATCACCAACCAGGCTCGCGGTGTCAACCGGGTGTCCGTGTCCTTCTTCAAGGGATTCACGAGTGGCAGCTCACCTGTCGGTGTGGCCTCGTTCGCCATCCCGCCCGAGTTCACCGTGGATTTCGGCTCCCGCGACCTGCCCACCGAGCTCGTCGTCGTCAACGCGCTGCCGAGTCCCGAACTGACCTTCGACGAGGGCCGTGCGATCGTCAGTTCGGAGTTGCCGGAGATCGGCGTGAGCGCACGCGTCTACTACACCTCGGGCGACCGTGACGAGGAACTGCTGTCCATCACCGACTCGGGCGTGGTGGTGTACACCGAGGCCAACCACGGAGACTGACGCACCGAAACGTCGAGTATCGACGCGGCGATCCACTATTTGGATGAGTAAGTCGGATGCCACTTCGAGGACAACAAATGGCCTCTCAGTCGCCAGATAGTGGACAGAAATACGTCGATTCGGCATGGCGTATCGACGCCGAGAGCCGCCGGTGCACCCTCGGCGCACGCCTCGATATCGAGGAGGCGCGCGCCGGGGCCGACGGGCGTGCCCCGGACTGGGTGAAGTGTGCGAAGAATCGCCTGAAGAACGTTGACGACGTGCTGAAGGCTCGCCCCAGCCGGTCACAACGATGGAACGGCACCGACGTCGAGCGCGCCTGGGTTAACCTGCACGAGGCCTACACCATCCTCGTCGATCTGGCAGACCCGCAGGATCTGCGGGGCGAGCTGCCAAGCGTGCATGCCCTGGCGAAGCGCGTGCTCAAGCCGGACGACCCCGAGCTGGTACACCTTGCCGAGGTCATCAACAAGCCGGTCCTGGACGCCGCCGACCGGAATACCGTCGTGAACACGATGCGATCGGCCTACCGCGCGAACGCCGAACAACACCGGCGGGTGCGCAGTTTCCGCAACATCCTGCTGGTAACCGCGGCCGTGCTGATGGTGTTCGCGCTCCTGTTCGGCACCGTCGGTTTCCTCACACCCGAAACCCTGAACCTGTGTTTCGGCCAGAACTGCCCCACCGGGCGCTCGGTGCCGACCCGCCCTGACGTGTTCATCGTCGAGCTGCTCGGCGTATTCGGCACGATGATCGTCGGCGCGCTCGCCATACGCCGGATGCGTGGCACCTCCACCCCCTACGCGGTGCCGCTGGCGTCGCTGCTGGTGAAACTACCCACCGGAGCCCTGACCGCGGTAGGCGGCATCGTGCTGCTCAAAGCCGGTTTCGCCACCGGAGTGGGGGACCTCGAACCCGCGCAGATCGTGGCGTACGCGGTGCTGTTCGGCGCCTCGCAGCAGGCCCTCACCCAACTCCTCGACCGACAGGCGCAGACCGTTCTGAACAGCGTCGGCTCCGTCGGGCAGGACGGCGCCAAGCCGAAGGACCCGAACGGTCAGACGGACGGCGCCTGATCCGATGGGTCGCTGCCGCGGAGCGTCGTGGCTCGGCGATTTCGGGTGGACGGGAGGCGTTAGCCTGGGTGGGGTATGGACGGCAGATCTTCGCTCGCCGGGTTGCGCGGGCGGCTTCCTGAGCTGATGTTGCGTGACCGGCGTCGCGTGCAGCGTCGGCTGGATGGCGTTGGCAAGATCAAGGACGGGGGGCGGCGGGAGGCCGCGACCGCCCAGATCGCGGCGGAGGTTGACGCGGCTGTTGAGCGGGTGGGGAAGCGGCGGGCGGGCGTGCCGGCGATCTCGTACCCGGCGGAGTTGCCGATCACGGGGCGCCGCGACGAGATCATCGAGGCGATTCGACACCACCAGGTGGTGATCGTCGCGGGGGAGACGGGGTCGGGGAAGACGACGCAGCTGCCGAAGATGTGCCTGGAGCTGGGGCGGGGGGTGCTGGGGACGATCGGGCACACGCAGCCGCGGCGGATCGCGGCGCGGACGGTGGCGGAGCGGGTCGCGGAGGAGCTGGACGTGCCGCTGGGGGGTGCGGTCGGGTGGAAGGTGCGGTTCACCGACCGGGCGAGTGACGAGACGCTGGTCAAGGTGATGACCGACGGGATCCTGCTGGCCGAGATCCAGTCGGACCGGCAGCTGCACCAGTACGACACGCTGATCATCGACGAGGCGCACGAGCGCAGCCTGAACATCGACTTCATTCTGGGGTACCTGAAGCGGTTGCTGCCCAGGCGGCCGGAGCTCAAAGTGATCATCACGTCGGCCACGATCGATCCGGATCGGTTCTCGCGGCATTTCGGGGATGCGCCGATCGTGGAGGTGTCGGGGCGGACCTACCCGGTGGAGGTGCGGTACCGGCCGTTGGTGGACCCGGACGAGCCGGACGCCGACTCCGACCGCGACCAGACGCAGGCCATCCTGGACGCGGTGGACGAGCTCGCCGCCGAGCCGCCGGGGGACGTCCTGGTGTTCCTGTCCGGTGAGCGGGAGATCCGGGACACCGCGGACGCGCTGCGCGGCCGGAACCTGACCAACACGGAGATCCTTCCGTTGTACGCCAGGCTCTCCACGGCCGAGCAGCACCGCGTTTTCCAGCCGCATCGCGGGCGCAGGATCGTGCTGGCCACCAACGTGGCCGAGACCTCGCTGACCGTGCCCGGGATCAAGTACGTGATCGACCCCGGAACCGCCCGGATCTCCCGCTACAGCAACAGGTTGAAGGTCCAGCGGTTGCCGATCGAACCGGTCTCGCAGGCGAGCGCGAACCAGCGGGCCGGGCGCTGCGGGCGCACCTCGGACGGGATCTGCGTCCGGCTGTACACAGAGGACGACTACCTGAGCCGGCCGGAGTTCACCGACCCGGAGATCCTGCGCACCAACCTGGCCTCGGTGATCCTGCAGATGGTGGCCGCGGATCTCGGTGACGTCGCGGCGTTTCCGTTCATCGACCCGCCCGACCGCCGGCAGGTCACCGACGGCGTCAACCTTCTCCACGAGCTTGGCGCGCTCGACTCGGGCGAGAAGCTCACCCCGATCGGGCGCCGGCTGGCCCAGCTCCCGATCGACCCGCGGCTCGGCCGGATGGTGCTGGAGGCCGGGCAGAACGGCGCCGTGCACGAGGTCACGGTGATCGCCTCCGCACTGTCCATTCAGGACCCACGGGAGCGCCCGGTCGAGCACCAGCAGGCCGCCGACCAGAAGCACGCCCGGTTCGCCGACAAGACCTCCGACTTCCTCAGCCTGCTCAGCCTGTGGAACTACCTGTCGGAGCAACAGAAGGATCTCTCCTCGAACCGGTTCCGCAAGCTGTGCCAGGCGGAGTTCCTGAACTATCTGCGGGTGCGTGAGTGGCAGGACCTCTACAGCCAGCTCCGCCAGGTGGCCAAGGGCCTCGACGTCACGCTGAACAAGGAGCCCGCCGAGCCGCAGCGGGTGCACACCTCGCTCCTGGCCGGCCTGCTGTCGCATGTCGGCATGAAGGATCCGGAGACCCGGGAGTTCATCGGCGCGCGCAACTCCCGGTTCGCGATCTTCCCGGGTTCCGCGCTGTTCCGGAACACCCCACGCTGGGTGATGGCCGCCGAGCTGGTCGAGACGTCCCGGTTGTGGGGCCGGGTCGCGGCGCGGGTCGAGCCGGAGTGGATCGAGCCCCTCGCCGGGCACCTGGTGAAGCGCAACTACTCCGAGCCGCACTGGTCCAAGGACCGCGGCGCCGTGCTGGCCAAGGAACGGGTCACGCTCTACGGCCTGCCGATCGTGGTCGACCGCACGGTCAACTACGGGCGGATCGACCCGGTGCTGTCCCGCGAGCTGTTCATCCGGCACGCCCTGGTCGAGGGCGACTGGCACACCCGGCACCCGTTCTTCCACCGCAACCGCGAGCTGATCGGCGAGGTGGAGGAGCTCGAGCACCGCGCCCGGCGCCGCGACATCCTGGTCGACGAGGACACCCTGTTCGACTTCTACGACCGCCGGATCGCCCCGGAAGTGGTGTCCGCCCAGCACTTCGACACCTGGTGGAAGCAAGTCCGGACGACCCAGCCGGACCTGCTCACGTTCGAGCGGGAACTGCTGATCAGCGACGATGCCCGCGAGTTCCGCCCGCAGGACTACCCGGACGCGTTGCAGCAGAACGGTTTGCGGCTACCCCTGTCGTACCGGTTCGAACCGGGGGAGCGCGACGACGGGGTGACCGTCAACGTGCCGCTCGCGGTGCTGAACCAGGTCGGCGGCGACGGCCTGCCCTGGCAGGTGCCGGGCCTGCGCACCGAGCTCGTCACCGCGCTGATCCGCTCGCTGCCCAAACCGTTGCGCCGCAACTTCGTTCCGGTGCCGGACTTCGCCCGCAAGGTGCTCGACAACCTCGGGGACGCGACAGCCACGCTCGACTCGGTCGCGCACGAGCTGCAGCGGCTGACCGCGATACCGGTGCCGCGCGAGGCCTGGCAACTCGAGGCCGTGCCCGAGCACCTCAAGGCCACGTTCCGGGTGGTGGACGAGGCCGGCCGGGCCCTCGCCGAGGGCAAGGACCTGGCGGCACTCAAACGGCAGCTCAAAGCCGAACTGCGCGCCACACTGTCCACAGTGGTGCATGGCATCGAGCGAACCGGGCTGCGGGACTGGGATTTCGACGAGCTGCCGCGCACGGTCGAGCGGTCGGTGTCCGGGCTCACGGTGACCGCCTACCCGGCGCTGGTGGACGAGGGGGACAGCGTCGCGATCCGGTTGCTGGACACCGAACCCGAGCAGCGCACCCAGATGTGGCGCGGCACCAGGAAGTTGGCGCTGCTGACCGTCCCGTCCCCGGTCAAGCAGCTGATCCGCCGGCTCCCCAACGACGCCAAGCTGACCCTGTCCAACAACCCGCACAACGGCGTGGGCGACCTGCTCGACGACTGCGTCAACTGCGCCGCCGACAAGCTGATCACCGACGCCGGCGGCCCAGCCTGGGGCCGCGCCGGGTTCACCACGGTTCGGGACACCGTGCGCGCGGGCCTCGCCGACACGTCGTACGAGGTGATCACCACCGTGCGCCGGGTGCTGGCCGCCCGGCAGGACACCGAATCCCGGCTCGCGACCATGACCGGCCCGGTGTTCGCCGCGGCCCACGCCGATATGCGGGCTCAACTGAACGCCCTGGTGTACCGGGGTTTCATCACGGCCACCGGCTACCAGCGGCTCGCCGACCTGGTCCGCTACGTCAATGGCATCGCCCGCCGCCTGGAGAAGCTGCCCGAGCGCCCGGACCGCGACGCCGCGTGGATGCGCTCCGTCCACGAGATAACCCGGGACTACCAGCAACTCCGTGCCCGGCTCCCACACAGCGTGGAACTCCGCCGGATCCGCTGGATGATCGAGGAGCTGCGAATCAGCTACTTCGCCCAGACCCTGGGCACGCCGTATCCGGTGTCGGAGAAGCGGATCCGGCGCGCCCTCGACGAGCTCGCCTGACGCGTGTTTCGAAGGTGCGCTGAGGTCGGCAACTCTTTGGCGAGGGCGGCCGCCGCACGATGCCAAGGGCAGGGTGAGGAACGAGCCCTGTCCGCAGGCATCGTCCCTGGACCACCTGCGACATCCGACCACCCACCCCGGCCCGCAACCACCCCGGCAACCGGACCCGAGGCCGGCGCCGAAGGCGCTCGGCGGCCTTGCCCGAGTTAGAAAACACAGCTAGAACTTGGACTTGGGCCGCTCCTGCAGCTCGCCGTCCAGGTAGATGTCCACCTTCTCGTTGTAGAACGAGGCCAGCCCGGTGATCTTCTGGCTCTCCGGCAGTGGTGTCCGGTAGAACCAGACCAGGTCCTGGTGCTCGACGTCGCCGATGGCCACGTTCCAGTACGACGCGGTTCCCTTGTAGGGGCAGGAGGTCTGGGTGTCCGACGGCCGCATCAGGTCCATCCGGATGTCGGAGAACGGAAGGTAGTACCGCGGCGGCAGCCCGGTCTCGAACAGGATCCGCGCCGAGGTCGAGTCGGCCACCCGCACCCCGTCCACCTCGACTACCACATGCCGTGAGCTGGCCAGGATGTCGATCCGGGTGTACGGGTCGCGCGGGTGGACGTAGACCGGCTCGTCCTCCTCCAGCCACTCGTCCATGGCCGTCCACTCGAGACGGACGAGGTCGCGCAGCTCCGGGATGGGCGAGTCACGGTAGCGGAGCGCAGCGCCCGCGGCCGTGTGCCCGTCGATCACCACGTCGTACCCGGTGCCGTCGCCGCGGCTGGGCGAGTGTTTGACCTCGCCGTTCGCCTCCAACTTGGCCAGCACGTCCTCGGCCGGCAGGTAATAGGTGGGGTAGTACGGCTTCTCCCACACCAGCACCGGCCGGGTCGTGTCCACCACGGCCCGGCCGGCGAGGTACGCCCGCACCCGCTTCGCGCTGGTCTCGATCTTGATCCGGCCCCGCTTCACCTCGGTCATGCTGTCCCCTCCAGCTCGGGAAAGTTGGTGCGTCTCCCGCACGAGTCGACAGCACGACGCTACTCCGGCGGCGGCTACCGCGCGTCCGACAGGATGCGGAGCAGTCCCGCGGTGACCTCGGCCGGCGCGGTGGTGGGGGAGCCCGCGTGGTACGGCGGCTGCGGGTCGTACTCGATGGCGAGCTGGATCGCCTGCGCCACCCGGTCTCCGGCGATGGTGCCGGCCAGGGTGAGGCCCATGTCGATGCCGGCGGAGACCCCGGCGGCAGTCACGTACTTGCCGTCGAACACCACCCGTTCGCCAACCGGTTCCGCGCCGAGCTCGGCCAACCGGTCGGTGGCGCTCCAGTGCGTGGTGGCCCGGCGTCCAGCCAGCAGCCCGGCGGCGGCGAGGATCAGCGAGCCGGTGCACACCGACGTGGTCCACGTGCTGGTGGCGTCGGCGGCGCGCAGCCATTCAGGCAGCGGGCCGTCGGACAGCTGCTCGCGCGCGCCCGGACCGCCCGGCACCACGACGATGTCGGGCGCCGGCACGTCGGTCAGCGCCGCGGCGGCGACCATCGCCAGGCTGCCCCGGTCGTCGCGCACCGGCCCGGCCCGCTCGGCCACGATCGCGGTCTCCGCCTCGGGCAGCAGGCTCAGCACCTGGTACGGCCCGACCGCATCCAGCGCGGTGAACCGCTCGAACAGCACGATCGCGATCTGCATCATGGATCTCCTTGCGGTTGAGGGAAATCAGAAACGGCGGCGGTACTCGGCCGGACCGACACCGACCGTGCGCAGGAACGCGCGGCGCATCGCCTCGGGGGTGCCGTACCCGCACCGCTGGGCGATCTCGGCCACGCCGTCCCCGGTGTCCTCCAGCAGCCGGCGTGCGGTCTCCAGCCGCACGCTGCCGACGTACTTCCCCGGCGTCACCCCGACCTCCGCGGTGAACGCCCGGGCAAATTGGCGTGGCGAAAGGTTTGCCCGCTGGGCAAGCGCTTCGACGGACAGATCCACCCCGGGGTTGTCCGCCACCCACCGCTGCACGTCGCGGATCGGCTCCCGATGCGCGAGCTGGGCGGCGAGTTGCTCGCTGAACTGCGTCTGGTTGCCCGGCCGGCGCAGGAACATCACCAGGTACCGGGCGATGGTCAGGGCCCGGTCCCGGCCGAGGTCCTCCTCGACCACCGCGAGTGCCGCGTCAATGCCGGCGGTGACGCCCGCGGAGGTGATGAACCGACCGTCCCGCACGAAGATCGGCTCCGGATCCACCGTGACGTTCGGAAAGCGCGATGCCAGCGACGCGCACGCGGCCCAGTGCGTGGTGACCCGCCGGCCGTCCAGCGCTCCCGCCTCGGCGAGCACGAACGCCCCGGTGCACACCGACACCACGCGCCGAGCCGTCGAAGCGCTTCGACGAACGAGCTCGACCAACTCGGGGTCCGGCTTCCGGGTGCTCGGCCCACCCGGCACCACCAACGTGTGCGGCGTCGAAGCGCTTCGAAGGTCGCGATCCGGCACCAGCGCCAGCCCGCTGGACGTGCGCACCGGCACCCCGCCCACGCTCGCCGTGCTGATCTCGTAGTGCTCCGCCCCGGCGAACACCTCGAGCGGCCCGGTGACGTCCAGGCTCTGCACACCGTCGAACAGGCAGATCAGCACGGATCGGCTCGCCACGCTCCCGATCCTGTCGCCCGCCGCTCATGGCCGCAATGACGAGCTTCCCACCATTCCTGCCACATGGCGCAACCAACATGATCACCACCTGGGGTCGGAAGTGCCCGATTTTCAGCACTTCGGTCCCGAAACGGCGATGGGTGTGGCTCCGTGTCTTGAAGGACTCCATTTAGGACGCTCAAGGACAGGAAGGGTCCCTTCGTGACGTCAGGTCCTGCCACCCGCTCGCCACAGCAGCACCACCAGCCACACGCTCCCCGAACCCCAGGGGTAGGCGAGCCCGCGTCTGGCAACCACACCGCCAACAGCCGCACCCGGAAACCCAGCCTCATCCCTTTGAGACACGCGCTAAGCCAGCCGGGATGCCCGGTTCAGCAGGTAGCTCCGCTCCGGTGCGCTGGCGGTCGCGCGTGCGGCCAGCTCGTAGTGCCGGCGCGCGGCGACCGGATCGCCGGCCATCTCCAGCAGGTGCGCGCGCACCGCGGCCAGCCGGTGGTGGTGCGCCAGCCGCGGGTCGTCGTCCAGCTCGTCGAGCACGGCGAGCCCAGCCGGCGCGCCGTCGGCCATGCCCACCGCGACGGCCCGGTTCAGCGTCACCACCGGGCTCGGCGCGATCCGGGCCAGAATCCCGTACAGGCTCACGATCTGCGTCCAATCGGTGTCCTCGGCCTCGTGCGCCTCGCCGTGCACGGCCGCGATCGCCGCCTGAAGCTGGTACGGCCCGACCGGATGATCCCGCAGCGACGCGTCGATCAGCGCCGTGCCCTCGGCGATCAGCCCGGTGTCCCACCGGGTCCGGTCCTGCTCGGCCAGTGGAACCAGCGCCCCGTTGGTGTCCACCCGGGCGGCCCGCCGCGCGTCGGTGAGCAGCATCAGCGCGAGCAACCCGGCGACCTCACCCTCCGCAGGCACCTGAGCGTTCAGCTGCCGGCACAATCGAATCGCTTCGACGGTCAGATCGGCCCGGTGCAGCAGCGGCCCGCTGCTCGCCGTGTACCCCTCGTTGAAGATCAGGTAGAGCACCTCGAGCACGGCCACCAGCCGGACCGGGAACTCGGACGGCCCGGGCAGCGCGAATGACAGCCCGGTGTCCGCGATTCGCTTCTTCGCCCGCCCGATCCGTCGGGCCATCGTGGTCTCCGGCACCAGGTAAGCGCGGGCGATCTCCGCGGTGGTCAGCCCGCCGACCGCCCGCAGGGTCAGCGGCACCTGCGCCGGGCGCGGCAACTCGGGATGGCAGCACAGGAACAGCAGCGCGAGGCTGTCGTCCCGGGCCGCCGCGGCCGAGTCCGGCCCCGGGGTGCACAGCTCCTCGGTCGGCACCCAGTCCGCCGCGGCCGCCTCCTTGGGCCGCCGCGCGGTCTCCCGCCGCTGCCAGTCGACGAGCCGCCGGGCCGCCACCGTGATCAACCAGCCACGCGGGTTCGCCGGCACGCCTTCTCCGGGCCATTGCTGGGAGGCCGCCAGCAGAGCCTCCTGCACCGCGTCCTCCGCCGCCCCGAAGTCCCCGTGCCCGCGTCGCAACATCGCGCCAAGGGCCTGCGGCGCGAGCTCGCGCAGCAGGCCCTCGACCGGACCAGGTCCAATCACATCTCCTGGCCGCCCATGTCCAGCAGCGCGCGCACCTCGACCGCGTTGAACCGGGCGTCCGGGATCCGCAGCGCGATCTCCACCGCCCGGGCCTGGCTACCGCACTCCACGATGTAGTAGCCGGCGAGGTGCTCCTTCGACTCGGCGAACGGCCCGTCCACCACCTCGGGGCTGCCAGACCGCACCCGCACCGTCTGCGCCGTGCTGAAGTCGGCCAGCGGCGCGCCGTCCACCAACTCCCCGGAGTCCATGATCTCCTTGCTGAACACGGCGTACTCGGCCATCAGACCGTCCCGTTCGGACTCCGGCAGGACCGCCCAGTTCGCTGGGTTGCTGTAGATCGACAACAGGTACTTCATCGAACTCTCCTCGTGCTCGCGGCACCCGCTCGGCGCCTTCCACCAACCAGTCGAACGGCACCGTGCGATCAGGACAGCTGCCGGGCGAGATCCCGAAGATCCTTGCGGATGTTGGCCCGCACCATCAGCCCGAGCAGCGGTCCGGCGATCCGGTAGTAACCGCCGGCCCCGCCCTGGATCTGGATGCTGGCCAGCGTGCCGTCCGGGTGCGCGTTGAACCGGTAGGTCACGTGCATCGGGAACGGGCCGGCCACCGACTTCATGTCCAGCAGCGACGGCGGCTCGTAGCTCTGCACCCGCAGCACGTAGTCGATCCGCTTGCCGAGGAAGTACGCGGTGCGGGTGACCTCGGCGCCGGCCCCGAACCCACCGCCGGGGGCCGGCGTGGTCAGCTCGGCCTGCTTGATGCCCTGCGTCCACTCGTGATCGTGCCGCCAGTCCATCGCATACTCGGCCACCCGCTCGAGTGACACCGGAATCACCCGTTCGGCCCGTACGTCCATCGCCCTGCGCTCCTTCCGGGAACGACACATGTCTACTGGAGAAAGTCGAACGGGCAGCCGCACGCGCGACAGCGAGGATCATCCCCAAATCGAGTGGTTAGTCATGGGATCGCGGTGTGGGACGGGCTGCCGGGGTCGTCACCTCGGCGTTTACCGTTGAGACATGCAGAGCTGGCAATCCCACCCGGTCCCGCGCCTGGCCGGGACCCCGCGGCCACTGCGGTTGTACGACACCGCCACCCGGGAGATCCGCCCCACCGCCCCGGGCGCGACCGCGACCATGTACGTCTGCGGCATCACCCCGTACGACGCCACCCACCTCGGCCACGCCGCCACCTACCTCGCCTTCGACCTGGTGCACCGGCAGTGGCTGGACAACGGGCACGCGGTCCACTACGTGCAGAACGTCACGGATGTGGACGACCCGCTGCTCGAGCGCGCCGACCGCGACCAGACCGACTGGCTGGTGCTGGCCATGCGGGAGACGGCGCTGTTCCGGGAGGACATGGAGGCACTGCGGGTGCTGCCGCCGCGGGACTACATCGGCGCGGTCGAGGCCGTCCCGGAGATCACCGAGGTGGTTGCCAAGCTGCTCGCCGACGGCATCGCCTATCGGGTGAATGATGACTACCCGGACGTGTACTACGCGCACGAGGCGATCGGCACGTTCGGCTCGGTGTCCCACTACGACGAGCCGACCATGCGCGCGCTGTTCGCCGAGCGCGGCGGCGACCCGGACCGCCCGGGCAAGCGCCACCCGCTGGACGCGCTGCTCTGGCGGGTCGCCCGGCCGGGGGAGCCGAGCTGGGACGGCGAGCTGGGCTCCGGTCGCCCGGGCTGGCACGTGGAGTGCAGCGTGATCGCGCTGAACCGGCTGGGCATGGGCTTCGACGTGCAGGGCGGTGGCTCCGACCTGATCTTCCCGCACCACGAGTTCAGCGCCGCCCACGCCGAGGCGCTCACCGGCCAGCACCCGTTCGCCCGGCACTACGTGCACGCCGGCATGATCGGCCTGGACGGCGAGAAGATGTCCAAGTCCCGCGGCAACCTGGTGTTCGTCTCCCGCCTGCGCGGCGACGGCGTCGACCCGATGGCCGTCCGGCTCGCCCTGCTCTCCGCCCACTACCGCACCGACCGCACCTGGACCGAGGACCTCCTCGACGCCGGCGAGGACCGCCTCGCCCGCTGGCGCTCCGCCGTCTCGCTCCCCGCGGGACCCGACGCCGCGGACACGGTCGCCCGCCTGCGCACCCACCTGGCCGACGACCTCGACACCCCGAAGGCGCTTCTCGCCGTGGACGCCTGGACCACCGAGGCGCTCACCGCGGGCGGCCACGATCACGCGGCGCCACAACTGGTCCGCACCGCCGTGGACGCCCTGCTCGGCATCGCCTGGTAAGGAGGGCGTGTTCAGAAGTGGTGGGTTGTGATTGGGCCTGTGGTTGGGGGTGGGTGCGCAGGGCCCGTCGGGGTGGTGCGGTCGTGTTGGCGGGTGGCGGTTTCGGCTGTGGCTGGGTTTAG